>NZ_JBHVQT010000019.1:0-27819 GCF_042886315.1 Streptomyces sp. NPDC058001
GGATGACGGGCAGCAGCTTGTCGTGCCAGTCCGGGTTGCCGCAGGTGGCCTTGACGGCGTCGGCCGCGACAGCTCCACCGCCGCGCCGGATACCGCCCCGGGCGCCCGGAGGGATGCTCGCGGCGAAGCTACACCCGCCTCCCGGGAACAGCGGCGCGCTGCGGTGCAGCCGCGGCACAGGAAACGGCACGTCTCGCTGAAAGAGCCGGTCGCCGTGGAACCGATCCCGGCGACATTTCCGCAGTTGCCGCACACGGTGCCCAGGAGCCCGCGGAGCCCGTCGAGACGGTCCGCGAACCCGGCACGCTCGGCGCAGCTCATACCGGCGACGATCCGCCGCGCACCATCACGGTCACCGGTCAGTACGGCGTACAAGGCCGCGGTCTGTTCAAGCGCGGCAACCGCCGCCCCTGCCGTCTCACCCCCCGGTGGCCGGCAGCCGAGACCCCCGTCCCCCGCCGGACCGGGGACGAGGAACACCGACGGCGTCAACGCCCCGTACAGAGCACCGGCCTTACCGGACCCATCGCCGATACAGGCACTGCACAGGACGAAGGGCTGCCGCTGCCCCGACGTGACGGGGTTCCTGCCGACGGCAGCCTCACCCCCAGGCGGACCGGCCATCTGCGCCACACACTCCACGCGCTCCAGGCCCTCCAGGCCCTCCAGACGCTCCAGGCCCTCCAGACGCTCCAGGCCCTCCAGGCGCAGTGCCGTCGCGACCCGTCCGCTGATCGCCGACGCTTCTCCGCGGCAGGCCATGGGGCCGGCGGTGCCGACCGTCTCCGGCGCCTCCGCGCCGCGCCGGGTGATATGCATCGTCGTCATGAGCCGCCGGCCCTTTCGTATCGGCCGGAGCCCGCCTGCCGGGCCTGCGCACCGCCCCGGCCCGCGACAGAACCGGACCGGCACAGAAATCCGGCACAGCCAGACACCGACCGGCACTCCCCCAAAACCCGCGGCCCACATGCCCCGCCACCAGACCGCATAACCGGGCCATGCACGTACGGTGGCGGGCTCCGCGGCCGACGTGCCCGGCCACCAGGCCGCGCAGCCCGGCCATGGACGTACGGTGGCGGGCAGGGCCTCTTCCGCGTCGTGCGGGGCATACCGGCTGAGCGCCGTACGGGACTGCGAAATTCGAAGCGCGATGGTCCATGGAGACACCCCACCCCCACCCCCCGACCAGCCGGACGACCACCAGCCCCCACCACCGGCCACAATCAGGCAACACATCAGTTCCGATGCCGTGGCCCAGGCCATGACCCGACCGACCAGCAAGCACTGGGCACAGCGGCACAACTGCGCACAGCGCCCCGCACATCCGGGCATCCGGGCATCCGGGCATCCGGGCATCCGGGCATCCGGGCCGGAACGCAGCCCCCGCAGCCGTCACACATCAGCCTGCAGGAACACACCCCGGCCCACCCGGCCCCCCAGCCGAAAACGAACGCCGCCGGCACAAGCGTCGCTGACCTACACGTGAGCACGGCAACGAAGAACAGCGACAGACCCAACGAAACACCCCACCCTCAACCCCCCGACCAAGCGCGCGACCACGGCAGTTGTCCGCGTGGACCGCAGACATGATCGGGTACGGGCACCACGACGTCGCCGTATCCGGCTACCCATGCTCAGAGGAGCAGTCACAGGACTTCCTCCCAGACGTCGCGGCCGTCAGCCCAGGTCCACAGCCACTTTCGCAGCGAGGCGGTTGCATGGCGCAGGCCGTCGTGAGGGTCTTCACCAAAGAGGTAGCCATCGGTGTCGTAGAGAAGCACCGGATTGTCGACCGCGGTCAATGAGACATGCCACTCCATCGTGCAGCCGCCGTAGGCCAGGAAAAGTCATGACCGCGGTAGGCCCTCCGACAGGTTGCGTTCGCGGACGCTGACCGCGCACGGCCAGTCACGCAAGTGTCTCGGAGCCCGGTTGCCGCCGGTCAGGGAGGCAAGCCCGCCATCTGCCCCGAAACCTCCGTTGGCGACCTCGGTGTAGACACGCCGAAGCAGCCCGGGAAGACGGCGACCGATCCTGCGCTCTGCCTCCTCAACCTCAGGCAGGACGACCGGAGGGAAAAGCGGGCCGCGAGAAGCACCGGCGTAGTAGGCAGCCACCTCCTCAGCCCCGGCCCTGAGCCGGACCGTCCCGCCGCTGCCGTACGACACTGTGCCGTCTCGATCCTGCTCCAACCATCGCGTGCCGTAACGTTTAGCGATCCACGCCACAGGGACGTCTGCACGGTCAAAACGCAGACCCGGATCCCATCCGCGAGCCTGCAGCGCTCTGATCAGCGCCTCGTCGTCCGCTACTTCGGCCCTGGGCTCCCCGCAGAGCCGCGCAGGTATGCGGTGAGGAGGAAGAGTCACACGTCAGCAGCCAACTGTCGGGGGGCTTCGTTGACTTGTAAGGGTTCTGGCTCAGCTTCTGTGGTTGGGCACGTTGAGTGATGAACGGGCTTCACCTCTTCGGCCAAGGGAAGCGCCGTCAAGCAAGCAGGACGCGGTGGCTGAAGGCGTTGTCACAGGCTCTGCTTAGGGTGGTCGACAAGATCACTTGCAGGATGTGCTGCGGGATCTCAAGCGGATGGTGGGGATCGGGATGGCTTGGTGGGACCGGAAGCCCGGGGAGCGGAAGCAGTGGGTGCTTGAGCCGTTGGTCGGGGTGGGGCCGTTGCGGTTCGGGATGAGTCCGGACCAGGTGGCGACGGCTCTGCACGGAGCGATCGCCTATGTCTCACAAGGTCTGGGCAGCGGGATTGGATGGGGCTGTTACAGCGACTGGGGTATGACTGCGGTCTACGGGGAGGATTCCGGTCTGGTCGCTGTGGCGATCGATGCGATGGACGGACCGCTGGTCCGGTTGCGGGACGTTGAGCTGATCGCCCGGGTACCGTCCGAGGCGTGCTCAGCTATCCATGCCCTCGCACGCCGGGAGGGGGCTTCGGTGCGGGTGAACTGGAGTGGCGACCCGGAAGTCGCGGCATGGGGGGTATCCATGGGTGCCTCGCTGGAGCTGAGCTTGTCGCCCGACGTCGAGGGGTACTTGCAGCGCCAGGACACGATGGTCACCCATGCCCTGTTGACCAGCGCGGATCTGGCCGAAGACCCTTATGGGGCCAAGCCGATCATCCAGTGGCGGGATGTGCGCGGGGAAGAGCCGAACACCGGGACATGGCCGGTGAAGGCCGAGCAGGACCGTCTGCGTTGGGGCTGGACACCTCTGGAGCGCATCGGTCCGCTGCGGTACGGCATGAGCCCCTATCAGGTGGCGGCAGCGCTGAACGAGGAACCAGCCGCCCGTCACGGCCGATACCCGTTCGGACGGCCGTGGGAGAGTCCCGGCGAGTGGATCCTTCTCGAAGACCGCTTCGATACGGCCGGTGTGACCGCGCACTACGCCGGCGGACGCGGCGTCTATCCCGTCCTCGGTGCCGTCACAGTGCAGGGTCGCATCGGTCCACAGGTCGAGCACGAGGGCATCCCATTGATTGGTATGCCCATAACCGCCGTTGATGCGGCCTTGATCCAGCACACCGAAGAGCGTGAGACGGGCCTGGTCTTCGGCTGCGGTGGAGATCTGGGGCTGGACGGCCTCAACATGTATGTCCGGGCCACCAGAGCCGGTGACGCCGTAATCAGCGAGGCCCGGTTCTGCCAAGAAGATTGGGAAGACCACGGCTGACAGACAAGATGGCCACAAAACGAACCACTCATCACTCAGCGTGGTCATATCACGGAACTTGAGCCAGACCCCTTGTAAGGACAGCGTTGGTCGACGAGTTTCAACGGCGGTCAGTGGAGGGGGGAGCCTGCCAGTGTTCACGGGAAATGACGGCACTTCGGGAGATTGGGTGGGATCCCTGTCGGGACTCCTGGGCTCGATCAGCCGGAGGGCTTGACCGCTTGAGTCTCCAGTAGGGGGAGACAGCAGGGTGGAGGACATGAACGGCGACGCGCTCTACGCGATTGGTGATCTTGCCCGGCGGACCGGGCTGACGGTGAAGACCATTCGGTTCTACTCCGACGCGGGAATCGTGCCGCCGACTGACCGGAGCCCGGCCGGCTACCGGCTCTACGACATCGACGCCGTCACACGTCTCCTCGACCCGCCACCTTGATCCAGCGACGCGCACCAGGGTGGTTAGCGGCACTGCGGCGGCCGGCGAGTAGCAGCGGTAGTACGCGAGTTCGCCGGTGCTGCGGTTGCGGCGGATCAGCAACTGCCGACTCCCGGGCCGGGGGTCGGTGAGGTCGATGACGGCCCAGTCGTAGAAGCGGTGGCCCTTGGCTCCGCTCCCTGCGGACAGCTTCTGCCAGGCCCTCTTGGGCACCTTCCTGGCCAGCGTGTCCGCGCGGAACTTCCCGGCGCCTGTGGTGACTTCGTGCGAGCAGGCCACCGCGATGACGTAGCCGGTGCCGCGTTCTTCCAGCGCGGCGCGTAGCGTCGGGTTGCCGCCGTAGACCTCGTCTCCCGCGAGCCAGGCGGCCCGGTGGCCGGCGTCCAGGAATCGGGTGACCATGCGGGCGGCAAGCTGCGGTTTGGTCGCGAATTCGGTCTTGTCACCGAGTCCGGCGGCCCGGCAGCGGTCGGGGTCCGAGGTCCAGGAACGCGGAACGTACAGTTCCCGGTCTACCGCGGCGTGTCCGCGGCGGCCGGCGTAGACGGGATAGACGGCGACCTGCGCGTTCTCGATCCTGCCCGCGGTGCCGGTGTACTGGCGCTGGACACCGACGGTGTCGGTGCCCTTCTTCACGTCGCCGGTCTCGTCGACCACCAGAACCGCCTGGTCGTCCCGCAGATGCTCCACCGCGTAGGCCCGCACGTCGTCGCGGACCTGGTCGGCGTCCCACTTGGCCCGCCCGAGCAGGTGCTGCATGCCGTCCGGGGTGCTCTCTCCGGCCCACTCTGCGATGGTCCAGCAGTTTTTGCGCGGCAGGTCCGACAGCAGCCCGAGCACCAACCGCCCGACCCGACGTCGGGGTTCGACCCGTGCGAACCGGCCCGCGATCCGGGCCATCAGGCCCTCGAACGCCTCCTGCCAGCGGGCAGGGTCTACGCTGTGACCTGCGGCCACCGCATGATCTTCAGTTTTCACACACCGATGATCAACGGTGGCCGCACCCGTCTCCACAGCGCGTCAGGGTCGCGCAGCGTCTGCCTGCCGTCATGTGTCTGGAGGACTTGTGCAACGTGGCGAAGTCTGGTGGGTCCAGTTCGACGAGCGGAGGTTGGTCGTACTGCTGTCGGGAGACGACACGTCCGGGATCCGGGTGATGCAGGTCGTCGCTCCGGCGGGCGTCGACATCAGCGGTCTGGGCATCGAAGTGACGGTCGGCGCCGGTGAAGGACTGCCGTTCGAAGGCGTGCTGCGGCTCGCGTTCCCGCGTCCAGGCTTCACCCCGTGCACGTGGCTGACCACTGTGTCCCGGGACGACCTGATAGAGCGGGCGGCCGTCCTGTCCTCCGTGAAGCTCAGCGAGATTGACGACGCCCTCCGACTCGCTGAACAAGCGCAGGAGCGGACCCCGGCCACGACCGCGAAGCTCAGCGAGATAAGGGATGCCCTCCGTCTCGGTGAACTCGGGTAGACGGAGAAGGAGCCGACGCCCGCGACGGCGTGGGCGATCTCGGGCAAGATGATCGACGCTGGCCACCTGCCGCCTCGGCGCCCCTCACCACCAAGATCACGATCTACGGCTGGAGTAGTCCCGCTATGCCTCGGTCACGGTTGGAGGCCGGGGCAACCTCCATAGTGTGGAACGCCTCCCAGCGAGGGGGCCAAGGGAATGAGTGGGCGGCCTAAGTCGTGCTAGATACGTACAGCGAAGACGTACCACGGGATCGTCTAAGACGTCGTTTCTTATGGAGGTGTCTACAGCACTTGTTGGCGGAGGGGTGGGCGTGAGCTGTGCTGGGCTCCTGGTAGAACCGGCGCATGACATACAGGTTCACAGCCCGTTCGGTGGCTGCCGAGGTCGACGTTGATGGCGAGATGCAGGCTGGCGTGGCGGAGGAGGATGAGGGCTTTTTCCTGCTGTTCACGAGCGCTATCGGTGAGCCGTCCGCACAGGACATCTCGCTCGGGTTCGACACGTACTGCGTGATGACCCCGGACCAGTGCACGGCCTATGGCTGTGTCCGCGAGGTGGCTCTGACAGGCAACCTGCTCACGGTGTCGCTGGACCCCGGTTGTCTGGATGACTTGGAGTTGGAGGAGGCGGAGATCGAGGCGGTGCTCGACGTGCCGGCCGAAGGCATTGACGAGATGCGCGAGGTACTTGCGAAGGTGCTGGCCTTCGGACGCGAGGAGGCCCGGCCTCGGCTCACTGGTTTCTCGGTTTGATCGGTCTATCGAGGCGGCGGTATCCGATCAGGAGTGCTGCGATACCGACGAAGGCGAGGAAGTGTTCGGCCTTGCGTTCGTAGCGGCGGTGGAGGCGTCGGCAGCCGGCCAGCCAGGACACGGTTCTCTCGACCACCCAGCGGTGACGCCCCAGGCGCTGTGAGGACTCGATTCCTCTGCGGGCGATGCGGTGCCGGATGCCGCGCTTGCGGAGCCAGCGGCGCAGGTGGTCGTAGTCGTAGCCCTTGTCTGCGTGGAGCTTGCCGGGGCGCCGTCGACGAGGTCCTCGCCGGGACCGGATCGGCGCGATGCCGCGCACGAGCGGTTCAAGGCCGAGACTGTCGTGCATGTTCGCGCCGGAAATGCCCAGCGAGATCGGCAGTCCGTTCCGGTCGGTGATCAAGTGGATTTTCGATCCGGGCTTGCCACGGTCGGTCGGATTCGGTCCCGTCAGAGGCCCCCTTTTGCGGCCCGCATGCTGACGGAGTCGATCGCGCAGCGCGACCAGTCGAGTTCCCCGCGGGCGCCGAGTTCGTCGAGGATGACGCGGTGGAGGCGGGCCCAGACCCGGTCCCGGCTCCACTGGGCGAAGCGTCGGTAGACCGTCTGCCAGCTCGGGCCGAACACGGGCGGCAGCTGCCGCCAGGTGCAGCCCGAGGTGGCCACGAAGATGATCGCGGCAAATGCTTCGCGGTCACCCGCTCGACGCCGGCCGCCACCCTGCGGACGTATGACCTCCGTCGGCGGTACCACCCGCCGGAACAACACCCACAACTCGTCCGGCACCAGCCGCTCAACCAGATCCGTCATGCACGTTTCAACGAACGATCACGCCATAAGAAACGACGTCTAAGTGGCGCGGGGACTGCCGTCCCAGTGGCGGCAGGTGGAGGCGGGGGTGGGGCGCATGGCGGTGAAAGTGCCAGGGAGCGTGCCGTGCACGCGGGACGGCAGGCAGGTGTATCCCCCGGACGGCTCAGCAGTATCGAACAAGTGGGCGTCAGTCCGCGAGAGTGTTCGGTGTCTGCTCGTCGGTTCGGGTGATTCGCGCGCGGCGGGCGGTTGCGGTGCGGCGGGGTCAGGAGCTCTGCTGTCCGGGCGGGGTGTGGTCGTCGCAGAGAGCGGCGAGCAGTTGCTCGACGGGGACGTCGAAGGCGTGGGCGAGGGCGTGCCAGGTGGTGACGCTTCCGGTGGTACGGCCGTGTTCGAGGTCGATGAGAGTGCGCCGGGCCAGGCCGCTGCGGTCGGCCAGTTCGTCGAAAGTCCACCCGCGCTCACCCCTCAGCCGCGCGAGCGCGACACGCAGCGCGGTGAGGTCGGGGTCGGGCGGCAAGATCGTCACCCCACCATCCGACGGTGCAGGACCCTGCCCTGTCAGTGCAGACTTCTGCACTATCTGTGCAGGTGGGCACCGCGAATACCGCCGATGTGCGAGTGCAGGGATCTGCACTACGGTGCGCGCGGCTCCCGTGCTTGCCTGCCGGGACCACGCAGCGCCCCTCGGGCGCGGACTGGATGGGAGGGCGACAAGCTCATGCGGCTTACCGGTACGCATGCCGCGGTGCCGCGCATCTGGACGGTGGAACTGCGCCCGCAGACGGGCGGGCCGGCCCTTGCCTGCCCCCGCTGCGCCCCGCGCAGCCACCCGCTGCAGGCGGCCTCCGCACGGTCGGCCGCCCTGACGCACCTGGCGCGCCATGCCCGCTCCGACGCACTGCCCGGACACCTGCGGACCTGTCAGTGCCGGGCGCGGGGCTGCCACTGGCATCCCCGCCACCGCGGCTGCTCCGGGCCGGTGCTCCTCGCACTGACCGGTGACCGCGGCGGCCGTGCGTGGCGGCTGGCGGACGCCTGCGCTGCCTGCGCCGCCGCCATGAGCCACACCGCCGTCGTGCCGTCCACGCTGCTGGGCGCCGACCGCCCAAAGCCCGTCCCGGACAGGCCGGATCCCCGGCGCAGCACGTCACCGTACGGGCCGGGCGAGCAGCGGCGGGTGCGGGAGATGCTCACCTATCTCGCCGCCGCGCTGCCCCGTTTCTCCTCCCCCGCCGCCCGGCTGCTGGCCCTGCAGTGCGCACTTCGCGCCGACGCCAGCGCGTACATCCGGCTGCCCGGTGGCCTGTTGCGCGGCATGCGCCTGTACGGCCGCAGCGAGTTGTGGGAGGAACTGGAGCACGCCGGCTGGCTCCGCCGCACAAACAGCGGGCACCCGCACATGGAGGCGCAGCTCCTCGACGCCGCCCTCTTCGTTCAGGGACCGGGACGCCGGGTGCGGGCCCGGGCCGCCCAGTGGGCCCTGCGTCCAGCCCCGGTGACACTGCCGAGCAGATGGGCGCCGGCCGTCCAACTGACCGCCGTGGCACTGGCCACCTGCACGTCGGGGGAAACCGGCCGCTCCGACATGGAGCAACTCGCACGCCTGAGCGGCCACTCACCTCACCAGACGGAAGAACTCCTCGACCGGCTGATGACTTCGCACTCGCTGGCCGCATGGCACTACTGCCGCGACACCGACGAACTCACCTGGCGCCTGCCCACCCGGACCAGGGCACCCGGCACAACACATCAGCCGTGACAGCGCACCGGCCGGCTCTGCGGCATGCCCCTCGTCCGCCGGCTGTCCAACTCGAAGAGGCAGCAAGGCATCCAGCGAGAGGAACATCCGGTTCCACTCATGCGTACTATCTCCAGACGGCCGCAGACCGCGGAAGTCGTGCCCTGCGAGTGATCCAGTCGTCCCAGACCGGACACCTACCTCAACAAGTCCCCTCACACGGACCCCGGTTCCACCACCGCGCCGCGGACAGCAGAAAGGGCCATGCCATGTCTGAAACCCAGACCCGAACCACAGAACTGACATCGCAGTACGCCGCCCAGGTGACGGGTGACCTCGAGCGCAACACCAAGGAACAGGAACGTATCGGCAGGGACATCGAGGCCCTTCAGGAGCAGTTGCGTGCTCTGGGGCACGACCACACGGTGCTGGTGAACATGCAGGAGGCCCTGGGCGGTGCGAGCCCCGCCACCGCACAAGACACCACAGCCGCACCGTCCGTACCTCACCAGGCCGCCGCCGGATCCAAGCGGGTCAGGGCGAAGAGGCCAGCCGGCACGAGCGCGAAGGAGGCGGCGTCCAGGAAGCCCGCTGCCAAGGCCTCTTCCGCGAAGGCGGCCACGTCAGCTGCCAAGCCGACGCTTGTCGAACTGATCCGCGGCCACCTCGAGCAGCAGAGCGAACCGCGTTCCGCCGCCGAGGTCACCGCCGCACTCACACTGGCCCACCCCGACCGCAGCGTGAAGACCACCGTCGTGCGTACCACCCTCGAAGGGCTGGTCGCCAGGAGCCATGCCCACCGCACCAAGCAGGGCTCATCGGTCTTCTACACCGCACCGGCCGCCTCCACGCCCGCCCCGGCCGAGCCGCGACAGGAGACGCCGGCGGCAGAATGACACCGCTATAGCCTGGCAGCGCCACCTGGTCCCTTCCTGCACCGCATGGACGACTGCAGGATAACCACGGCATACAACCCACGACACTCTGCGCCATCTGACGCGTAGCAAGGTGGGCCTGAGGGTCGTTCTGAAGCGTGGCTCAACGGTCGGTAGGTCGATTTGAAAGCGGCTGTGTCCGCGGTGTCGCGAGCGATGGTTCAGCCGGGGGACAGCTACAGGAGACCTGCCTCGGTCGCGTGATCACGCACGGTCCGCAGGCTGATGCGCGTCCCGCTCTCGTCTTCGATGTGCCATTCGTTCATGCCTTGGCAGGTCTTGGTGCCGCGGGCGACGGCGCCGGCTTCGTCGGCCCGGCCGTAGGGGGTGCCTCCGGTAGCGGCGAGGATGATGCCGCCGTCTTCGTCGATCGTGGCCCAGTGCTCGGTGGAGCGGTAGGTGAGCACGATCCGTGTGCCGGCCTTGAGGACCTGGGCGTGGATCATCTTGGCTATGTCCGTGCGTCGGCCTCCTGCGGGCGGCCTGCGCCGTGCTGCGCGCCGGCGTGCCGGGGCGGCAGGTTCGCGGGAGCCGTTCGGTGCAGGCGGCAGGTTGACGGGCAGGCCTATGCTCTGGGGATTCCAGATGTGTCCGAACAGGCTCAGGTACAGGTTCTGCCGGGTTTCGATGACCGTGGTCATGGTTTCCCGGGGTCCAAACGACCTGAGCGTCCTGTCCAGTTGGTGGGTCTTGATGAAGTCGCGCAGCAGCGGGTTCCTGCGGTCGTAGCCGGGGGCGATGATGCCCAGCAGGACGTTGCTGCGAGCGTAGGAGGCGGCTTTGTCGTGGAGAGGCAAGTCGTTGATGCTGGAGTTTTCGCGTCCCATCAGCAGGCCGAGACCACCGAGTTGGTTACGGCGGCTGCGGAAGACGACGGGGTCGGGGATCTCCTTTTCCACCCGGTGATGGTGGTTCGCCCACAGGTGCTCGATGTGGAACTGGTCCCGGTCAAGGTAGGCCAGTACGTCGTGGGGCCGGTGGCATGCCTCTTCGACGTAGGCGGTGGCCCGGGCCAGCAGGTATCGGATCTGGTGGGAGTTGTTGCCCCGCAGGCCCAGGGTGACGGCTTCGCTGATGGAGCCTCCGTCCTGCAGGACGAGGTCGCCCAGTGCGGAGGTGACGTCGGGCACGGTGCGGCATCCGCGCAGCAGGGGCACGAGGGTGGAGTGGACGAGCATGTCGGTGTCGGCGGCCTGGACAGGCAGGTCCTGGAGGATGCGCAGGGCGTACCAGCGGTCCATGTAGGCGGCGACGAGGCGGCCTTTGTCCTTGGCGTCGGAGGGCTGGTCGTCGGCGTTGATGGCAGCGAGGACGGCGACTGTCTG
Source organism: Streptomyces sp. NPDC058001 (assembly GCF_042886315.1). NCBI lineage: Bacteria > Bacillati > Actinomycetota > Actinomycetes > Kitasatosporales > Streptomycetaceae > Streptomyces > Streptomyces sp. NPDC058001. The sequence goes on from NZ_JBHVQT010000019.1 coordinate 11,161, forward strand.
GGCACCGAGGCCGTTGCGTTCGTTGAAGAGCACGGTCTCCAGGCGGTCTCCGTCCTTCTTCAGTCCCCGGCCGGCTGAGAGGAAGGGGCGGTACAGTCTGGCCGACTTCAGCAGGTCCTGGACGAACCGGAGGAAGTTGTCGGGGCGTTCCCGGGTCAGGCCCAGGTGGGCGGCGTTCTGGCGTACCCATACGTTGAGGTTGGTTGCGATCTGGCGGCGGTCGTCGTCGCTGCTCTCGCGTGCGCAGTGGGCGAGTAGGTATGCCTTGATGAAGCGGGACGCCGCTCCGGGATCGTCGCGGTCGGTGGTCAGCTCTCTGAGCATCTCGTGCCACTGGGTGTTGAGCTGGTCCTCGTCTGACCCGACGTTGGACAGCAGGTGGCTCTTGAGGAGGTCGACGGCGGTGAGTCGGGCGCCGCGGTCGTTCATCGTCTCGAACATGCGGTAGCCGTGATCGGCGCTGGCCGCGCGGATCCCGACCAGGACCACGCGGTCCAGCAGCCACTCGGTGAATCGGTGGAGGTTCTCCGCATCCAGCTCTTCCACGAGCTGGGATTCGATCTGCTGACTGCGGGCCCACAGGTTGCGGCGGGAGAGGGAGTCCCCTATGCCTGTTTCGTACTTGCGGCCTTCGCTCACTGCCCGCAGGACGGGCTCGTGATCGCTGATGCCGAGCGAGAAGTGGTCTCCGTCGATCGTGATCACGCGGTTGATCCGGTCGATCGCCCTGGTGTGTCCGGCCTCCTGTGCCCAAAGCCTCAGTTGCAGGAAGAGCAGATGGAGTGTGACGAAGCGCTGCTGGCCGTCGACGAGGTAGCGGCGGGTCTTCGACGGCTCGTAGTAGACGAAGGGGCCGAGGAAGTACTGAGGCGCGGTGTGCGGACGGCGCAGGTAGGCCGGATCCGCCGTCCAGGTCCGAAACGATTCGCATAGGTCCCTGAGCAGGGTGCGGACTTCCTCCTCACCCCAGGTGTAGTCGCGCTGGTAGTAGTCGATCTCATAGGTCACGTCACGGAACAGTTCCTTCAGGCTGAAGCCCTGGGACCTGATCTCGTCCGAACCCATGCCACCACTCCCCCGGACCGCGCAGCGTCGTTCTTCATGTTCCCAACTCGCACCGACGCCGTACAGACAGCATGCCCGCGTTCCTACGCAGGATAGGGCGGGCGGCAGGCACGGTTCCCGGGTGTGCACGGCGTCGGCTTCGGGGCGTCATGGTCTGCGGGCTGACGGCGAGTTGCCGGTCTCAGGCGATGAGGCACTGCGTGTGCCCGGCGAGTGCGACCCGAGGCAGAGCTGCTTGGGCACTGCCGGCCGTCTTGCCCTGGCCGTGCCGATGTCCTACCTGCCGTGCGTTCCAGCACCGGCGCCTAACGACCTGGTGCAGGGTTGGCGGTGGCGCGTCGAGGGCCGCGGGTTCACTGCTGGGTTCACATTTGCGGATTGCTTCCCAGGGTGGCGGTCTGCTGGTGGGAGAGGAGTCCGGCGACAGCTTGCATGATGTCACTCATGTCGGGCTGGAGAGGATCGCGGAGCCGAAGTTGTAGACGGTGTCCGCAGCGCCCTTGAGCCAGCCGGTGAAGCCGCCGTCACCACTCTTTGCCCGAGGTGTTGTTGCCGGTCGCCGTGCCGCCGGAGGGCGTTCCTCCGCAGGTGTAGTAGCACCCACCGGTGCCGGTTCCGCCGGCAGGGATGCCAGGCGTCGGGCTCTGGCCACCGCCGCCACGGCCCGGGCGGGGCTCGCTGTGGCCAGTGCCGTCGTCGAGCCACAGGCCCGTCGGGTCGCTGGACGTGCTGGGCCTTCGTGACGGCGTGTTCCACCCGGAGGCGTTCCACCAGGAAGCGCACGATCGCCTCGTGTCCGGCGAATGCGGAGCACCACTCGGCAGCGCCATGGTTCGCGAGGCAGTCCTGAGGAAGTTCGGGCCCGACCTCTACGGGGGCCGGGATCGAGAGCGCCAGCGGACTGCCCGTGACGCCCCCGGGCCCGACGATCCAGGACGACGTCGCCTGGACCTACCTGACAGCGGCCCCGGACAGCTTGCTTCCCGCCCCACCGAGGACGAGGCGCTCGAGCAGCCGGGAGTCACGGACTTCCGCTACCTTGCATGACCGGACGACAAAGTTCCAGCCACAAGCGCCACCTCAGCGCAATCGCAGACATCGGACTCACCCGACCTCGGGATACAGAGAGCAAGAGTGCAGGAGAAATCACGACTGCTCCCGCCTATTTGACACCTTTATTCCTCTTCCGAGAAAAGATCAATCCACCGATTGTCACGATGCCACCACAAGTCGTAGTGGAAGTGGCGAGATAATCCAGATAGCTATTTCTCGTGGGCGCCGCAAAGAAGAGCGCAATACCAATCGTCAAGCCGAGCAGTCCGACATAGAGCAGAATGCGACTTGTGGGCTTCTTTGCGTCGACCTCATTATGCGACGACTGACGCGTCTTGCGAACCATCAATGCAACCACAGGTAGGGCACTAACCCCTACACCCGCCGCCTGCCAGGGCGGACCGACCCAGAGGGCGGCAGCAGAGATTGTGCAGACCCAACTGAACAGGAGCACTCCAAAAAGCAATTGGCGGCGGCTCCACCTGCGCTGCACTATCGTCAATCCGCCCACTTTGTCCCGAACCCTAGATGGTTGATTACTTGCCTTCCGTTCACGCCACCCTCCCAAAAACGCCCACCGTTGTGAACTGCAGAGGACGTCATGGTAGACACCGAGTGATACGGCGCGGTACTCGGGGAAATTCGCGTTCCACCCATGAGCATGGAAACTTTGCCAACCCCTGCCGCACCACCTGCGGAAAATCCTCCAATAGCTCCTGCTTGCACGTAGCCCATAGCAGTGTGCTTCCCGCCGGAAACTCCGTAGGTCGCAACGCCCTGCGCAACGCCAATCGCACCAGAGATGATAATCCCTCCCGCCCCGGCGCAAAGACCGGCCGTCGCCGCCGTACATACACCCACCGCGATCGTACCAACTACAATGATTCCGATTTGAGTGATACCGCGCCAGTGTTCAGTGACGAAGCCACCGACCTTGCCACCTGTATTATCCCAACTCTTTTTCAGCCCTCCCATGATGCTGCCAAAAATGCCGTTCTTCTTGCGGCGTTCCGCTTCCGCCTTTTCTCTTGCTATTGCCTGGGCTTTGGCCCGGGCGTCGGCCTGGGCCTTGGCGTTGGCTTGGGCCTGGGCTGCCTTCTTGGCGTCGTAATGGTAGACCTTGTATGAGCTGGGGTTGGCTCGGTAGGCGGTGTATTTCTTTTTGGAGGACTTGTCCTTGAGGGGGGTTTGCTGCCAGACCCACTTGCCGTTTTTCTTGGTGTAGCCGGCTGTCATGCCGCGGTCGCTGGCCCAGCGGTCGTCGTTGTAGCCGGCTCCGCCGGCGGGGCCGTCGGGGCGGAGGCCGGTGGGGTCGGACTTGGTGATCGGGTTGTTGTGGGCGTAGCTGTAGGCGTTGAGCTGGGCCGGGTCGTTGTGGTCGATGATCGGGTCGACGGAGAGGAAGCGGCCGAGTTGGGGGTCGTATTCGCGGGCGCCGAGGTGGGTGAGGCCGGTGGGGTCGGTGGTTCCGCCGACGAAGCCGCGGGTTCCGGGGATGGTTTCGGTCAGTGCCGATCGGGTCTGGCCGAAGGGGAGTTGTTTGCGGCGGGTGATTGCGAGGGTGGTCATGGCGATGGCCGCCATGGAGGTGCCCTGGTGGTCGGGGAGGAGGAAGGAGAAGCCGGTGCCGGTCCGGACGGCGACCGTCTCCTGGCCGTGGGTGTAGTAGCGGACGCCTTCCTTCGTGCCGGTGGCCGTGGTCTTTAGTTCGTTGCCGCCGGGGAGGGTGAGGGTCTGGCTGCCGTCGGCGTCGCGGGTGATCATGCGGTTGCCGTCGGCGTCGTACTGGTAGCGGGTGGTCTTTCCCGCTTCGGTGAGAGAGGCGAGGTGGCCCTCGTCGTCCCAGTCGAGTTTCTGTGTTTGTGTGCCGGTGGTGCGGGTGAGGGTGTTGCCGGCCTCGTCGTAGGTGAAGCCGGTCTTCTTGCCGTCGTCAGGGCCTCCCTTGGTGGAGGTCTCCTGGACGGCGTGGGGCAGTCCGGTGTTGGGGTCGCGCTGGGTGTAGGTGGTGGTGGCGTCCGCACCGGTGAGGGCGCCGGTTTTGTGGTCGGTCTGCTGGGTGCGGTTGCCTGCGGCGTCGTAGGCGAAGGACTGCCAGTAGGCGTCCGGGCCGCCCACCGTGGTGGCCGAGGGCTGGGTGGTGCAGTCGTTGTTGACGGTGGTCCAGGCTTCGGTGAGGCGGCCGAGGGCGTCCTCGGTGAAGCACTGGCGGTCGATGGACTTGGTGGTGTCCTGGCCGCTGGTGGTGGTGATGCCGGTGATGTTGCCCGCGGGGGCGTAGTCGTAGGCGGTGTCGTCGATGCGCTGGGGGGCGAGGTCCCGGTCGGTGGTCTGGCGGTTGAGGCGGCCGGTGTGGTCGTCGTAGAGCTGCGTCTTGTAGACCTTTTTGCCGAGGGTTCCGTACTCGGTGCGGGTGGGGCGTGAGAACACGTCGTACGCCGTGGAGTTGACCAGGGTGATGGATCCCACGGTGGTCTTCAGGGGAAGGTTGCCCTCGGCGTAGACGGTGGTCTGCCGTTCGGTGGGGAGGTTGCCGACGGCCGGGTGCCTGATCCATTCCTGCTGGCTGGTGTACGTGTTGTAGCCGTACGTCCAGGTGTACGTTCCCGCGAGTGTCCCGGTCGCAGCCGGAATGGTCACTGTCTGGGAGGTCGGCTGGTAGGTGTCGTTGTAGGAGTCGACCGCCGAGGTGTACGCGGCGCCGTCCAGGTAGCGGATGCTGCTCGCCGGCTGGCCCTTGGCGACGGTGTCGTAGGTCCACTTCGCCAACAGCGCTGTGCCCTTGGTGAGTTCTGTTTGACGGCCGAGTTCGTCGTACTTCGTGGTCAGCGTGATGTTGCGGGCGTCGGTGGCCGTGACGGGGCGGCCGACCCGGTCGTAGGTGGTGTGGGAGGTTCCCTTGTCGGGGTCGACGGAGGTCATCTTCTGGCCGCGGGCGTCGAAGGTGTAGCGCCAGATGTTGCCGGCCGGGTCGGTCACGGTCTCCGGCTCGTCCCACTTGCCGTAGCCGTAGGCCGTCTTCTGTGAGGCGGTGCGGGCGGCGTTGGTGTATTGCAGCCGTTCGGTGGTGCGGCCGCGTGCATCGGTCACGACCGTGGTGGCCGTGCCGCCCTTGGGCGGAATGACCGTGGTGCGGTCGCCCGCGTACTGGGTGGTGGTGCGCCATTTCTCGTCGCCGTAGGCGCGGGAGATGGCATCGGTGATGCGGCCCAGTCCGTCGTACAGGTTCTCGGTGGCGGTAGGCACCTTGTTGTCCGGGGCCGTGTCGAGAGCCTTGGACGGGGCGCCGTTCGTGTAGTAGGCGGCGTAGGACTTCCAGGCGAAGCCACGGGTGTCGTAGTGGATTTCGGTGACGATCCGGTTGGTCGTTCCGACCGCCGGGGCCTGGGTCTCACGCTCGCGCAGGAGGCCGTCGTAGAGCTGGTAGGCCGTCGTGTACGAGCCGTCGTACTGGAGCATCTTGGTGGCTACGGCATTGGCCTGCGTTTTCGAGATCGAGTACGTGAACTCGGTCGACGGCTGCGTGGCATGGTCGGCCTTCGCCCAGCCCGGGTTCCACACCTTCAGTACGCGGCCCAGGCCGTCGTAGGTGGCGTCGGTGCGCTTGTCGTTGGGGTCGATGGCAGCGGTAGCGACGCCGCGGAGCGGGTCGTACTGCGTTGTCGTCGCGTGCCCGAGGGCGTTGGTGACGGTGACGGTGGTCGGGGCCTCTATGGTCCTGGGCGTGTACTGGGTCGTGGTGGTGTTGTTCACCGCGTCCTTGTTGGTCAGCTCACGGCCGTGCTGGTCATAGGTGTGGGTGGCCGCGGTGACAAAGCCGGTTCCCTTGTCGTCCTGTTCCTCAAGGCGGCTCACGTCGCCCTTGGTCGGCGGGGTGTCGCGGCTGGCAGCGTTGTCGTAGTAGTGGCGTTCGACGGAGATCAGGTCGGCCGGCAGGGTGGGTGTCTTGTCGCAGGCGATGGCGGTCTGCTTGATCTCCTTGATGAGGGTGAGCATGTTGGCGTCGGTGTTGCGGTTGTACGTAGTGGTGGTGCACTCCTCGTCGCCGGTCTTGGCGGTGTCGCCGAGGTCGGACTCGGTCAGGACGAGTCCGTAGGCGTCATGGGTGCGGTCGATCTGTGTGGAACGCCAGCCGCTGCCGACCGCGGTGCGGGTCTTCTCCGACTTGCCGCCAGTGGCGTACGCGTGCTGGGCGGACAGTCCGGGGCGGGTGCGGGTGGCGTTCGCGGCCGAGCGCCAGGGCTCGTAGCTGGTGGTCGCTTCGAGCTTGCCGCCGTCGCCGTTGAAGGTGGCTTCCTCGCGGGTCATGCCGGCGAAGGCCGGGTGGTCGGTGACGGCGGTTCCTTCGTGGTCCGCCACCGTGGCGCCGTCGATGCCTCGGAAGTACCGGTACTCCTTGAGGGTCTGCTTGTCCGACGCGGGGGCACCGGTGCGGACCTGGACGCGCCCGTAACCCCTGCGGTCACCGTAGGTGAGGTACTTGGCCTGGGAGAATTCGTCTTCCTCCTTCGCCCAGGCCATGCCTCCGAGGTAGGAGTAGTCGGTCTGCTTCACGGGCGCGCCGCCGGTGTTGTCGGCCTCCAGGATCTGGGTCACGACATACGTGTGGAACCAGTCGAGGTAGGGCTCGTAGTCGGCGGCGGGGGCATCCGGCGGGGACCAGATGACGGGGTAGCACCGGCGGGTGTTCGACGCGGGCGTGGGGACGTCGCCGGCCTTGCAGTCGGGGCTGGAGTAGGTGACGCCCAGTGTGGAGCCGGTCTCGGTGTCGATGCCGTAGATCCGGTAGCGCACCAGCGGGGGGACGGGGTCCGGTCTGCCGCCGGTGGTGGCGCCTTCGACGCGGTTGGCGAGTTGCTGGCCCCTGAAGGTGACCGCGGGCATGGTGACGTCGCCGGTGCCGGTGTGTCCGGTGCGGGTGAGGGATGCCAGCCACAGGGCGGGGTCGGTTCCGTCGCCGGTGGTGGGGAACTGGTGGGTGAGTGTCCAGGTGTCGACCGGCTTGTATACGCCCCCGGTGAGGACCGAGGTGTCGATCTTCGTCAGGCGCTTGCGGGTCCAGAAGGACGGCGAGTAGCGGTCCTTGCACTCGTCGCCCGATGCGCAGTAGCGGTCGAAGGGGACATCCGGCCAGCTCTTGGCGTTAGCCTTGTCGAAGGTGCCGCAGTCCGTCAGGCAGCGTTCCGAGACGGTGAAGTCGACCTTTCCGGCGGCCTTCTGTCCATACATGGTGTCGGAGCGCAGGCCGTACTCGATGCGGTCGAGGTAGCCGCCGCGGGTGTAGGCGGTGGCGGTGGAGGCGCCGGTGTCCGGGTTGACGTTGCGCCCGTAGTAGTTGGTCTCCTTGTTCCAGTAGTAGGCCATGGCATCGGAGTGGGGGTCCACGACGTAGTCGAGGTTCCACCGCCATGCCTGCTGGCACCAGGAGTCCTTGAACGCGGTGGCGTGGCAGGGCTCGTCCTTGTGGTTGCCGAAGACCGGCACGGTCCAGGTCGAGTTGGTCTCGGGCTTGCCGTCGGTCCATCCGGGCAGCCGGTTGTAGCCGAAGTAGTACTGGGTGCCGTCCGGTGTGGTGACGCGCCAGTACTCGCCGTCGTTGTCGCCGTTGCCCCGGTCGGTGCCGGTGAGTTTGACGGCCTTGGTGCCGTCGTCACTTTCCATGCGCCATTCGCCCTGGGGGTCGTCCTTGGCCGAGTCGTCCTTGACGAGGACGCTGGTCTGTCCGCCCAGGCTGATGACGGCGTTGTCGTTCTTCCAGCACAGGTCACCGCTCTTGTCGGTGCCGTTGCCGTCCTTGGCGTCGTCGCTGCAGGAGACGTAGCGGCGTTCGATGTAGCCGGGCTCCATCGACCATCCGTCGCCGATCCAGTTCGCCTGGTTGTTGGTCGCGGCCGTCCGCCCGTCCACCGCCTGCGAGTTGTAGGCGAGCTTGAGGTCCGGCTGGACGCCGCCGGGCACGTCCGGAGTCGTGAGGCCGTAGTTCCAGGAGAAACCGCCGTTGGATCCTCCGGCCGACCAGGAACTGGACGGGGACAGGGATGTGGCCCCGAAGTCACCCGCCGCTCCGCTCGCAGCGGCAGTCACCGCCAGCAGAACTGTGCCGCCTGTCGCGGCAGCCGAACCGTTCGCCGTGCGGGTCACGGGTGGTGTGTCGGCGGAGAGGGCGGACGCGGCCGGATTCTGGGGCTCCGGCAGGGTGACGGGGGCGGAGAGCGTCGCGGCGCGGGTGTCGTTGTCCGTGGCCAGGGTCCGGCCCTGTCGGCAGTCCTGCTGGTCCGGGCTGGTCAGCGCACAGACCGGGAGCTGGCGCAGGGTCAGGCGTGAGGCCCAGTCGCCGCCGAAGGCATGGCGGAAGCGTGCGTAGTCGACGGTGACGTCCAGGGTGCCCTTGCTGCCGGTCAGGGGGCGGACGGCCAGGAGTATGCCTTCGACGCCGACGCTGTCGGCGGTGCGCTGGTCCAGGACCTGGATCTGGGCCTGGGCAGGTCCTGTGGTCTGGCGCTTCTGGGCGTCGGCGTGGCCGCGCTTGGCGCCGGTCTGGGCGAGGCGTACCGGTAGCGAGCCCACCGTCGCCGTGGCTTCACCGTCTTGCGGTACGGCAATGGTGCCGGTGGCCGGCGTGGGCCAGTCCGCCTCGGCCGTGGGACGCCACGCGTGCTCGGCCGTCTGATCGGGCCGGTTGATCTTCTGGGCCTTGGCGGCTGAGGTCGGGACCGGGTCCGGCTTCTTCAGTGTCCGCAGCCCCAGTTCGGCCGCCGCCGCGACAGGGCCGCCCAGCAGGCCGAGCAACAGATACGCCGCCAGGGACGCGGCTATGCACCGCATCCGGCCGACCCGCCGCCTGGCTGCACGCCGGGGAAGACCCGAGGCGTCTGACCACAAACCGGCCACCATTCCCCCCACAGGAAGTCCATAAAGATGAAGATTCCGGCGACCTTAGCAGCACATAAATGCCATGGAAAGAGAGCCTGACAAAGACTCGAAAAAACACACAGCTATGACTGCTTCCCATATCACTGCATTGCCGAAAGAAACATGGGTGCCAGCATGTAGATCTGCCACAGAAACGGGCAGCAAGCCCAGCCAACCTGCATGAACATCCGTACTACGTCACGGACTTGAAGAGTGAGTGACACATGCACATGCAACACATAATTCCTCCCAATAGGGACACGCTATCTTTCCGAGAAGACTTGCGCTGAAACCCTTCGCCACCTCATGGGACAGGGTTGTATGGTGCGCGAAATTCTGTGCAGAATTCGAAAAGGAAGCATGATGGAAAAACAACGGGAGACGGCGAGGAAACTCTCGCCCAGCCGCATCGCCGCAGCAGCTGTCGCGGTATTCGTCATCGCCGCGTCGGCGTCCGCCCCCTCGGTGGCCGCCGAGCCCACCAGTCCCGCGGTTGGACAGCAGGAGTCGACAACTGACGAATCCTCCGCGCTGGCCCGTGCTGCGGACTCGGGCGAACAGGTCGAAGTGGCCTCCCGCCGGACGGAGACCTCCCAGGTGTTCGCCAACCCCTCAGGAACCTTCACCGAGGACCGCTACGCCACCGCCCAGTGGGTGCGGCAGGGAAACCGTCTGGTGGACATCGACACCAGCCTGGCCATCACCAGCAGCGGCGGGATAGCCCCGAAGGCCACGGCCGTGGGACTGGAGTTCTCAGGTGGCGGCAGCGACCCGCTGGCCACCATCACCCGCGACGGCCGCAGCATTTCACTGAGCTGGCCCACCACTCTGCCGAAGCCTCGGATCGCGGACGACACGGTCACTTACCCGGATGTCCTGCCCGACGTGGACCTCAAACTGCGCGCCGGGGCCTCCGGTTTCGCCCAGTTGCTCGTGGTCAAGACCCCCCAGGCCGCCGCCGATCCGACGCTGAAGACCATCGCGTACAAGATGTCCAGCGACGGAGTGAGCGTGACCGCTGACGCCCACGGCAATCTCAGCGCCGTCAACCCGGGCGGCCAGGAACTCTTCACCGCGCCGACGCCCCGCATGTGGGACAGCTCCACCAGTTCCGCCGGCGCCCCCGAGCCGGACCCGGCGGCCAGAACCGTCCAGCGGACGGAGAGCGGTCTGGCACCGCACGACGACGCGTCTCAGGGCGGTCCGCCGCCGCACGACGACGAGTTCGAACCGGGTCCCGGCGCACAGCAGTCCGCCATGCCTGTCGCAGCGAGCGACACCAGCCTCGAACTCACCCCGGATCCTGCGCTGATGACCGGCCCGGACACCCGTTACCCCATCTACATCGACCCCTACATCGACGGGTCGCGCTACTCCTGGACCATCGCCTACAAGAAGTACCCCACCACCTCGTACTTCAACGGAGCCGGCTGGGGCGGTGCCGGCAAGAGCACCACCACCGCCCGCGTGGGATACGAGGACGAGACCAACGGCCTGGCCCGTTCCTACTTCCGGATGAACACCAAGAACCTGTGGAGCACCGACAAGCAGGTCCTCAAGTCCACCTTCCGCATCAAGAACACATGGTCGTGGTCGTGCACCGCCAAGCCGGTCGAACTGTGGCGCACCGCCACCATCGGCTCCTCGACCACGTGGAACAACAGGCCCGACCGGCGCGAGCAAATGGACACGGTCAACGACGCGAAGGGATGGGGCTCCAACTGCCCGGCCGGCAACCTGGCCTTCGACGTCACCCGCGGCGCCAAGGACGCGGCAGCGAGCAAGTGGAACACCATCAGCCTCGAACTCGCCGCCACCAACGAGTCGGACGTGTTCGGCTGGAAGAAGTTCGACGCCAAGTCGGCCGTGATGTCGACCGAGTACAACACCGTGCCCAACGCACCCACCGCGCTGGACACCATCCCCAGCACCAAGAACAGCAAGGGCTGCGGCGACGTCTCACCGTACGGCCTGATCGGCAACACCGACGTCTACCTGACCGCCAAGGTCAGTGACAAGGACGGCGGCACCGTCAAAACCAAGTTCCACCTGTGGGCCACGGGACACCACGACGACGGCCCCGGGGTGTTCTTCAACCAGACGGTCTCCGCCACCTCAGGCACCGTCGCCAAGGTCAAAGTCCCCAAGGCCACCCTCAGCCAGTACCTGTCCACCGCCAGCGGCAACTTCTCCTGGAAGGCCCAGGCCGACGACGGCAAAGCCGTATCCGACTGGACACCCACCCTGGGCGCGCCCGGCTGCCGATTCGTCTTCGACCCGAACCGGCCCAGCAATCCTCCCGGCATCACCTCCAGCCGGTTCCCCGACGGCAGTGACGGCTGGCCCTCGGTCACCGGCAGCGTCCGTACGGAAGGCACCTTCGTCATCTCCAGCGGCGGCATCGGCGACGTCAGCGCCTACGAGTACTGGACCGACACCGACACCACAGTCCGCACAGCAACCCCCGCCGACCTCGGCGGCAGCGTCAGTGTCAAGTTCACGCCCACGGTGTCCGGCGCCAACTACCTGCACGCACGCAGCCTCGACAAGGCGGGCAACAAGTCCGACCCCGCCGCCTACCTCTTCTACGCAGGCGGCCTCAAACAGGCCGACGCACCCGGCGACATCAACGGCGACGGACACCCCGACCTGTGGGCCGTCGACAAGAACGGCGGTCTGCACCGCTACTACGGCGCCGGCGACGGAACCGTCACCGACAACGCCTCCCTCGCCTCCGATGCCAACTGGAACCAGGTGAAGATCACCCACCGCGGGGACTGGACCGGCGACGGATACGAAGACCTCATCGCCCTGCGCCGCGACACCGACGGCACCAACCGCCTGTGGCTGCACCCCAACAACGGCTACGGCTTCGCCTGCACCGCATGCGCGGGCACCGGCGCCGACCGCCAGGAACTCGCCGTCTACGACCCCGCCAACAACCACTGGCAGAACGCCGACCAGATCCTCGCCATCGGCGACGTCGACGGCCCCCTCGACATCGACGGCGACGGCACCCCCGACATCCCCGGCTACCCCGACCTGCTCGTCAAGGAGGGAAACCTCCTCTGGCTCTACTTCGGCGCGCCCGACAACCGGCTCGACACCGACCGTGAACCCATCCTCATCGGCAACGACGGCTGGCAGAACATGGACCTCTTCTCCCCGGGCGACACCAACAAGGACGGCCGCATCGACCTCGGCGCCCGCGACCGCACCAACGGCGACCTCTACATCTACCGAGGCACCGGCGACGACGGCGACGGCCTCGCCGACCAGTCCACCAAACTCCGCACCGGCACAAACTTCACCCCCACCACCACTCCCCTGATCACCTCACCCGGCGACGCCGACCACAGCGGCAAGGGATTCGACCTCTGGTTCACCCGCAGCGACAACGCCCTGTGGAACTACCTCGACGTCAGCAGCGGCACCGCCACCATGAACAAGATCAGCGACGGCTGGCAGGGATACCAAGCCATCAGCTGACACCGATCACCCCCACCGGCCACAGCCCCCGGCACCGACCCCCAACGGTGTCCGGGGCCTCCGGCCGCCACAGCAACACCTCAATGACATCCACTTCGAAAGACGCACCCCGCCGTCGTCCGAGGGGATGGCGTTACGCCCCGGGCAACGACGATCAGCCGACGGGAGCGGACCAGGCCGCCGGTCGACGGCCCGGACATGGCAGGCGGGGGGCTGGATCCTCACCGACCCCAACGCCCTGCTGCCCATAGGTCCGGCCGATGTTCTTCGAAATTCACCGGGGCGGCACTTGACCACTACTACCTGCAACTCCGCAGCACTGAGCAATCACCGCTGATGTGAGCAGGCATCAGAACCCCCGTTCACGGTGTGGACCGAGGCGGGCCTATGGCGCCTGCTGCACCGGGCGGTGTTGGACGAACTCGGCGCCAGGGGCGAGGTCGACTGGACCTCGGCGGACGAACTGCCCGGTCCGGGTCTTGTCGGCCACGGCCTTGCGCCAGTTCTACGAGTCCGCTCCGCGGTATGCCGCCATGACGTCCTCGCGCGAGGTGCACCTCGCCTCGGCGATCGGGTACGGCGTGCCGACGATGAATTTCGGCTTCGTGTCGTACTCGGGCCGCCTGGAAGGCTCCCTGGGCAGCAGTCCGCAGGGCATCCGTGTCGCTGTGGAGGGCTTGATCATGTAGTTGGTGTCTCTTCGGGCACGCTGGAGGGCAGTGGGAGTTCGGTGACGACTTCGAAGCCGCCTTCGGGACGGTGACCGACACGTAGACGTCCGCCGACGGAGCGGGCGCGCTCGCGCATTCCGATGACGCCATAGCCGCCGTCCGCGGCCGGATAAGAGGCCGACGGGGCGCTAGCGCCGTTGGTGATGGTGATGCCCAGCCGGTCGTGGAAGTAGGCGAGCCGGATCTCGGCCGAGCGGGTGGCAGCGTGCTTCGTGACGTTCGTCAGGGCTTCCTGCACGATGCGGAACGCCGTGAGATCCGACCCGGCGACGAGGGGGCGCGGTTCTCCCTCGGAGGTCACGGTGACCGTGAGGCCAGCGTTCCGGAACGAAGCGGTCAGGTCGGCGAGTTGTGCGAGCCCGGGCGTGATGCGTTCGGTGGGGTCATAGGGGCCGTCCGCGTCGTCGGCATCGTCCGCTTGGCGTAGCAGACCGACGGTGGCCTTGAGTTCGCGCAGCGCTGAAGAGGTGGTGCCGCCGAGGTCGGCGGCGATCCTCGCGGCCTCGTCGGGCCGAGTGCTCATGAAGCGGGCGGCCGCGCCGGCCTGGATTTGGGCCAGGACGAGGTGGTGGGCGACGACGTCATGGAGGTCGCGGGCGATGCGCATGCGCTCCTCGGTGACACGGTGCCTCGCTTCCCTCTCCCGGGTTCGTTCCGCGTGCTCCGCACGTGCCTTCATGGTTTCCAGGTAGGCCGCGCGAAAACGGGTCACGGTGCCGAGGGAGGTGGACAGCAACAGCCAGGCGGCGGGGCCGACCAGCTTGAGGACGAGTGGTTCATTCGAGGGGCCGACGATCAGTTCCGTGGTCACCAGGAGTGCGATGCACGCGAAGGTGGACGTGTTCGCGGTTCTCCGGTCGGTGCGGGTGGCCAGCGAGTGGAGCGCGACCATGAGGGGCCCCATCAGCAGGACGGTGAGGATGTAGCCGAGCGTGGCCAAGGCCGCGGCGCAGACGGCGGTGAGCACCACCGTGGTGCGCGGGCGATCGCGGCGGCACAGCAGGGCGGTACAGGAGATGCCCGCCACCAGGACGCCGGGCCACCACGGGACGCTCAGGTCGTGGCCGGGGAGCGTGATCATGCTGCCGGGGAAGGAACAGGCAAGGAGAACAGTGGCCACACAGGCGTCGATGATGCGGGGGTGGCTGCGTTGGTGCAGTTGCAGGCCGTTGATCATGGTGTGGGTTTCCTGTCGGATGGAGCGACCGCGAGGGCGCGGCGATTCAACAGTGTGGGGTATGCGAGTGCTTCCGGAACGGTTCGAGCAGTCAGTCGTGTCGCGAACGGTGGCGCATGCCTTGTCGGCGGCGCCCACCAAGTCGCGCCGACAGCTACCGCTTCGTAAGTCGATGTACCGCCGTGCCGTCGAACAGCGAGGCTGCGAAGGCACTGAGGAGGCAATGCTGTACGGGGACGCGGCGGCACTGCTGGTGTCCTCGGGCCCCGCGGCGGGCGGGGGGATGTTGCCGTCGCCGCCGGGCCCGAGGGGCGCGCCCTTCCCCGTCCCCACGGGTTCGGCGCGCTGGGGCCGCCGCCGCTGCAACGGCCCCGGCCTGCTCCCCCAGCCTTACTTGAGTTAGGCAAGCATGCATGCATTACTTGAGTCAAGCAATGTTTCTCAAATTTTGCTTGACTCACGCAAGTATATGTTTAAAGTGGTCTCATGCCTACACCGCCACCCGCAAAGGCCCCCGTCGTCGAGATCGAGCGGGCCCTCACCCGCATCTCCTACCTGGCCGGCCGGGTCCGGCAGCATGACCGTCTTATGGCGGCAGCCGGACTGTCGCTGGACCGGGCCGCCGCGGCAATCCTGCGGAACATCGCCGAGAGCGAGCCGATGCGTCCCGGCGTGCTGGCGGTTCGGCTGTCCGTGGAGGCGTCGCACGTCACGCGGCAGTTGGGGCAGTTGGAGAAGGCCGGCTACGTGATCCGTGTACCGGATCCGGACGACCGACGGGCGCAGCGCGTCCAACTCACCGACGCCGGGCTGGCCGCGGTCGATCGCATGCGGGAAGCGAGTCGCCGGGGCATGGAGGTGGCCCTGGCAGACTGGTCAACCGAGGATCTGCAGCAGTTCGCCAAGCTTTTCCATCGACTGGTCGACGACTTCGTCGCCCACGCCGAGGAAGTCGATGTCCGGCCGCCCGCCTGACGGCGAGGCCGCGACCGTGCGCGGGCCGGATGGTCCGGCCGCGTACTGATTCCGGTCGCCGGGACGCCATGCCTCGCCCGCGGACCGCTGCGGCTCGGATTCCGTACCACCAGAGGCGGGAGTGGTACGGGATCCGATGGATCAGGCGTCGGAGGCCAGGACCGCAGGGCGCGATTCGGTGGCTGCGCGCGCACCGGGCGGATGAGCGGATACCCGCACACGACGGAGGCCATGAAGGCGCACGCCTCCGAGATGCAACCGTCAGCTGAACAACACCGACGGCGCCGAACACGCCCGGTGGCGCCGGATGTTGACGAGTTCGTTCATCCGACACCGGATGGAGAAGCTGCGCCCGGTGATCCAGCAGATCACCGACGACCTCATCGACACGATGCTCGCAGGTCCCCGCCCGGCGGAGCTGAACGAGGCCCTGCCGCTGCCGCTGCCGTCGCTGATGATCTGCGAGCTTCTCGGGGTGCCGTAGGAGGATCACGCGTTCTTCCAGGAGCACGCCAAAGTCACCAACGCGCGGTTCAAGACTCCAGAGGAGGCGGCCGAAACGACGAAGGCGCTGCGCCGCTACATCTCGGCGCTGATCGTGGCCAAGATGGACCATCCTGCCGAGGACGTCCTCTCCGATCTCGGTGCGCACGTCAAGGACGGGGCGCTCACCTTGTACGAGGCCGCTCCATTGGGACACATCCTGCTCGTCGCCGACCACGACACGAGCGCCAACATGATCACGCTGGGCACCGCGCTGCTGCTCGAGAATCCCGACCAACTGGCGGCCCTGCGCGAGAATTCCGACGATCCGAAGTTCGTGGCGAACGCCGTCGAGGAGCTGCTGCGTTACCTCACCATTCCGCACCTGCTGGCGCGGCGGGCGGCGGTCGAGGACATCGGGATCGACGGCGAGACCATGCGCGCGGGCGATGGCGTCATCGCGGCTCTGCCGGGGGCCAATTGGGACCCCCTGGCGTTCCCCGATCCCGGGAAGGTCGATCTCGCCCCCAAGGCATCGCACCATCTCGCGTTCGGCTGGGGCCCGCATCAGTGCATCGGGCAACAGCTGGCCCGTATCGAACTCCATGTCGTGTTCAGCACGTTGTTCCGCCGGGTGCCGACCTTGCGGCTCGCCGCCGATTTCTCGGAGCTGAATTTCAAGGAGGACTCGCAGGCGTACGGAATCTACGAACTTCCCGTCACCTGGTAGCGGACGGTCCGACAACAGCGAGTGGCGGGCGGGGCGCCGATGCGTCC
>NZ_JBHVQT010000019.1:27829-81983 GCF_042886315.1 Streptomyces sp. NPDC058001
CCCCGGCCGGGGGCGGGGCCGCCCCCCACTCCGGGGGGGGGGGGGGGGCCCCCCGCCCCCCCCCCCCCGCCACTCGCTGTCCCCCTGGCGCCGGTGCCAGCCTGCGGCCAGCGGTTCGCTGACGTAGAGTCCGGTCGCTCCCGCCAGGCGGGCCGCGGGGGCGACGGCGACGCCGATCGAGCCGCCCCGACCGCCAGGACTTTGTCGCCCGGCCGCACTCCCGCCCGGTTCACGGCGTGCAGACCGATGGCCAGCGGCACTGACCAGGGCTCTCGCCGTCGAATGAGCAGACCGCCAGGTGCGCGGCAACGCCCTCGCGCCGGGCTACTTCCCTACGGACCTCAGCTCCGGGCTGCTGGCTGGCCGCTGGGACGAGCGGATCGTCAGCGGCACCCCGGTGGGCCGGGTGGGAGACCCGGAGGAACTGGGTGCCTCCCGCGGTGTTCCTCGCCTCGGAAGCCTCCCGTTTCGTCACCGGGACGACGCTCACCGTGGACGGCGGGTGGTCGCCGGATACGTCGTCGCCTCGTGTCCGGCGCCCGACAGGCGGCTGGGCCCGGAGCGAGTTCCGGGCCCAGCCAACTGGTCGCGACGGTGTCCGACGTGCCGCGCTGTGGGGCTTACGCCTTGACCGCCGTCTCCGCGGGCCGGGCTTGTTCGACCGGCGAGTGGCCGGCCGGGGTGGCGCGTCGGCCGGGCAGGAAGGCGGCGAGGAGGAAGGCCAGGACGGCCGCTCCGGCGCCGATCGCCATGACGACCTTGAAGCCGTTCTCGGACGGCAGGGCGGCCGAGCCGAAGCTGGTGGTCATCTGGGCGAGAACGACGCCGGCGACGGCGCTGGCGATCGACGTACCGATCGAACGCATCAGGGTGTTGAGGCTGTTGGCGGCGGCCGTCTCGGACGGGGGCACGGCGCCCATGATGAGGGCGGGCATGGCACCGTAGGCGAAGCCGACACCGGCGCCGATGACACAGGAGACCAGGACGAGGTGCCAGATCTCGGACATCAGGACGATGTTCAGGGCGTAGCCTGCGGCGACGATGACGGCGCCCAGCATCAGGGTGATCTTGGGGCCCCGGGTCTTGGAGATGGCGGCGGACAGCGGGGCCATCGCCATCATCACCAGACCTTGCGGAGCCATGACCAGGCCGACGGTCAGCATGGACCTGCCGAGGCCGTAGCCGGTTTGCTCGGGCAGTTGGAGCAGCTGCGGCAGCACCAGTGACATCGCGAACATCGAGAAGCCGAACGCCACCGACGCGAGGTTCGTGAACAGCACCTGACGGCGTGCGGTGGTGCGCAGATCGACCAGAGGCTGTGTGGTGCGCAGCTCGTACACGCCCCACACCAGCAGGACGAGGGCGGCGGTGGCGAGCAGGCCGAGGGTCGGACCGCTCGTCCAGCCCCAGTCGGCGCCCTTGGAGATGGCGAGCAGCAGGGAGACCAGCGCGACCGACAGGCCGAGCGAACCGAGGAGGTCGAAGCGACCGCCTGTGCGCGTCTTCGACTCCGGCACGTTCGTCAGGACGAGCGCGAGGGCGCCGACGCCGAGCGCGGCCGAGGTCCAGAACAGGACGTGCCAGTCGAAGTGGTCGGCGATGAAGGCGGCGGAGGGCAGGCCCAGGGCGCCGCCGACGCCGAGCGATGCGCTCATCAGGGCGGTGGAGCCGGCGAGCCGCTCGGGAGGCAGTTCGTCGCGCATGATGCTGATGCCGATCGGGACGACGGCGGCCGCCAGGCCCTGGAGGGCACGGCCGACGATCATCGGGACCAGCGCCTCACTCAGGGCGCAGACGAGCGAACCGGCCACCAGCAGCATCAAGCTGATCAGCAGCACACGGCGCTTGCCGAACATGTCACCGAGGCGACCGGCGACCGGTGTGGCCACGGCGGCGGCGAGCAGTGTGGCGGTGACCGCCCAGGCCGCGTTCGACGCGGAGGCGTCGAGGTACTTCGGCAGCTCGGGGACGATCGGGATGACCAGGGTCTGCATCAGCGAGACGACGATTCCGGCGAGGGCCAGCACCGCCACCACGGCGTTCGGCCGCGGCGGGGCTGATCCCCCCGCGACGGCGGATCGGGGAAGGGCGTCGGACATGGAGGGGCCTCCGTCGGAACGAGCGTGCAATGTGCTTGACTCACTCAACGGTAGGCAGATTGATTGACTTAAGCAAGTTAAAATCTGGTAACCAGCCGCCCGAACGAGGGGCGGGCGGTCTGCCGCTGGGCGCGCCCACCTCGCCCCGACGGCTCCCACCGGCGGGCGCCCCCTGCGAGTACGCGGCCCGGCTCGTCGCTGCAGACAGCACGCCCGTGCCCAGCGGGTTCGTACAGACGGCCTTCACGGCGCACCGGACGTCGGTCCACCGCATTCGCCTCTGTCGGCGGTGACCGGTCGGCGGATCAGGTACAGGTGCGAGGCCGTGAAGGAGGCGCCGGCACGGAACGCGTCGGTGTTCTGGGCGGGGTCGAGCCAGAGCCCAGAGTTGACGCGGTGGCACAGGCAGCGGCCAAGGTGGCGTCGCCTGGCTGGGGCCTGATGGTGTAGCCGGCTACACCATGGGTTTGGGAGGCCGGTCCCTCGTGGCGATGGGCGGGCGACGGAATCGTGGTCCTCAGAGATCGCAACAGATCGCACATCGCAGTGCGCCCCGCCTCGCCACCCGAAGGACAGCTCTATGAAGTCGCCGCTCGCCCCCCTGAAGTCATTCGTCGCCAACCTGCTGCTCTGGTCGTTCTTCGTGGGTGGGCTCGCCGCGAGTTCCGCGTCCGGCGCCGTCCTCGACGGCACGGCGAAGGACGTGGCCACCTACGCCGGTATCGCCGTCTCGCTCGTGGCGGGCTCGCGCATCGCGAAGAAGCCGAGGATCAACGCTTTCCTGTCGACGCCGTCGGTGTTGTGGTTCCTGTTCCTGTTCAACGGCGGTGTGGCCGTGGTCTGTTACTTCACGATGGACGGAGCGAAGGGGATCATGGCCGCCGTCGGGATGGGCCTGGTCTCACTGGGTGCGGCGGGCGGCCTCGTCGCGAACCGCCGGAAGCGGGCCGCCGCAGTGGAGCAGCACTGGGCCTGACCCTCCGGGCAGCGGCTTGCCGGGACACGGGCCGGCCCGGACCCGCCGCGCTCGTGTCGCGTGTGCGTTCCGAGCACCGCCCATCCGGTCGGCTCCGGATTTCCCTCCTGGTCACTGCGTGCCCGAGTCGCGAACCCGCAGTGCCCCGCCCAGCCGACGGTCCGAGGAAGTACGGCATGCGACTCGGCTGTCCCCCTCTCTCCCGAACCGGCCCCAGGAAAGGCCCCCTCCATGCCCGCGAACCGCCGCCCCGGCCGTCGTAACACCGCCGTCGCCACCGCCGTTGCCGCCGTCGTACTGACCGCCGGACTCACCACCGGCTGCGACGAAGTAAACGGCTCGGAAGTTAACAGATCGCTGGACTGCCTCCACAACGCAGGCACGACCGCCGACAGCCTCAAGACGATCCATGAGGCCGGCCTGGACGCGGCGAACGACCCCACGCGGACCGAGGAGTCCATCGGCACCATCGAGAAGAACCTCGACAAGATCGATGACGGGACGGACGACGACAAGGTCCGAAAGGCCATCGCCGACCTCAAGGCCGCGATCGCGGACTACAACAAGGCCATCCTGAACGGCGACACCGACCCGGACTCCAGCGAGATCGACGCCGCGGCCGACGCGCTGAGGGACGTCTGCACGCCGCATTGACACCGGGGCGAACCCCGGTACGGATGGCGTTTCTGTCAGCCTGGACGACCCAGGGGCGGTGGCCTCGTACGACCCGGGCACAAGCCCCGTCAGCGGGGCCACCTCGGTGCGATGGTGGACGCGAACGGCGATGGGCATCGTCCAGCGCCGCTTCCACCCGCTGTGGCAGTGCCCCGGACACGGAACCCGTGAAGGGGCTGGGCGTTCGTCGCGGCACCGCCCTCCGCCCATGGACAGGACCCCCACGGTGATCGGCAGCTTGCAGGGGCGTTTCCGCAGCCACCCCCGCACCGCCAGCGCGGCCGTCGCCGCCGCGGTCTTCGCCTGTTCCCCACCCCCGGCTGGCCTGGCCGCCCCGTTCCGGCCCGGCGGACTCACCGTCACCCTCACCTCCAGGGAGGACCACGGCTGCTCCCCACCGCGGCGGACCTCACGGCGTACCGGATCGTGTCGTCACGGTACTGCCGCTGTGCCCGTTTCCCCGCGAAGAGTCTTCGGCAAAGGAGACCACCACAACATGAATCCCGGTGCGCCGTCGGCCCGTCCTCTCCCACACGATCACGTCCCTTCACCCAGCCCGTAGCCTTGTCACCATGGGCAGGACGATCCGGCAGGCAGCGCGGGCCACGCTTCATCTGGTCATGGCCGCGGCGCTGACCTTCGGCCTGTACCTGTTCGTCACCGTGCTGCTGATCACGGTCATCGGCACGCTCGCGGTGGTCGGGGCGTGGATGCTGCCCGAGACGGTGCAGTTGATCCGTCGGATCGCCGGCGCGAAACGCGGTCTCACGGCCGCCTGGACCGGTCGGCGGATCCCCGAGGCGTACCAGCCGATCACCGGCACTCTGCGCGAGCGCCTGCGTACAGCCGTCCGCGACCCGGGCACTCTCACAGACCTTCGCTGGATGGCCGCCTCCTACGTCTACGGCACCATGGTGTTCCTGGCGCTGCCGCTGTGGCCGTTGGGCCTGGTCGTCGACAGCGTGTGGTGCGGTGTGCTGCGCCGCGGGGCGGTCGTCCTGCCGCTGATCACCCGCCTCGCCGACGTGGAGGCCGACTGGTCCCAGGCCCTGCTTAGGCCCTCCCCCCAGGCGCTGCTGGCCGCCCGCGTCAAGGAGCTGGCCGCCACCCGGGCGGACGCGATCGCCGCGCACGGCGCCGAGCTGCGCCGCATCGAGCGGGACCTGCACGACGGGGCACAGGCACGGCTGGTGGCGCTGTCCATGCGGATCGGGCTCGCGGGGCGGGCGCTCGACCACGACCCGGATGCCGTGCGCAGGCTGCTGGCCGACGCGCAGGACCAGGCCGAGCAGGCGCTGACCGAGCTGCGGCACGTGGTACGCGGCATCCACCCGCCGATCCTCACCGACCGCGGGCTCGTGGGGGCCGTACGGGCGCTGGGCGCGAGCAGCGGGCTGGAGGTGAGCGTGCGCGTGGACGGCCTGGAGGCCGACGGGGTGCGCGCTCCCGCGTCGGTCGAGGCCGCCGCCTACTTCGCGGTGGCCGAGGCACTCACCAACGCCGCCAAGCACAGCGGGAGCAGGCAGGCGTCCGTCACTCTGGAACGGCGCCGCACCGGAATGCGGGCGGTTGTGCGCGACGAGGGCAAGGGGGGTGCGGACGACTCCGGCCACGGTTCCGGGCTGCTGGGCATCTGCCGCCGGGTCGCCGCGCTGGACGGGACGGTGACCGTGTCCAGCCCTGTGGGGGGACCGACCGTGATCGAAGTGGAGCTGCCGTGCGTGTGGTGATCGCCGAGGACAACGCCCTGCTCAGAGAGGGGCTCGTGCTGCTGCTGACGTCTGCCGGGCACGAGGTGGCAGCCGTCGTCGGCACCGGCCCGGAGATTCTGCCCTCGCTCCTCGACCACCGCCCGGACGCGGCCGTACTGGACGTGCGGATGCCCCCGCACTTCCGCGACGAGGGCCTGCGCGCGGCGCTGGAGGCCCGCAAGGAGATCCCCGGCCTGCCGGTCCTCGTCCTCTCGCAGTACGTCGAGGAGTCGTACGCCGCCGAGCTGCTGGGCGGCGGCGCGAGCGGCGTCGGCTACCTGCTCAAGGACCGGGTCGGGCGGGTCGACGAGTTCCTCGACGCCCTCGACCGGGTCGCCTCCGGCGGTACCGCCCTCGACCCCGAGGTCGTCGGCGAACTCCTCACCCGCCGCCGCGACTCGCCCCTGGACTCACTCACCCCGCGCGAACGCGAGGTGCTGGAGCTGATGGCCGAGGGCCATGACAACACGACCATCGCCAAGACGCTCGTCGTCACGGAACGGTCGGTCAGCAAACACATCGGCAACGTGTTCCTGAAGCTCGGCCTGCCGCCCAGCGATAGCGGACATCGCCGGGTGCTTGCCGTGCTCGCCTATCTGAACAGCCGGTAGGCGTCGGGACCCCCGGCTGCCCGACCACCGCTCACAGCGACGCGTCGAGGGTACGCAGTACGGCATCCGCCATTCCGCCTTCGCCCCGTTCGTTGGGGTGGACCGGGGCCGCCGGGCCGCGCGGGACGAGAGGCTCGATCCAGCGGGTGGCCTCGGCCGAGCAGGCGTCGTGGCCCTCGGAGGGGGCGTACGTTTCCACGTAGCCGACTCCGGCGGCCCTCGCGCGTGCCGGAGCATGGCGTTGAGCTGGTGCTCCTATTCGCGCGGGAAGGCCACGTCGCCGGGTGCCCTTCGATCGACGGTGCGTAGTGGTGATCCGCACCGGGCCAAAGGGCCCTTGCTCGTACTTCTGGGCACAGGTCGGTTCCCTGGGAAGGGACGGCGGTGGCGCCCACTGCCGTCCCGGAAGCCCTACGGCTGCTGCGCCGCTCCGCTACTCGTCGAGGGTGACGACGACCTTCTCGGCCGCGCCCGGCGTCAGTGCGAGCTCGAAGGCCCGTTCGACGTCTGAGAGCGGGACGCGGTGGCTGATCAGTCTGGCGAACCGCTCCTGGTGCTCCACGAGTTCGGGGGTGACCTCGAAGATCTCGGTCGGGTAGCCCTGGGAGGCGACCAGGGTGAGCTCGCTGCGCAGCATGCCGCCCAGGTCGATCTCGGAGCCCTTCTTCTGCATTGCCACCATGACCAGCTTCGCGCCCCACTTGGCGGAGGCGACGACGGTGTTGAAGACGGCCGCGGCACCGGCCGCGTCGATGTAGATGTCGGTGCCCGGCCGGGGCTGGCCGAGCGCGTTGGCACTCTGCCCGTGCAGTTCGGTCAGGCGCGAAGTCACGTCCTCCTCGGCAGAGTTGATGACGGCGTCCGCCCCGACGGCCAGTGCCTTCTCCAACCGGGAGGGGATGACGTCGGCGACGACCACGTGCCGCACGGCGCGCAGCTTGAGCCAGATAGCCGCGCCGAGCCCGATCGGGCCGGCGCCGAAGACGACGACCTTGTCGGTCGGCCCGGCCTCGGTGCGGTTGACGCAGTGCCGGGCGACGGCCATGGGCTCGTTCAGCGAGGCGACGTCGAAGGGCACGGTGTCGGGGAAGACGGCCACGCTCTGGCCGACCTCGGCGTTCTCTATGAGCAGGTACTCACTCATCCCGCCGTACTCGCCACCGCAGCCGATGATGCCGGTCGGGGCGTCCTGCGGGTTGACCACCACCCGGTCACCGACCTTGAGGCCGCTGACCTCGGCACCGACCTCGACGACCTCACCGGCCGGCTCGTGGCCCAGCGGCACCGGGAGCATCTCCCCGCCCAGATGCGCCTGGGCGGGCATGCCGCCCATGTGCAGGAAGGTCACGTCGGTGCCGCAGATTCCGCAGGCCCGGATCCGCACCAGCGCGTCACGAGGACCGGGTGCGGGGCGCTCGGTCTCCACGACATCGACTTCGTTCACGGCGCCGGTACGGACGGACTTCATCAAGGGCATGGGAACGCTCACTTTCCGGTGGTGGGCGGCATAGGGACGAGGCCGGTGCCGAACTGCTCCGGCCCCGCTGCCGCGACGTGCTTCCACGGTCGCGACCTTCCCCTGGCGCCGCGAGGTACCGAGCCCCCGAATCAGTGGTGTAGCGGGCTACACCATGCCCCTGCCCTCCGTGGAGTGCCCACCGCTCGTCGGTCGGGCGGGCGCCCTGTCGGCCGGGGCCCGGCGTCGCGGTGGGATCAGCGGGTTCATGGGGTCCTGTTCCGGCCAACAGCGCTGATTCCTGGGTCGATTGACCAGGGGAACGCGGGCGGACGAGAAGCCCGCTCAACCCGTGGTGGAGGGGACTACACCACGGGTTCGGGAGCGTGCTCCCTCGTGACGGCCGACCGGTGCGGGGATCGTTGACGGCAGGCCGAGCCCTTCGACCGCTTCAAATCCGGATCCCAGCACTCCGTTTCGGCCGGAGCCCCCCACGTACTGAGGAGATGCCATGACCGATGTCCTGTCCTGCCCCGTCACCGGCGCGACCGAGCCGCTGCCGGAGTATCCGCTGCCGCGCGCGGCCCAGTGCCCGCTGGCTCCCGCCCCGGCCGCACAGCGGCTGCAGGCCGAGAAGCCGCTCGCGAAGGTACGGATCTGGAACGGCACCACGCCCTGGCTGGTCACCCGGGATGCCGACCAGCGGGCCCTGCTGCCCGACCCCCGCGTCAGTGACGACGACCTCGACCCCGGCTTCCCCTACGTGAACGCGCACCGCGCGGAGATCGCACAGGTGACCCCGCGCCTGGTCACGAACACGGACGCGCCGGTCCACACCCGGCTGCGGCGGACCGTCAACGGTCCCTTCATGGTCAAGCGGATCGAGACGATGCGGGCGCCGATCCAGAAGATCGTCGACGACCTGATCGACGACATGCTGGCGGGCCCGAACCCCGCCGACCTGCTCACGGCGTTCGCACTGCCGGTGCCGTCCCTGGTGATCGCCGAGCTGCTCGGGGTGCCGTACAAGGACCACGACTTCTTCCAGCGCAGCAGCAGCCTGGTGCTGGACAGTTCGGTGGCGCCGGAGGACGCCCGGAGGGTCAGCGGTGAGCTGACCGCGTATCTGGACAACCTGCTCACGCGGAAGACGACCGACCCGGGCGAGGACGTGCTGTCGGAGATGGCCGGCCGGGTCAAGGCCGGCGAGATGACGCACACCGAGGCCGTCCA
Source organism: Streptomyces sp. NPDC058001 (assembly GCF_042886315.1). NCBI lineage: Bacteria > Bacillati > Actinomycetota > Actinomycetes > Kitasatosporales > Streptomycetaceae > Streptomyces > Streptomyces sp. NPDC058001. The sequence goes on from NZ_JBHVQT010000019.1 coordinate 36,631, forward strand.
CATGGGCGTGGCGATGCTGATCGCCGGTCACGAGACCACCGCGACGATGATCAGCCTCGGCACCCTCGCCCTGCTTCAGCACCCCGACCAGCTCGCCCTGGTGCGGGAGACCGACGACCCGAAGCTGATCGCGAACGCGGTGGACGAGGTACTGCGCTACCTGACCATCGTCCAGACCGGTGTGCGCAGGGTCGCCAAGGACGACATCGAGATCGGCGACGTCGTCATCCGCAAGGGCGAAGGCATCATCTTCGACCTGCACACGGCGAACTGGGACCCGGAGGTGTTCCCAGAGGCCGAGCGGCTGGACATCACCCGCCCGGCCCGTATCCACCAGGCGTTCGGCTACGGCCCCCACCAGTGCCTGGGCCAGAACCTGGCCCGTCTGGAGCTCCGGGTCGTCTACAGCACCCTCTATCGCCGCGTCCCCACGCTGCGGCTGGCCGCCGACATCGCGGACCTGGAATTCGACCACACCGGGACCACCTACGGCGTGCACAGCCTGCCGGTGGCCTGGTGACCTCATCCCCCACGAGAACCGAGAAGGACGAAGGTGACAACCATGCTTGTGGAACTGGACGTACCGAAGTGCGTGGCCTCGGGGCAGTGCGTGATGGCAGCCCCTGACGTCTTCGCCCAGCGGGACGACGACGGCGTCGCGATCCTGCTGGAGGAGCACCCCGCCGACGACATCCTGGACGGAGTGCGCGAGGCCGTGGCCATCTGCCCGGCTGCGGCGATCCGGCTGGTGGAGCAGTGAAGCGCATCGTGGTCGTCGGCGCGTCCGCCGCCGGGCTCGCGGCGGCCGAGACCCTGCGCCGGGATGCCTACGACGGCACCCTCACCCTGGTCGGCGACGAGCCGCACGCCCCGTACGACCGTCCCCCGCTGTCCAAGCAGATCCTCTCGGGCGAGTGGAGCACCAAACAGCTACCGCTGCGCCCGTACGCCGACCTCGACGCCCTGGACCTCGACCTGCGGCTCGGAGCGGCGGCTACGGGGTTGGACTTGACGGACCGTACGGTGCGTCTGGCCGACGGGTCGCGCCTGCCGTACGACGGACTGATCGTGGCCGCCGGGGTACGACCCCGGCGGCTGCCCGGCGAGGGCGCGCACGTCCTGCGCACCCTGGACGACGCCCTCGCCCTGCGCGACCGGCTCGGTCCGGGCAGCCGTCTGGTCGTGGTGGGCGCCGGGTTCCTCGGCGCCGAGGCCGCCGCCGTTGCCTGGCGCCTGGGTGCCCACGTCACGCTACTCGAACCCGCCCCTGTCCCACTGGCCCACGCGGTCGGCACCGAGGTCGGCCGGGTGCTCTCCCAGGCCCACCTCGATCGCGGGGTGGAGCTGCGCACCGGCGTCACCGTGACCGAGGTGACCCAGGACGGGGTGCGGCTCGCGGGCGGCGAGGTGGTCGTCGCCGACGAGGTCCTCATCGCCATCGGCTCGCTGCCCAACATCGAGTGGCTGGCGGACAGCGGGCTGACCGTCGGTGACGGAGTGGTCTGCGACCAGTACTGCGAAGCCGCCGAGGGCGTGTACGCGGCCGGCGACGTCGCCCGCTGGTACAACCCGCTGTTCGGGACGTCGATGCGGATCGAGCACCGCACGAACGCCGCCGAACAGGGCATAGCCGCCGCCCGCAACCTGCTCGCCGCTCCCGAGGCGCGCAAACCGTTCGCGCCGGTGCCGTACTTCTGGTCCGACCAGTACGACATGAAGATCCAGGCATACGGCTACCTGCGCGGCCACGACGAGGTGAGGGTCGTGGACGGCGGCCTCGCCGAGCGTCGGTTCGTGGCCGCCTACCGCACCGGCGAGACGCTGACCGGCGCCCTCTCGGTCGGCATGCCGCCCAAGGCCATCCGCGCCTGGCGGCAGGCCATCGCGGGCGGTGCGGCCTGGGACGAGGCAGTACCGGCAGGGACACCGGCCGCCGACACCACCAAGGTGGCCTGACCCGGTCGGCAATCGTCGGCGTTGTGCATGACAGTGTAGGCCTGGGTGAAGCCGTGCTGGGCGCCGGCGTAGACCTCGGTGCGGTGACGGACGCCCGCGGCGGTGAGGGCCTGTCGAGACGGGCGATCTGCTCGGGCGGTTGGTGGCGTCCTGGTCGGCGTGGCCGATGTAGAACTCGGCGGCGATGCGGTCGGCCAGCAGGTGGGGGCTGTCCGGGGCGTCGGTCGCGAGGTACGCCCCGTGGAAGCCGGCCAGGACGGCGACGCGCTCCGGGTGGGCGCCGGCGGTGCGCAGCGCGAGGCCGGCACCCATGCAGTAGCCGGTGACGCCCACGGGACCGTCGGTGGTGAGCGCGGAAGCGGCCGGCCAGTCCAGGTAGGCGACTGCGTCCCACATCGCCCCCGTGGGGGCGAGGGTCCGCGCCGCCGGACCCAGGCTCCGGATGATCTCTGGGCACTCGGCGGGGTTGATGAACTCGGGCAGCGACGACGACGGGGGCGCGGCCGTAACGGTGGGAGACGTTGGGGACCAGGATCGTGTAACCGGCCGACGCCTAGCTAGACGGTCCGCCATCGACTTCAGGTGCGGGCACAGTCCCAAGGCGTCCGTGTAGAGCAGGACGCCGGGGCGCGGGACGCCGTCGTCGGGGTGGGACAGGTAGGCGGCGGCGGTTCCGTCGTGCGTGGAGAGGGCAAGTGGGGGCACGCTGGCCGCACCTACCGGAGCATCGCCCGCTACTGGCATGTCGTGGACCCGATCGTCAAGGGGTGGCTCGCGGACGGCATCGAGAGCCTGCGCGAGATCACTCAGGACGACGTCAAGCGGGCCATCGCCACTCGCAAGGGGACGCCGGCCCGATCGATCCACATCGTCTTGCGGAACGTCTTTCGGGCCCTTCGGCAGGAAGGCGTGATCTTCCGTGATCCCACCCGCGGCCTCGTCTTCGCGGGAATCAACAAGACCCCGCCTTCCGTGCCCTCGGATCGACTGGCTGGCGTCCTCAGTCACGCGCGGAACGACTTCCAGCGCTTCGTGATGTTGCTGGTCTGCGTCCACGCGCTCAGCGGCACAGACATGCGCCACCTACTACTCGCCGACCTCGACCTGTCCCGTGAGCGCCTCATCGTCCGGCGCCCCGGCAAACGCCACATCATCTACCTGGACGAACTCACCTACCGTTGCGCCTCCGCGTGGCTCCGTGAACGTCACCGCCGCTGGCCGGTGACCACCAACCCGCATCTGCTGATCAACCGATGGACTGCTGTAGACACCACTCGCTCGCCCATCGGCACCACGTTCACCGCCATCTTCCGGCCCACCGGACTCACGATGCCGACGCTGCGGCAGGACCGGATCCGCGACGAGGCGTTCGAGGTCGACGACCCGCTTCACCTGATGCGCCTGTTCGGCATCTCCTCTCACACCGCGATGTGGTACATCACCGCAGCCCACCCCGAACGCACTGCGAAGCTCCCGCGATGAGGCGAGCAACGGTGCAGGGGCTCAAGTTTCGTCCTCGGGTTCGAGCTCCTCGAACTCCGGAAAGCACCGTTTTTCTTCCGCCGGCGGACCTCCCGGATGTGAGTTGCGTGTTCGCTGCACGCGGGGTAATGGCTCCTGGAACACTAGGTGCGCCGGTTCGACAGGACGGAGCGGGGGACGTGGGATGGCAACTTGCCGTTGCATATGGTGCCGTGGGCGGCGGTCTTGTCGAGATCGTTGTGATCTTCGGATGCCTGGTGGACTGGCAAGAGGCCCGGCGTCGCGTACGGCGCGCTCGTCGTAGGCGCCGGACGCCTGCCCTAACGGAGTACATGGATCCAGTAGCCGACTCCTTGGTGGCGGCGACCCGGATCTTCCTGGGCGGTCTCGCCGGTTGGGTCTTCCACAGCCAGGTCACAGGAGCTGCGGCCGCCGTCGCCGTTGGAGCTGCAGCACCCGCGCTCCCACGTCAGTTGGCGACTGCTCGCGCTCTGCGGGCGGTTGTCACGGGGGATACTTCAATCGGAAACCAGATCCGCGGAACGGAGCAACTCCCAACTGATGGGTCACACGGGGAGGAAGACAGCGCATGAAGGGAGGTGTCGCTGGTCGCTATTGGAACTCCCTGACCGAAGCTGGCAGTGTCAAGCGTGGCGAGCGAGCGCCCGTGCCACGGGCTTGGCGGGGGCATCCGTTGTGGCGCCGCTACATTGCTTCCCTCCTCGACGTCCCCCTTCGGCCGTTGGGCTCTGCTTCTGGGCCAGAGCGGGATGAGTTGCCGAAACCTCCATCAGAACCAGCTGCGGTAGCCGACGAGAGGCGAGACCCCCTTCCCCCCACTGCCATCGTTGACGCCCCCGACACAGAGACCCTTCAAGTCGACCCCCCGGAGAGTCCCTTCATGCGGTGGCGTGGCAACGTCCGCGTTGGCGCGCGGTACGCGCAGCGGGAGGCGGCCGAGCGCAGACAGCGGGCCGAGGAGCGCCGTGCTCGGGAGCTCCGGCGGGGCGCCGAGCGGGCCCGGCTGGCCCGGGAGGCGGACGCCCGCCGGGAGCGCGCCCGTGCCGAAGTCGCCCGCAGGGAAGCCGAGTTGGCGGCCCGTAGGTCGGCCGAGCGCGGTGCCCGCCTAGACCAGGCGGGGGCGGAGCAGTCCCGCGCCGACGCGCGCGGTCTCGAAGAGGTGCGGGAGCTGATCGCCGAGGCCGAGCAGGCGGTCCTGGAGTCGGCTCTCGCCGAGGCTGCCGAACGGCTTGACGTCGTACGCCCGGCGGCCGAGGACGTGGTGGCCACCGCCGCCGATCTCGGCGACCCGGGCCTCGCCGACGAGACCAAGGACGTCCTGCGCGCCGCCACCGAGGCACTGACCGCGCGCTCGGCGACCGGGGCGATCGAAGCGGTCGCCGTCCTGGAAGGCCGGCTGCCCGATGCCGAACGTCGGCTGGACGAGTTGGAGTTGGCCTACCAGCGGCGCCTGGACCTGGTGGAGGCGCTCCGGGACGCCATAACCGGGGAGGGGTTCGCCTTCGAGGGCGGTGAGGACCAGGGTGGCAGTTTCCGGCTGCACTTCACGCGGCCGACCGGGGCGACGTGCGAGACGACGGTCGCCACCGAGGACGACGGCACACTCATCCTCGTCTACTACGTGGAGGGCGAGCCGGACGTCTCCCTGTACGACCACCGGGACGAGACGGTGTGCGACACCACCGAGGCACTGCTGGAGCGAGTGCACGAGGCGCTGGGTGGCGACGACGGCTTCGTGGTGGGTGAGGTCGCCTGGGACGGCAAACCGCCGTGCCAGCGCGCCAAGCCGCTGCCCCGCGGTACCCACGGGACGTGGACGGCGCCATGAGCACGTCCGACTTCGCCGAGGGCGAGGACGGCACGAGGCCCGTCACCGCCGACGGGAGGAGGCGAGCGACATAGATGCGGCACTGCGTTCCCTGGAACGCGCCCGCACCATGTTCAGTGCCCCCGGTGACGCATGATTCACCCCCCCAACCCGTACGCAAGGCCCTTAGGAGTCACGGACTCCCGTGCGGGTTCCCGCCCCCTGGGTTCCAGGATTCTTGGAACCCGCGCGCCTTCGGGGGTGGGGATGTCGAGGGACGATCCGTGCACGACGACGGTCATGGGTCCTTCTTCGTCGGCTCAGCCGTTGGAGATGGCCGTGCGAGAGCCGCCCGCGGGACCCCGGACGGCCGTGTCGGTCAGTTCCCTGACCCGGGCGGCGGGGACCGGAACGCCGGGGGCCTCGAAGAACCAGCGCCGCGCCTCCTCCTCGCCCATTCCCTCGGGCCGCCGCGCCATGTACGGCAGGACGTACACCGGGGTGCCCGGCTCGCCGCGCCAGCTATCGGTGAGGGTGCCGATGTCGACCGCGTCGTAGCCGAGCACGTCCAGCAGCCGGGTGACGTCCGCCTTGGCGGTCGGGTCGTCACCGGCGAGGGGAAGGGCGCTGCGGTCGGGGGCGCCGGCGGGGCGGGCGCTGGTCGACAGGCGGCGGAAGTCGATGTTGTTGAACGCCTTCACCACCCGGGAGTCGGCCAGGTGCCGCCGCACCAGCTCGCATAGTTCATCGTGTCGATGACGGTCCTGCCCGCCAGGGCCGCGGCGGGGAGCCGGCCGTAGGCGTTCAGCGGGATGGTGGCCACCACCAGGTCGCCCGCCCGCGCGGCCTCTTCAGGAGCGGCCGCGCGGGCGCGGGGACCGAGTTCGGCGACAAGGTCGGCGAGGGTCTCGGGGCCGCGGGAGTTGCTCAGGACGACGTCCAGGCCGGCGGCGACGGCCAGGCGGGCCAGTGCACCGCCGATCATGCCGCTGCCGATGAGTCCGAGGGTCCGGGTGGCCCCCGGTGTCATGCCCCTAGCCTTGGCGAGCGAAGCTGAATCCCAATATCCGATCTGAAACTGAGTGTCAGACTAGCTATTGAGATCCACTCTTGCAAGTCAGGGTCGATCGGGCGGTAGGATCGCGGGGTGAGTGGAGCAGCACGTACGAACACGAGGGGCATCGCGCGAGCCGCCGTACGGGCCGAACTGGCCCAGGTGGCCTTCGAGCTGTTCCGCCACGAGGGCTTCGACAGGGTCACTCTCGACGACCTGGCCGCAGCCGCCGGGGTGTCCCGCAGCACCTTCCTGCGCTACTTCGGCACCAAGGAGGATGTCGTCCTCAGCGCCTTCGACGCCAAGGGCGACCGCGTCACCGCCGCCCTGCGTGCCCGCCCGGCCGGCGAGGACGACTGGACGGCCCTGAGACGCGCGCTGGACACCGCCATCGAGACGTACCGCCAGGACCCGACCGACGCCCTGGCGCTGACCCGCCTCGTCCGTGATACCCCCGCCCTGTGCGCACGGCAGTTGGAGAAGCAGCACGGCTGGCGCCCCCTCCTGGCACACGCCCTCGCCGGGCGAAGCGGGATGGGGGTCCCCCCGGCCGAAGGCTGGGGGGGTACCGGCTCCGCCGAGGCCCCGACGCTCGCCCAGTGGGTACGGGCCGCCGCGGCGCTGGACTGCCTCAACGTCGCCGTCGACCACTGGACCGCCTCCGACGGTCGGCTCGACCTCGTCGCCCTGCTCGACGAAGCCTTCGCCGCGCTCACACCGCACTGACCGCGAAGGGGCGGCAACGCGCTCGACCCGCCGGGGCTCACCAACGTGGCCCACATAGCTCGGCGGTGGCCTGGAACATGCTCCTGTCCTTGCCGGGCGGGGCGCCCTCTTGACCGCCCCCTCAGAGACCATCTCGTGCCCGAACTCCGACTTTCAGCGAAGGCTCAGGCCCTTCGACGGATGCCTGTCAGCATCCCCCAGACATCCAGGAGATCTGGTCCTGGACCCAACGGTTGCGGGCGTCGTCCTCGCGTGCCTGGTGGTTGAGGTGGTTGTGCTCCCGAGTCCATGTGCGGTGCTCGTGAAGGTCGCGGGCCCAGGGGCCTCGGTCGGTGTTGCAGCTGTCCCAGTTCACGTTCTGGAAGGTGCGGTCCTGGTGGTGACGGTCCGCAGACTGAACGGAGCGGGAGACGGGTGCGGAGGCCGTGCTGTGTTCGACCGTCGCTGCTGAGGCGAAGCCCCCGGCGGCGAAGAGTCCGGCCGCTGCGATGGCCGCGGTGGTAACTGCGAGGGAAACTCGGCGCGCAATCTTCTGGGACATGATCTTATCTCCTTGCTGGTCCTGCGCGGGTGTCGGGTGGGTTCCAGTGGGTGTGGAACTTCAGGTGCGATCTGTCATCCACGATCGCGTGCCACGCTTGCCGCGACGAGGGATTGAGCTCCCGAATGCGTGGTGTAGTCCTGTACACCATCTGCGGACCACAGCGACCGCCGACTCGCCGTCATCGAAACGCGGCCCGGTCGGAAGGTCCTGCATGGGCCGCAGGGCCCGACGCTGCCGACTGGCCTGCCGTGGGGTGCCGGTCGCGGGTCCCGTCAATGCTGTCGCGCTGTGCATGGCAGCGGCCCCTGCGACGGTGCATCGCCGGACGGGGCCGTAGCATCAACCCAGGAGTATCGCGGCAAAGCGGGCTATGCCGTCGGTATCTGTCTTCCGGAACGCTGTTGTCGGTGCGAGGCGGGCTCAACGTACACGTGAGAGCCCACCGGGTCCGAAGATCCGGCGACCGGGGAGCAACCATGCGCAAAAACCTCAGGACGACAGTCGTGGTTCGGCGCCACCGCACTGCTCGTAACTGTCGGAACTGTTGGGTCAGCCTCTGCCTCCGCAGTGTGGCAGCCGCCCACCCACGTCCTGGTAGTCGACTGCTCCTCACAGCCACAAGTACGTCCGCAGACCATCCTGGCCTGCGGAAACGCGAACAACCGTCTGACCTCGCTGCGATGGACCCAATGGGGCCCGGCGTCCGCAGTCGGGCGGGGGGTAAACGAGGTGAACGACTGTCAGCCCTCCTGCGCCCTGGGCAAGTTCCGCTCCTACCCCGTCAACGTGAAGCTGGATCGCCCCGAGCGCTGGAACAAGCACCCCGAGCAGCAGCGCTACACCCGGGTGCACCTCGTCTACACCGACGGCACACCCCCAGACACTCAGCGAAGTGTGACGTACCCGCTCTATTGACCGTTCCCTGGAGCGCGGCACTCGTCACCTACGGGGCAGGCCGTTGGTCACGGGGGTGAGGGGGCGGCCCGTCGGACGCCCCCTCACCCCCGCGGTGGGTCAGACCGCCTGACCCACCGCGACCTCGTCGAGGCGCTTGCTCTTCGGGATCAGGAAGACGAGCACCGCGCCGACGGCGCGACATCCGACGACCAGCCAGAGCCCGTTCGTGAAGCCGGCGTCCAGGTAGAACTGGGTGCCGTGCAGGATCTTCCCGTTCTGGGCCATGACGACGAACGCCAGTTGGGAGACGGCGATCTGGGCGACGCCCTGCGCGAGGGTCTGCGCACCGTTGGCCAGGGCCTGTTCCTCGGGGGTGACCACCTCGATGACCATGATGGGTATGACGGCGAGGACCATGCCCGCGCCCAGGCCCATCTCGGTGATCTGCGCGACGCTGTGGTGGAGTTGCGTGCCGATGCCGCACCCGAGGACCGTGAACGCGGAGCCGGTGCCCAGCAGGATCCGGGCGTCCACGCGGCGGGCGAGTATGCCGGTGCCGACCGCGGCGCTCAACCTTGGCCTAGCGTTTGTGCTCAGAGGGCAGCACACCGGCCGGGCGGACGACCTGGATGAGGCCGTCCAGGTGCTGACCGAGGCACTCACAGCGTCCCGGAACGCGGAGCAGAACGCCGCGATACGCGGAGCCCTGGGCAACGCGCAGCGCGCGCGCTTCACCCTGCCCGGCGGAGATCCGGCCGAGTTGGAGACGGCGATCACGAACCTCTCCCCCCACGGCCGACACGCGGGATGCAGCCGGACCGTGTCCGGGCCCGGTAGTCAAGATCAGTAGCGTCCACGGCCACGCACCATAGCGCTTGCCCCTGACACGTTGCCGACACCACCGGCGGTTTCGAATACAGCACAGTTGGAATGACGCTCCCCGCCAGTCGGCGCCTCCGCCTGGACCGCGGCCCGTCGCGATGCCTACGCCAACGACCTCGGCCAAGCGTCCAGCCTGGTCGCTGTCACCGCCCGGTCCAACCGGTCAAAAGCCGACCAGGACCCCGCCGAATGGCTTCCCCCGGCCGCTGGCGCGCTGTGCTGCTTCAGTTCGAGAAGGCTGTTCACCAAGGTGAGGACCGCGCCTGCGACGAGGACCATACTCACGGGGTCCGCAACACGGCCCCGGTCAAGTCGTTCGGCGTCCAGGGCTTTGAGCCTGTCGACGACCGCATCAAGCCGTCGTCGTCGGATGTGTAGATGACCAGTTCGACTTCTCTGCGATCGGTCACTGCATGCTTCCCCCTGTCATGGCGCGCCGATGTAGCTGAAGGCGGCCCAGTCCTCCACACCTCGTTCAGACCGCAGCCCGTTCTGGGCTCGCGCGCCGCGGTCTGTGCCGGCGTTCCCTGACGGACAGCTGAGTGGAACAGCTTCATGAAGGCGAGCACCGTCCGGTCGTACACGGGCCGGCGTGACGCGGCGATGCCCCGTGCGCCGATCCGCAGGAGCGCGCCCACCAGCCCTGCGGCGTCGCTGAGCGGACCGCCCCCTGTCGGTGCGGAGGAACATGCGGAGAGTACGACCACGGTTGACTGCGGCAGCCGTACCTCCAGCAGATCGGAGGCCGTCACGCGTTGGCTGTCGATCTGCGGGTCCGCCGTGAGGTGGAGCGCTGAGTTCCAGGAATCCTGTCTGTCGAATGTGCCATGGCCTGCGAAGTGGATCAGATCCCATCGGTCGGCGAGTCTCGCAAGTACTCTCTCCTGGCGGCGAAACTGGTGTCGAGAACGGTGAAGTTGCTGCCCCAGGTCTCCCGCAGCAGCTCGGCCTCCTCGACTGCGGACGGCAGGTCTGCTCTGCCGCGGAGACCCGCTTTGAGGCCCCGGCGATGGGGACGATCTTCCCTTCCCGGAGACGAGGCGGGAAGATCGAGGCCCCCAGACGGAACCAGGAGCGCCCAAACCGGCCTTGCGGGAGACATCGCCGCCCGAACCCGGCCCCGGCCGACGCGTAGCTCGCAATGCACCGTTCGGCCGGGCGATGAAGACCTGGATAATCCCGCACGATGCGATAGATAACGGGAGTAACCTCCGATGAATAGAATGCCTGTTCTGGTACGCAGCTCGATCACGTTCTTCCTTCTCGGGTTGATTCCCATTGGGTTCTATATAGCCTTGTGGATTGAAGATGGTATTCGTAGCCCAGCGTTCCTGGAAACCTCATCCTTCTTTCTGGGATTTGCCTGGGTCTTGCTGATTCGGTACCTCATGAAAAGACGGCATTTGTTTGACCGCGACGGAAGTGCGAATTGCTCAGCCAGGTACAGATGAAACGCTCTCTATAGCAGATCGTAAGAGCGGCGCTTGAACACGTCGAAACCCGTCGGGTTTGTCTATGGTCTCGCATCGGTGACGCGACGTAGTGCCCGTGCCGACGTGTCTGCGAAAGAACCAGGAAAGGCGCATCACGATTCACAGGGCTGGGGATGTGGCAGTTCAACGGCTTGCTGCGGGTGACGGTGGCTGGGGACAACCGTCCCGGTGGAGGTCAGCCGTGGCGCCCGGCGCTGTCGGGCCAGATGCTGCTGATGTCGTTCCATAACGGACGAACCGAGTATCTTACTCGACCTTCATGGCGGGCGAGCAGCAAGTAGATATTCAGCCAATATATTTCATGGCAGAATCTCCGCAACGCAACGCCAACCAAGAGCTTCATTAAAGGATAAGCAAACATTTCACTAGCGTCGAAAGTCCGACAAGAGTTACAAAGCGGGCACGTTGAAATCCTCCAAGGCTCGCGAATAACCTAAATTCGGGCATACTGCTGAAATTGGCTGCGTCATGACGGTGGGATCGTTATATCCCCGTGACGGCGAAGCCCATGTAATGTTGGGGTCTACGCGGGAAGATCACTGGCTGTTGCGGAGTCGCAACAGAACAGCGAGGAAACACGTGTCATTTCTTTTTCGAAGATCCACGCGGCACAGACCCGCAGGCAGTGAGCAGCCGTTTCTGGCGCAATCATCCACGCGTCGCCTGCTGCGACGCTCACGCTGCTGATGGTCATCGAGGCTGCCTTGGTCATCGATGCAACGGGCGGTGCGGTCGCGCTGTCACGTGACACCCAGGCTTCAAGTAGCAGGCCCAAGGACTTGGGCCCCGCCACGGCGGATTCGATAGCAGCCGCCCGGCTGAAGGCGAAAATCCAGAAGCGCCGGATCGAGGCCACGGACGTAAGCACGGAGACGTCGACGACCTACCTCAACCCTGATGGCACGGTCACCGCGCAGGCGTACGCCGGCCCGATCCGGTTCAGGGGTGACGACGGCGAGTGGCACAGTGTCGATCCTTCGCTGGAGCAGGCCGATGACGGTTCGATCAGGGCCAAGGGACATCCCAACGGGCTGACTCTGGCGGGCAAACATGCCGCTCCCAAGGGCCTGAAGGCCGCCGGCACGAAGAGCGCAGCGGCTGCCGTTCCACTGGTGACGGTGAAGGACCGTGCGGGCCGCCGGATCGAGCTGGGTTGGTACGGCGCGCTGGCCGAGCCGAGTATCGAGGGGACCGAGGACACGGTCGCCCGGTACAAGGACGCTCTGCCGGAGACCGATCTGCTGATTGAGTCCACGCGCACTGGCTGTGAGCAGTTCCTTGAACTCAAGGAGCGTTCCGCCGTCGACGCCAACGGCCAGGTGACCTACAGCCTGACAGCCAAGGGGCTGACGGCGAAGGCGCATGCCGACGGATCGGTCACCTTCACCGATGGCAAGGGCAAGACCGCGGGGGTCCTGCCCTCACCCGTGATGTGGGACTCACGCACGGACAAGAACTCGGGCGAGCACACCCATACCGCGAAGGTGAAGGTGACGGTCGCCCAGGACGGCGACGCCATCACGATCGCCCTGACCCCGGACGCCGCGTTCCTGGCCGACACGGCGACCCAGTTCCCGGTCACTATCGACCCGTCCGTCAACGTCGGCGAAGGCTCCGACCGGCGCCCTCCTTATGGGCATACGTCTCTACGACACCAGCACCGGACGCTTCCTCTCCACCGACCCCGTTGCGGGCGGAAACGCCAACGCCTACGACTACTGCGGAGCAGAACCCGTCGGCTGCACCGATCTGTGGTCACCGTTCTACTACGCCTCCATAAAGTTCAACAAAAGGGAGACGCTGTGGATGGCGGGGAGCTCCTCAAGTGCATCGGGTCTGTTGTCACTCATCAAGGACTACGGCCCTCTCAAGGCAGTGCCGTTCAAACACGTCATCGCTCTCCTCAGATTTGTCGCCTGGTACATAGCCAGGGTCTCGTGGTACGCGACGTTGCGGGGAAAATGCACGAAGGTGTTCGCCGGAGCCACTAGGACTGCTACCTGGTTGGGCGTATGGAACGCGTATGCCGTTAAATGCTGAGGTGGACAGCGAAACCGAAGGAGAGTAAGTGAAAGTCAAACTCGCGGCGTATCAGGTGGCAGGAGAAGCCATCATGGCGATAGCCCTGTGCGGCATGGCCATATGGCTGGCAACGGCTGGACACATCATATTCTCCATAGTGTTCGCGTTCGGAAGTCTGACCTACATTCTCGACATCACGCGTAGGGCCAGAAAGCGGTCACGAGCATAACCGAAAATGGGCCCCAGTTAATAAATTCCCGGGCCCATTTCCCCTCAAGTCACAATCATTAAAGGTAGAACCCGGTGATCCAGTCGACTGCCTGCAGTCGATGGCGCTACTCCGGCTCCGCCGATGCCCGGCATGTGGGCTCACAGTGGACCGGCAGGGTCAGGAGAGATCGGGACGACCTACGTTTCAGAGAATGTACTCATGCGACGGCACCGCCGAAATCAATCCGAAGATCCATCTGTCTCGCCGACGCGAGAGGACGCAATCCCGATCAGCGCCCTCGAACTAGTCACTCTCGTCAGAGTGCTTGAGCATGCTCATGCCCAATTGGCGAGATTGAGTGATGCCGACCAAGAAACGATCAGGAGCGCCAGTGGCGTAACTCTAATACCGTCACTTTATTCCAGGGCCGGATTGGCCTTAAGTCGACATTGCGGCATTTTCCCTCTGCTTACTCGCGAGGTCGGGATTCTTGAAGTCGCCGTCATAAATCTGGAGTCGTACGCGGGGAACGAGGTCGTCCTGTGCCATGGATATCAACTACTGCACCAGTTCGCGGGGCGTGGAAATGACATTTTCCCGCTGCTTCTCATGCACGGAATCTTGACCTTTGATTGCCGCACCGACGGCCAGTCTGATGGCTCGATAACTTCACTCGCGCCCGGCGGCGGTGACCCTGAACTCGCCTGCTGATTATGGGTGCAGTCCGTCTCTTTCGAGTCGCCATGAGGAATTACCGAGGTTGAACTCGTGGAGTCGTAAAGGCTGACGGCCCTCGGTCCGTACGGTGTGACTGGTCCATTCAGAGGGTGTCTCACGTGGCGAGTTTCGCGAGCTTCTTGTAGCAGGTCAGGGCGGCGGCCAGGCCGAGGAAGGCGAGGAAGTGTGAGCCCTTTCGTTCGTATCGGACGGTGAGGCGGCGGTAGCCGAAGAGCCAGGCGATCGACCGTTCGATCTTCCAGCGGTGCCGACCGAGGCGTTCGCCGGACTCGATGCCGGGCCGCGCGATGCGCGCGACGGGCCCGCGCTCGCGCAGCCAGGCCAGGTGTTCGGCGGAGAAGTACGCCTTGTCCGCGCGGAGTTTGACGGGTCGGCGTCGCCGTGGTCCCCGGCGGGACCGGACGGCGGGTATGCCGCGGATGAGCGGCTTGAGGGCGAGGCTGTCGTGCATGTTCGCGCCGGACACGGCGACGGCGAGCGGGATGCCCTGGGCATCGGACAGTACGTGCAGCTTGCTGCCCTTCTTGCCGCGATCGACCGGGTTCGGCCCGATCAGCGATCCCCCCTTTTGGCGCGAACGGAGGCCGCGTCGACGATCGCCGAGGTCCAGTCCACCTCGCCCCGGGCCCCGAGTTCGTCCAGCACCGCTCGGTGCAGCCGACGCCACGGGCCGGCCTTGGTCCATACCGTGAAGCGGCGATGCGTGGTGGCGGGCGACGTGCCGAATGTCGGCGGCAGATGCCGCCAGGCACAGCCGCTGGTCAGCGCGTACACCACTGCCGTGAACACGGCCCGCTCGTCACACGGAGCGGTCCCACCACCTTGCGGACGAGCAGCGAATGACGGCAGCAACGGGGTGGCCAGCTCCCGGAGCTCATCAGGAACCAGACGCTTCGATAGATCAGCACCCACGACCGGCATCGTGCCGCACGAACATCACGTCACGTGAGACAACCTCTAAGCCTTGATTGGTGCGGCCGACCTGGCGGCCTGCTCGATCTTCGCGCAGTAGGCTGCACGGGCTTCCTCGTCGATCTGCTTCTCGTGTTCGGGGCGCATCCCGGTCCGGCCGTCGAGGCTCTCGCGCAGGATATCGGCGTGCCCGGCATGCCGGTTGGACTCGCCGAGGACGTGGACCATGACGGCGAACAGGTTCGTGTTGGGATAGGGCTCCGGCCACCACGGCACGTGGCCGGGGGCGTCGAGGGGAAGCTCGTTGATCGTCGCGTCCGAGTGTTCCCACGTGTGCCGGTAGAACCCGATGATCTGATCGCGGGTCTCGTCGTCGGTCGCCCACAGATCGCTGCCGTTGTGGTCCTGCCACCGGGGCAGCGGTTCCGGGGAAGGGCGGTCGAAGACCTCGCCGAAGTACCTGGCCTCGATGTTGGCCACGTGTTTGACCAGGCCGAGGAGGTTGGTCCCGGTCGCCGTCAAAGGTCGGCGGGCGTCGTATTCGGACAAGCCGTCGAGTTTCCAGAGCAGCGCCTTGCGGTCCCGCCGCAGTCTCCCGTGCAGGTTGTCTTTCGCGAAATCATCGATCATGCGGCATGAGCCTGCCATGGGCCGCTCGTGGTCTCAAGATCCCGTACATGGTCCGCAACGACTGGCAGAGCCGAGACCTGGCCATGGCCGCCGCCCTGACCTGCTACAAGAAGCTCGCGAAACTCGCCACGTGAGACAACTTCTTTAAGCGCAAAAACCTGGCAGCTTTGGTCGGGGCCCTGACACTGGGTGCCACCATCGCCATGGCGACTCCAGCATCGGCTGAAGGGAGCTGGAGCAGCTACATATCCGGCTGGAGCGGGGGTGAGGAGTCGCGCCGGTGGCAGGATTCCCACAACGACTCGGCGAGCACGACTGTTCAGTTCTCGGGCTGTAATTTCCATGGCGGCAGCGTTGTCGCGCTGGATCTCGCGAGAGTGCAGGACTTGCTTCCCGACGTGAGCTACGGAACGAAGAACAACACCTGCAACACCGTCTCGTGGGGTGAAGTCAAGACCAGTGGCCGTTACTACTTCACCTACCTGAGTACCCACAGTCTTGACGTATCGGATGTCATCACCCGCTACTGACCTGGTATCGGACGGCGGCCCCCGGATGAGCGTGGGCCGCCGTTCCAAGGCGTCTCTCGCAGGCGGTACTGCATCCTTCTCTCTGCTGGCCCGCACGCCCCCTCTTGTCGCCGCCTCTGGTTCCGCCACCGTCTATCCTTGACGCGCACCGCTGAAGTCTTCTTGCTGAAATGCCAAGGAAGTTGATCGATATAATGCCCATCAGTATCACGGAGTGCTCCTTCAGGTACCGCCGCGGAATCAGCGTCCTGAATGATTTCAGCCTGCGTCTGGATTCTGGATGTTCTGTACTGCTGGGGCCGAACGGGGCCGGAAAGTCCACCCTGATGGGTCTCATCGCTTCCGCACTCCGGCCGGCTACAGGGCGTATTACTCTTGGCGATCTCGATACGCGCAAGCCGAGGCACCTGAGGTCTTACCGCAGGAAGGTGGGATGGCTGCCCCAGCAGGTAAAGCCCGTTCCTGGCCTGCGTGTACGGGAACAGGCTGCGTACGCAGGCTGGTTGAAGGGACTGTCACGCCGCGAGGCTTGGGACCGCTCGCAGGAAGCCATCAGGCGGGTCGGGCTTGCAAAGGTGGCTGACCGAAACAGTGCGCAGCTGTCGGGTGGCCAGCTGCGTCGGCTCGGCATCGCCCAAACCCTGGTGCACTCGGCGGAAGTTGTCCTGATGGACGAGCCGACAGCCGGTCTCGACCCCGTGCAGCGGGGTGTCTTCCGCGATCTCATCGCAGAGCTGAGGCCGGCCGCGAGCTTCGTGGTCTCCACCCACCAGACGGAGGATCTCGCCGACATCTACGACGCTGTCGTCCTGCTCGACCAAGGGCAAGTCCGCTATCAGGGGCCGATCGCCTCCTTCCTGGACCTGGCCCCGCGGCAGACAGCGCCGGAGCGGCGCGCCGAGGCCGCCTATGCCGGCCTGGTGACGGTGGAGGCGTGAGCATGCCCTGGCGGATTGTTCTGCGGGTCTCGATCGCCCCGCGAATCGGCGTACTTCTGCTGCTCTGGCTGCTGGCATACAGCGGCAACGTCAGTGAACTGGTCACCGACGGATACTGGGAGTCGGTCACCGCCCAGACCACCTTCCAGCTCGTCTGGATCGCGCCGGCGCTCGCTGCGTGCGGGGCCTGGGAGGGGCTGCGGGTACGCCAGTCGGAGGTGCTGCGAGGGACGCCGGTCCGTTCCCAGTCGAGGGTTGCGCTGTCCGCGCTCGCCCCGACCCTCGCACTGGGCATAGTGGCCGTCGCCCTGGCCTTCGCCCTCATCGCGCCCCAGGCCGCGGGCTACCCGGGGCGGCCCTCCGTCGGAATCCTCGGTCTGACGATCCTGGTCGCAACGGCGCACGCGGTCGGCGGCTACGCCCTCGGCCTCAGCCTTCCCCGCATGCTGGCAGTCCCGGTGGCGATGCTCGGCAGTTGGGTGTGGATGGCGTACCCGGCGGCGATGTCAGCCTTCTGGGTCCGCCAGCTCAACGGGAGAAACCTCACCGAGTGCTGTGCACTCGACCAAGTGGCTGCCCCCCGCAGCATCCTGGCGCCCGCGCTGGTCGCAGCAGGCATGATCGCCGCCTCCTGGCTCTGGGCTGCACAGCGCCGGCCGTACCGCCACCTGGCTCCCGCCGTGCTGGCCGCCGCCGTCACCGTAAGCGCCTTGGCCGTCCACCCGCTCGGCTACCGCGCGGCCGAACCACGCCCTGCCGCGCTGCGCAGTTGCACCGGCACAGCACCCCGTGTATGTCTGTGGCCCGAGCAGCGCGCCGCAGCCGTCGACATCACCGCCTGGGCAACCCAGGCGGTGGATCGTCTGTCGGCGGCAGGTGTCCGAACCGGCCGGGACGTGTCCGTCAAGTCAGCTGCACCGACCCGAAACCAGGTGCTGTCACTTGTCGCCTCCAGCGCGGTCCCCAACGACATCCCCAGGTGCGCAGAGAAGGGGTCGTGGCCCGGCGGCTTCGCCTTGGGGCCGATCAGCATCTGGCTTTCACTCACGGCAGGAGCCGACCCCGGCGTCGTGTCAGCCAGCTTCGCCCCCGACGAGGTGCGCATCGCCGAGCAGGTACGCCGCCTTCCGCAGGAGGCTCAGCTCGCCTGGTTCCAGCGCAACGCGCAGACGCTCACCCGATGCGACAAGGAGCCGGACCTCGACCCGTCCCACTACACCTGACGAGAGCCCCGCAGATAGCCGCGTCCAGAATCCAGGTGTACAGAACCGCGCCCGGACTGAGTAAGAAGAGAGACACACCGATGGGTTGGTGGCTGCGTATCCGGCTGGTTCCAGCGGTCTGCGCGGGCCTGGTCCTGTGCATGGCGCTCGGAGCTGCCGCCGACTCGATCACGGTCCCCGTCCCCGTGGTGGTCGGCGGTATCTCCTTCCCGCTGCCTCTTCCGTTCCTGCTCCCTCTCGTGCCCGTCTGCATCCTCCTGCAGGGCCAGTCCCGAGCAGACACAGGACTCGACAGCACGGCCGTGCGCGCCGTAAGGATCTGGGACGCCGCTTTCACGACCCTGTGTGCGGTAGCGGCCCTTCTCGTCGGCCTGGTCGAAGCCGTAGCCACGGACCAGGCACTGGGCATCGGCATGGCACGCAACTTCCTTGGCTACCTTGGCATCGCTCTTCTCCTCCAAGTTCTCGCGGGTGCCCGGGTCGCCTCTGCGGTTGTGTCGCTGTTTCCGATTCTGTGCGCTGCCTTCGGTATCAGATACGGCACGCCAAGTGTCTGGGCGTGGCCTTTGCACGAGCCCTCTTCCCTGTCGGCCCTGACACAGGCCGGCATCCTGTTTGCCGTCGGCCTTACCGCGTCGGCAGCAACTACCCTTGCTCCGGCCATTCTCCCGACCCGGGATCCCACGCCCTGACCTCCCCCTGGTGTCTCGTGATTCCGTCAGCATTACTTGATCCCGCTCGGATCGCTCTGTTGGTATGGAGCTCTCTGCGGAACAGGCCGCCGGGTTACGGGAGTTGGCCAAAGTCGGGATGTGCCCGCGGACATGGCCACGCGGCTGGATCGTTCGGTGGTCGGGCGAGGGGCGTCGGCGCAAGGACATTGCCGGGCTGCTCGGGGTGTCGCTGCCGGCGCTGGACCGCTGGAAGGCCCGTTATGCCGAGCATGGGCCGGCCGGTCTGGAAGGCAACCGGCCCGGCGGGGCCCGGGTGTGACTTTCAGGGCTCCGTGGCGTGGCTACTCGACGGTATGTGGCGCAAACGCCCGTGCAATAAGGCGGCCTTGTTGTGCAAGGGCCGCGCCCTGCCCAGTCGACTGCAAGTCGCGCGAGCACCCCGCGATCGGGACGGCGTGCGGTCAGCGGCATGACGCTGGAGGCTCGTAGTACGCGGAGTCGAGCTGGACGCCGCGCACCCACTGGGCGAAGCGCTTGTCCTCCCCGGCTTCACGTTCCAGTGCACGGCCACTGACGTAGAGCGTGGTGACCTGTTCTTCCGTTTCGAAGCCGAAGCGGGTCTCGTGGGCTGCCTGGTAGACGCCGTAACCAGAGATGTCGTGGATGGACATCCGTCCGGCCCGGCCGAAGACGAGCGCGGGCTTCCAGGTGCTCGAAGAAGACCCAGGTCTGCGGCAGCCCGCCGCCTGCCCGCGCGAACCCTACGGCGAAGCCGCGCATCATGAGGTGGGTGTCGATGTCCCTGGCGTCGTCCGGGAGAGGTGTCACCCGGTGGATGTGGTCGTAGCCAGGCTGCCGCCCGGTCCACGCCCACGACTTGTCCTCACAGGCGGGGCAGATGCTGGCGGCTTGGTCGCTCATGGGCTCATTGCTCATTGGCCGACGTGCTTCGGACGTGGTGGCGCTGGCTTCTCGTATGCGGCGAGGGTCCGGTAGAGGGTGGACCGGCCGATGCCGAGGTGCGCGCGGATGGCGGTGACCGACTCCTGCGTGTCGCGGCGCCTCAGGGTGACGGTGAGCATGTCGCCGTCGACGGCCGGCGGGCGGCCGCCGTGCTTGCCGTTCGCCACGGCGGTGTCCAAGCCGACGAGGGTCCGTTCGTGGATGAACTCCCGCTCGACCTCGGCCATCGCGGCGAAAATATCCGAAGTCCTCTACTCGGTGTCCAATCTGGCCACCAACACCCCAGCGCAGAGGGCGTAGTTTCCCGCGGCGAGCAGGATGCCGACCTGATTGTCGATCCTGTTGCCCCGGAGGCGCAGGGACAGCTTCTCAAGCATTCGACAGCTGAGCTGCAACGCCGAGAACGGTCCTTCGAGTTCTTCGCCTTGCTCTGGCGCCTGTTGTACCGCAGCCACCAGCAGAGATTCAGCTGCCTGTCGCTGCTCTTCAGGTAGGGACGTCGCGGCAGCATTTGCATGATCTGTGACCGACTCAAGCACTTTGTCCACGCCCTGCCCGGACGTCGCAGCGTAGATCGAAGACCACATCAACGTCATCGAGAGGAAGACATACAACACTGTCTCCTGAACGAGCATCGAGTCCTGCCCGCTCTGGCGCCGCTTGCGATACTGACGCTGCGCCCATCCCCCCATGCGCATCTGGGCCATAGCCTCATAGGTCGAGGTGAGGGGCCTCGCGTTTTCCGGACAGGCTTCTGACCGTCTATTTCACGCGGCGATTCGCAACTTCTCGTACTCGGCGTGGACTTCGTGCGGAGGGCGGTAACCCACCGCCGAGTGGAGGAGTTTGCGATTGTACCAGAATTCGATGTAGCGAGTGATGTCCTGCCGGGCGGCCTCGCGGGTCAGGTAAGTAACCCTTGATACGCGCTCGTTCTTCAGGGCGCCGAAGAATGATTCGGCCATGGCGTTGTCGAAACAGATCCCGGTGCGGCCGGAAGATCTTCGGAGCCCGAACCGATCGAGCGTCTTCCCGAACTGGGCTGACATGTAGTTGCTGCCGCGGTCGGAGTGAAATATCGCACCGACCGAGAGGTTCCTGTTCCGTGCCGCGTTGCGGATCGCCCTGGATATCAGCGGAGTTTGATAGTGGTCGTCCATCGCGTAGCCGATCACTTCTTTCGTGCAGCAGTCGATGACCGTCGCGAGGTACAGCCAGCCTTCCCCGGTCGCGATATAGGTAATGTCGCCGACGAGTTTTTCGCCGGGTGCATCTGCTGTGAAGTCGCGGCCGACGAGGTCCGGCACCTGGCTGGCCGCAGCTTGAGTGAGGTTGAACCTCTTCGGTCGTGGCTGGCAGGGCACCAGGCCCAGTTCGCGCATGAGTCTGCGGACCAGCTCCACGCCGGCGGCGACACCCCAGCGGTGCAGCTGGGCCTGGATGCGCCGGTGCCCATAAGTGCTGTCGGACATGTCAAAGACCTTGTCGACAAGCAATTTCAGTTCTTCGCGCCGCTGGGCTGTCGCGGATTCCGGGCGGGAGCGCCATTCGTAGTAGCCGGATCTGGATACGCCGAGCCGACCGCACATGAAATCGACGCTGTATGCGTACTCCTCGGTGTCGAGCCTCATCTCGTCGATGAACTCGTACTTGCTTGCTACCGGGGATCCTTCGCGAAGTCGGGTAGCCCGGGGGAATTTCGCCCCCGGGCTCCCACAGATCCGTACGTGACCGTCTCCGGTCATACGGCTCTTGTCGTCCTGGTCACCAGACCCGGGCGGGCTCGGTTATCCAGACCCAGTGCGCGAAGAGCCGGGGATATCTGTCAACCCCGGACCGCCACGCGCGGAAGGTCGCTGCCCAGCTTCGCCGCAGCCTTCGGTATTTCCCACGCAACCACCGGACCACGTAGGCGTTGATCCGTTTCAGGAGGGGATAGAGGGCCGACCTGTTGAAGGCCCCGTAGTACTGCATCCATCCCCGCACGACTGGATTGATCCAGTCCGCGAGGTCCCGGGCCTCGCCCTGCACCCACCGGTGCAGGCGCCAGGAACGCACCACCTCACCCATCCGTTTCAGGGCCTTTTCCGAGACCGCCGGAGAGAAACTCCGAAACAGCCCGTGTGGCCCGTCCACGGTGCGCTCACGAAAGTCGTAGCCAAGGAACGTGAACCGCGTGTGCTCGAACGAGCTCTTGCGGTTCGCGTCCCGACAGTAAACAACCTGCGTCTTGTCGGGGTGCAGTTGAAGTCCGACCGAGTCCATGCGCGCTTCCAGCGCGGTCAGTACCGCTCTCGCCTCGGCGAGACTGCGGCAGTGGATGACCGCGTCATCGGCATACCGTTCGAAACGGACGTCCGGGAACTCCCGGTGCAGCCATATATCGAACGCGTAGTGCATGAACAGGTTCGCCAGAACGGGAGATACCGCTGAGCCCTGCGGGGTACCCCTGGAACGCTCGACCAGCGTCCCATCCGCATGTTGTAGCGGGGCAGCAAGCCACCGCCGGACATACAGCAGGACCCAGGAGAGATCACATATCGAGCTAACCGCTTTGAGCATCAAGTCCCACGGCACCGAGTCGAAGAACGCCTTGATGTCCAGATCGACCACCCAGTCGTACTTCCAGCACCGCTCCCGGCACATGCCCACGGCGTCAATCGCTCCGCGCCCCGGGCGGTAACCATAGGAATCCGGATGGAAGATCGGCTCGACCCTCTTCTCCAGCACCATCGCCACCACCGTCTGCGCGACACGGTCGGCCACGGTCGGCACTCCGAGAACCCTGATGCCGCCCTGCGGCTTCGGAATCTCCACCATGCGCACCGGCGGCGGGAAATAGCAGCCCGAGGACATCCGATTCCAGATCTTATACAAGTTTCCCCGTAGATCCTCTTCGAACTCCTCGATGGCCACCGAGTCCACACCCGGGGCGCCTTTGTTCGCCCTGACCTTCTCCCAAGCCTCCATCACCAGCAGCTTCGGAATTCCGAACGGCTTGACCGTTGCTTTCAACTCATCCACGCCAATTCCTCCCGGAGAACTTCCGGTTGATCGAATGAACAAGCCACGAACGACCCGGCCCCTTCGCTCCACCTCCATTACAGAGGCTTCCCCGCTACTACGAACCGGTCCGCCGGCACACGTCCGTCATGGACGCGCGCCTTCTCCTGTTCCGCACAGATCCCGCAGACCGGGCTCGCGCCACCTTCACGCCGGACACCGCCTGGCCAGGAAGCGGACACCCGCCAGACTTATCCCAGGGAGCATACAAGCCCCGGTTTCGATGTCGTCCAAGCATTTCGACGCATCAGCAGTGGTTCGCTTACGCTCGCCTTCCCGATCCCTACCTGACGCCCTTTCAAGGGCGCCTTTTCCTCCGACGCTCACCACGACGGTCTTCAGCCAACGCAGCAGGAGGCGGTTTGGAGCCTCCCTCCCCGTGGGCGACTCCGAGGGGCCAAAACCCTCATCATCTGTGCAGCATCATCGAGTTACTACCGACCTACACCGGCAGTCCTCTCTGTTCAGGACACACGTACGCTGCGGCTTTTTTCAGGAAAGAATTTTCCATCTCCAGCTCGCGGTTGCGTCGTTCGAGTTCCCTTAGGCGCGCCCGCTCGTTCACCGTTAGTTCCGCATCGGGGGCTGGTTCCTGCTGCTTCTGGTACTTCTTCACCCAGCCGCGTAGCGTCTCCGAGTTCAGCTCAAGCTCCCGGGCGACTTCGGAGATCGTCTTGCTTGACCTCAGAGCGATCTGGACGGCTTCCTCGCGGAACTCCGGCGAGTACTTACTGGGTGGCGCCACTTCTTCCTCGTTTCCTTGTTCAGGACAACCCTATTGGGTGCCTGTCCGGAAACTCCGAGGCCCCTCAAGGTAACCAGAGTGCGCACGAACGGTTCATTGCATGCAGGTGATCCATCCGCAGCTGCGGCCAAGACCTCAAGGGCGCTGCGGATCGCGTCGGGGTCATGCTCGATTGCCGAGGCATCCCAGTCCACGTGGTGCTTCCGCTCCGGCCACAGCGGATGACTGTTGAGGCATTCCGAGCATGACCCGAAAGTGGTGGCGAACAGGTTGAAGGCGGAGCCGTACGGGCTTCTCACGGGACTCTCCATGGAACGCGACGAGCGGTGCAGATCTTTGACCTGCGTCCTGGCGAAGGACGTACATGGTCAGTGTGAGCGGAGCGTTCAAGGACGCGATAGACCGTCGCCCGGCTGACAGAGAAGAGTTCGGCGAGGTCGGCGATGGTGTGCTCACCACTGCGGTGCTCTTTGACGAGGCCGTCAGTTTGGGCTGCTTGCCGCGCAGCTTCCCTTGGGCCTTCGCCACGGCCATTCCCTCGCGCCTCCGCATCCGCAGCAGGTCGACCTCGAACTCGGCGAAGGTGGCGAGGATGTTGAAGAACGTCTTGCCTATCGGATCGGCCGGGTCGTAGAGCATGCCACCAAGGGACAGCTTGACTCCGCGAGCGGTGAGTGAGTCGCCGACGTTGCGGGCGTCGGGGACCGAGCGGTCGAGATAGATGCGGGCCTCGGCGACGCCGAGGCCGAGCAGGATGCCGCGCTGGCGGTGAGGTCTTGTTCGTCGAGCGAACACCTGGCGTACCCGATGGACTCGTTCACAGACCCAAGCGTATGGATAGCCCCCGCTCACCGTACAGATCACCGGACACCCTAAATGGGACGCCGTCACCGCAGGTCGCCGATCGCTCAGCCCCAAGATCGCGCTTGTTCGTTGGGGGGATCCTCTTACTGACATCTCGAACGGACCGAGTCCGGAAGCGACCCGCTAGGCCCAAGGCGGCATCAGCCGCAGTGCCAATCGGCTTCTTCCTCACATGCGACCAGTTGTTCGAAGGCTGGGTGCAGCCCGCGGATGAGACTGGTGCACAGGTTCGCCCAGGGGAAACCGTCCACGTCGCCGACGGTTTCCCAGGGGACACTGGTACCGCACATATGGGTGAAGGTGGGCCCCCAGTCCGCGGAGAAGTGGATGACACCGATCACTGGACCGGTGAACTGTCCGATGGACGCGCGGGTACTCCCATCGCCGCCGACCATGCAAAAGTGACTCTCACACGCACGTTTGGATCAGGGGTGGGATCGTTGGGCTGGTGGGCAGATAAGTTCGTCCCGGACGCGGAGCGTCCTCACTGGGCATGGACTCCATTGGACTCCGTGGGACCCCTGCGGTTCGGTCAGAGCAGGGAGGAAGTATCCGCTGCTCTGGAAGAGCCGATCACAGCCTGGGACACCAGAATGTACGCGCAATGGTACCCGTTCAACAGGGTTGGTATTGATACCTACTACGACCAGGGGACACAAACACTGACTGCGGCCGCTATTGACGCCTGCAGGGGCCCACAGGTCCACCATAATGGCGTCCCTCTGGTTGGCCGGCTGCCGTCGGAACTCGATCCCTGGATTGAGGAGACCGCGTCAAACCTTGAGGGTCTGGATTTGCCCGAGTACGTCGATGGTCTACGGACCGGACAACGGGGGGAGCCTTATCTCCTCAGCTTGGGGGTGGTCCTGCGCTGCCAGCAGAATGGGGACTACGCCCGCAGCCGTCCTTTGTTTCTGTCGCCTCAGTGGGCCATGCAAGGCCAAGAATGCATTGAAACATTGATCCCTCATAGGGAGTGGCTGACATACTAGTGCATCATCCCACGTGGAAACCAAGTATGCCGTATGGATGGATGAGAATAAAATCAAAGAAGCTACCGTTGTCATCAATAACAATGAGGACGTGTGTAATAAAGCTCAGAACTGCAAGATGGCAGTTGCTCTGATCCTCCCCGAGGACCCGCGGGGAGGATGGCCTCCACGGCATTTTCGCAGTTCAATTTTTTGGCGCATACGCCGGAATTTTTGTTGATGACCACCGTCGCATGCGCGATGCCATTATCCTTCATCCAGGCTGCATGCTTTGCCTCTACGTGGGAATGCGATGCTGCATTTCTCAGTCGGGGCGACAGATGGCATATTCTACTCCACATGCGAATCAATTTCTTATCTCCAGCACACTTGAAGGTCCGCCGACTATGCCGACGGACCTTCAAGGTATTTCATAGCTGGCCACTGCAGGACCGTCGAGGTCCTATGCTCTACCCGTTAAAGGAGCTGCCCCGTGTGGGTGCTTTGCGCCCAACGGATCGCTTCTGGACGAAAGCCCGTTTCGGTGAGGCAGTACTCTTCGACGGCTTCTCTTATTTGGTCGATCGGCAATACGGTACTCGGGTCTGCGACAGCCGAGGAATCGTGAGAGTCCAGCAAGAAGACTCCCTCGCGGTAAATTTTGTCGGTAGCAAGCGAAACCCAGGCGCTGGCCCCGACTTCCTTTTGCCTGGAAATGGAAAGTCGATCTGCTACCTCGGGCCCGCAGGCCCAGGTGAGCACTCCGAATCCTTTGGCGAAATCTGCAACGAGTACCAGACTGCTGTCGATTGAACTGTAGAGTCGGCCATCCGTCACGGAAACGAAGTGGAATTCGGCGTGCCCGTAATCCCCGTGACGTAGGGCAGGGGGAAATTCGGTGAAGATGTCATTGATCACCCCGACCACTTCTTCGGAATCACGGGGAAGCAGCATTCCGCCGAGATGTACTGCCAGCTTCAACATTACCTCACTCTCTTCCCTCTAATGGGGAAACCGGTGCTGCTTCCCGGATAACATATGTTCATCACCTGATCGGAGAAGCCGAGCAGGAGGCACCGCGGGATGATGTTCTGTCAGTCCAGGCGAGTGCCGTTCTGATTGCCTGCGACCCATTGGATTCTCGTGGGTCGACTACCCAGCAGTTGGCAGTACTCTTCGATCACCCTTCGCACCTCAGTCACAGGAAACACCCCTCTAGGGTCGAAAAATGAAGGGACGTGGGAGTCGGACAGGACATCGGGGTCGAAGTCGGGTGGTTCCTGGATGTCGGAAACCCAAAAGTAGTACCCGATGTCACTGCCGGTCTCTCGTTCGATTCGCTCGGCTTCGCGCCCTCCCGCCTGCCAGACGACGCCGCCAAACCCGGTCTTCAAATTGGCACTAACATCAAGCATGGAAACCGGGTCTTCACCTTTGTCGTCCAGCGTTAGCCAGGTTACTTCCACGTCTGGTTCTACGTCCTGCCCGTATCGAAAGAGCTCGTCGAGAACTGTCGACACTTCCTCATTGTCTCGCAGATTTCGAGATTCGCCGCGCAAATGCATTGCTAGTCTCACGGATTAACCCTCTTCCCCACTAGTGTCACCCGGGCTACCGTCTCCTGGGTAGTATACTTTCATGGTATGACCTGCGGGGAGGATGGCCTCTACGGCATTTTCGCAGTTCAATTTTTTGGCGCATACGCCGGAATTTTTGTTGATGACCACCGTCGCATGCGCGATGCCATTATTCTTCATCCAGGCTGCATACTTTGCCTCTACGTGGGATGATATTCTGTATTTTCCTTCATTCTTTAGCTGGGGGTACAGGTGATGCCCCGAGGATTGGAGCAGTGCATCCGCCTCGTCAAACAAGCTGTCATGCTCGCCACTCATCAACTCGCGCAGCTCTTTTGTATCCGCAGCCGGAATTACATTTCCATTGCTGTCCCGAATGTTGCCATAGGTCTTACCACGCAGACCTGTGTCTACGGGAAGCTTGTCGAAGAGATTCTTTACCCATCCAGGGCAATCAATCCCCTCGGTGTTGTGGACGAGTAGGTAAGTAGTGCCAGTGAAGGCGTAGTAGGTGTGGAGGTCGTCGACGGTGAGGTCGTAGGCGTCCTGGAGGCCCTGCCAGTTCCGGGTGTGGGCGATGGCGGCGGTGTGGTTCTGCGGGGTACGCAGGGTGTCGCCGGTCTGGAGGTCGCTTGCGTTCTTCCACGCCTGGTCGTTTTCGGACCAGTAGGGGTGGTGGCTGGTCGAGGTGAGGGTTGAGTTGTCGGTGAGGGTGACGTCGGTGAAGTTCCGGTCGTCGGGGGTGTGGATGGTGCGGGTGACGCGTCGGGGACCGGTTTCGCCGGTGGTGGGGTCGGTGGCTGTGACGAGGTCGCCGGTTTCGATCTGCTCGATCGGGCGGCCGGTGCCGTCGGCCATGAGGACCTTGGTGCCGGCGGGGAAGCTGTGCCCTGTTCCGGCCAGGCAGGCGACGGTCCGGCGGGCCGCGCGCGTCCCCTTGATGGCGTCAAGACCCTTGTCAATCTTGGCGAGGAGTTTGAGCTTGCCCCAGGGCATGACGCCGACGGCGGCCATCGTGCAGTCGAAGGCGGTGGGGTTCGTGATGCACTTCTCGATGTCGCCGAGTCCGGACAGTTCCACGAAGGCGTCGCGTCCGACGCTTCCTGCCTTGTGGAGGTCCTCCAGCAGGTCCAGGGCCTCGTCGATCATCGGGTGGCAGGGGAGGATCGGGACGTATTTCGGGGTTCCCCAGGGGCGGTAGCCGCAGATCCTGGTGGGCCGCTGTTCCTCCTGGCGCGCCAGTTCCGCTTGCCGGAGTGCCTCTTCTAGTTCCTTTTCGGCGAGGGCACGGGTTGCCTTCCAGGCTTCGCTGGCCGCGGCCTCGGCTTCGGTGCGGCTCTTGCCCGCGGCGATGGCGGAAGCACGGGCGTCATTCGCTGCCGTGTCGGCCTTGCGGGCCGACTCGCGGGCGTAGGAGGCGGAGAACTCGGCGTTTGCGGCGGAGTTCTCGGCGGCCGTGTCGGCCCGGTTGGCCGCGTTGCGGGCTGTGGTGGCGGCGGCGGCGTCGGCGGCGGCGGAGGCGCCGGCGTTCGCCGCGTACTGCGCGGCATCCTTTTCGGAGTTCCGGGCCTCTGTGGAGGCTGCTGCTGCGTCGGCGGCGCCCTTGGCCGAGGCGGCGGCTTCTGCGGCGCGCCAGGCGTCCGTGCCGGCCTTGGCCGCGATCAAAGAGCCTTCGGCCAGGAGCCGGTCGACCTGGTGGATGTGGGTGGTGGCGAGGTCGTCCTCGCGTTGCGCCTGGTATTGGCCGATGGTTATGAATTCGTGCACCAGTTGGGGCGGCCCGGCGAGTGCGATCTTCGCGGCGGAGCTGAGTTCGGGTTCGCCGGTCTCGGCCAGGCGTGCGGTGATGACGTTTTCGTCGGTGAGGCGCTCGCCGTACTGGCCGATCTGCAGGAATGTCGCGAGTGCGATGCCGGTGCCGTCGGCGAGGGCCGCCTTGGCCTTGTCATTGACGCTGGGACCCCCGGTGGTGGCCAGCTTGGCGACGTCGACCTTCATGTCGTCCAGGCCGGCTTCGTACTGCCCGGTGGCGTAGAAGGTATTGATCTGCTCGGGTGTGTCGGCCAGGGCCGTGGTGGCTGCGGTGCGTACGCCGGCGTAGGGGCTTTGTGTGCTGAGGTTGACGACGCGCTGGCGGGTGTCGTTGTCGCCGGCCTCTTTCCAACGGGTGCGCAGGTAGTCCAGGACATCCTGGTCGGTGCCCGACAGGGCGCGAGCGGCGGCCTCCTGGTGCCAGGGGCCGAGCAGTTCCAGGGCCGGTATGGCGAGTTCGCGGCCCT
Source organism: Streptomyces sp. NPDC058001 (assembly GCF_042886315.1). Taxonomy (NCBI): domain Bacteria; kingdom Bacillati; phylum Actinomycetota; class Actinomycetes; order Kitasatosporales; family Streptomycetaceae; genus Streptomyces; species Streptomyces sp. NPDC058001. The sequence continues at coordinate 65,833 of NZ_JBHVQT010000019.1, forward strand.
TGGCCGCGGTGGCCTGGATGTCGACGTCGGGCCGATTGGCCTCCTGGGCCAGCTCGGTGGCGGTGGCATTCAACGACCGGGCCTGGACCTGCGAGGCGGCGGCGGCAGAAATCCCGTCCCCAGAGGCGGACTTCATCGAGCGTGCCCGCTCGATGGCTGCCTCGGTGCGGGTCTGCAGGTCGGCGGTTTCGGTCTCGCGGGCCAGGTCGAACGTGTCCTTGGCCTTTGCCACCGCGGTCGTTGCGGTTGCTGCCGCCTGCTTGGCCCCGTCGGCGTTCTTCTGTGCCACGGAGGCGTAGGTGGCCGAGTCTCCGGCATGTGCGGCGGCATCGTCCGCGTAGTCGGCGGACTTGTTGGCGTGGGCGGCGGCGGAGTTGGCCGCGTCCCGGGCTCCATAGGCGGCAGTTGCTGAGCGGCGGGCCAGGGCAGCGGAGCGGTCGGCGGCACGATCGGCGGCATCGGCATTGCGACGTGCCTCGATCGCGGCCTGACGGGCCGCATCGGAGTGCACACCGGCCGCGTCCGCGTAGCCGTTAGCCTCCTCGGCGGCGGTCGCCGCCGCTCTTGCGTTGGTGGACGCTCCCTTGGCCGAACCGGCGGCGAGTGCGGCGGCCTCGGAGGCAGCTCCGGCGTTCAGGGCGGCCTCGGCCGAGGTGCTGGCGGCCGTGGCCGCGGCACGTGCCTCCTTCGCGGCAGCTGTGGCGGCGGCGTTGGCCTTGTCGCCGGCGGCGGCGATGGCTGCCTTGTATGCCTTGTTCGCTGCTTCAGCGGCTGCGGCTGCCGCCGAGGCTGTCTGCGCTGCGGCCAGTGCGGCCCGTCGTGCGGCGCGGTTGGCGGCGTTGGCCGCGCCGATGGCTTCCTGTGCGGCTTCGGCAGCGCCTCGCGCGGCGTCCGCGGCCTGCTTGGCCTTGACCGCGGCCTTCTTGGAGTCGTCCTTGGCGGCAGCGGTCTCCTCGGCCGCCTTCTGCGCGGCCTCCTTGGCCATCTGGGAGGCCGCTGCTGCCTTCTTCGACGACTCTTCCGCCGTCTTGCGGGCGTCCTCGGCCAGCTTGCCGGCCTGCTTTGCCTGTTCGATCAGCTGGGCGATCGTGGAGTGTTCTTGGTCGCGGTCCCGGGCGGTGAACTGCCCGATCTCCAGGAACTCGACCATGTCCTCGGGCGTGCCCCTCAGCGCAACCCTGGCCGCGGCCTGCACGTTGGGACCGCCGATGCCTGCGAGGCGGGCGACCTCGACGCGGTTGTCGTCCTGACGTTCCGTGTACTGGCCTGTCGTCAGGAAGAGTTCACGGTCGTCGAAGGTGCCCTGGAGGGCGGCCTTGCCTGCCGCCTGCACACCCGGGCCGCCGAGTGTGACCAGACGGGCGATCTCGACCTTGCGGTCCTCGTCCAGCGGCTCCTCGTAGCCGTACAGGAGGAATGCCTCCAGCTCGGCCGGCGACTTCAGCATCGCTTCTTTGGCGGCCAGCCGCATGCCTGGACCGCCGGTCATCACCAGTCGCGCGGTGTCAACGCGGTTGTCGTCGAGCTGGATGGACTCCGCTTCGTCGAGGAACGTGCGGATCGCCTCGTCACCGCCGAGCAGCGCCTGCTCTGCGGCCACTTTCAGACCGGCTCCGCCGGTCTCCCAGTAGCCGACGATGTGGGCGCGCACATCCGCGGGCAGCGTGGCTGGCTCCTCGGCCGCGGCGGCCGGCGTGCCCAGCAGACCCGACAGCAGACCCGCGCACAGCAACATCTGCAGCGCCCGTCGTGCTGCCGAAAACTTTCATATCGCCCCCGCACCAGGAGATCGGGAGGGTATGCGTCGTCTCACTCGGTGACCCCATCTTGCTCGAAGAAATGACCAGCCGGTGCATCCATTGCCTTCTCGCCAGAGGCGAAACCACCAGGTCAGGTAGCTGATTGACAGCCAATCGACCTGGATCATCACCTGTCCCAGAAACGCCCCAACAGGGGGAACTTAGAGAGCATCTGATGTGTGTTCAGGCCGATGAGTGCGGGATGTCTGTTTCAGTTCGCCAGGTTGGTGTGGATTCTCCCGTCAGTTCGCGGGACATTTTGTTAGCCATTGCCCAGTGGATCATCGTGCGGGATCTCTGCGGGAGGGCTTCGTAGTCCCGTGCGAGGCGGCGGTTCTGCATCAGCCAGCCGAAGCTGCGCTCGATCACCCACCGTTTCGGCAGGGGCTCGAACCCTTTCGCGCGTGACCGCTGCACCACCTCGACGTCGATGCCGAGCGAGGCACCGTGGTTGAGAATGCTGCTTTGGTAACCGCCGTCGGCCCAGACCTTGGACACGCCGGGATGGGCGTCGGCGAGGTCGTCGAGTAGGAGCTTGCCGCCGACGGTGTCGTGCACGTTCGCCGCGGTGATGAGCACAGCCAGGACCAGGCCGAGCGTGTCCGTGATCAGGTGCCGCTTGCGTCCTTTGATCTTCTTGCCGGCGTCGATTCCCTGGCTGGTCTCGGCCACGTTTGCCGAGGTCTTTACGCTCTGCGCGTCGATCACGGCCGCGGTCGGCTCCGCGTGACGGCCATGGGAACGGCGGGTCTTGTCACGTAACAGGTCGTGGACCTGCTGGGTCGTGCCGTCTGCTTCCCACTTCGCGTAGTAGTCGTAGACGGTCTTGTACGGCGGGAAGTCGTGCGGCAGGTACTCCCACGGAATGCCGGTGCGATTCACGTAGAGGATCGCGTTGACGATCTCCCGTAGGTCGTGGACCCGGGCCGCTGCGCCAGGGCCGGACCGGTCGGCTCGCCAGGCTGTGAAGACCGGTTCGATCAAGGCCCAGCGGGCGTCGGAGACATCACTTCGGTACGGACGACGAGCACTCACGCCTCACCCAACGACCACCAACACCGACAGTCACAGAATCATCCCTAATCATCAGTTACATAGATCAGATGCTCTCTAAGCCTCCTACCGTTCCGCCATGCAGATCGTTGTGACGCTGGACTGTGTCGACGCCGAAGCGCAAGCCGACTTCTGGCTTGCCGCGCTCGCTCCGCTGGACTACCAGCGAGGCTTCCACGGACCTCCCTACCTGAGCCTGGTCGGGCCCACTCCTGCACCGACCCTTCTCCTGCAACACGTCCCAGAACCAAAACAGGGCAAGAACCGCATGCACCTTGATCTCGACTTTGGCACCGCAGACCTGATGCCCGAGGTCAATCGCCTCGAACAGTTGGGCGCTACGAGACTCTCTGAAGAACTCAGCGAACACGGCTTTCGCTGGATCGTCGTTGCCGACCCGGAGGGCAACGAGTTCTGCGTATTCGATCCCCCGAACAGCACTGACACTGCACAGTAGTTGCGAGGCCAGGCCGAGGCCCCCCACCTCTGGCCTGGCCCGCCGAACTGCGAGCAGACGGCGAAGGGATGGGGCCAACGGGCAAGCGAGTGATATCAAAAGTCATCGCGATTGATCATGTCGAGAGCCAACCAGTGACTCCCCCACACACCTCGAAACGACTCCCGTTCAGACCTCCATAGCCAGTCGTGGGTTCTCCGCTGGAGTTTCTCACCAACGCCGGTGAGCGGGCAGGGCGTTCGGCGGGCGCGTCGCCTTCGCCTGGCTCGCAGTCCCACGGGGCGGGCCTGTCCTCTGGCTCAGGCCGCCGCCGTCACGGTCGCGGCGTGAGCCAGAGGGACAACGGCGATCTGCTTCCAGGCGATGTGCCGGCGGTCGTGGCGCTGGGCGACCAGCGACAGGTGGGTGGCCCGTAGCACGACCGGGCCACCGGGGTGGTCGGAGAGCCGGCCGCCGTATCGTCAGCGGCCCGGCGCGCGGCGGCGCCGACGCGCGACACCGGCGAGCGCGCCCCGATCCCCGGCTGCGTCCGCGCCGCCCATCCCGCCTCTTCCTTTCCCTCAACTCCAGCCAGGGCATGGGCGAAGGGGGTCGCAACGGGGATGTCAGCACCCCGACCACGGCGAAACCGCGTGGTGACCTGCGCGAACACGGAGACGGCCCGTGGGGTCGCGCAACAGTAGGCGCAACCCCTGTCGCAACCTCCAGCGCAACAGCGAGGCGCAACCCTTGCCGCAACCCCGTGCTCCTGGTCGTCCGAGACGCGCGGGTCACGCGGGTCACGCGGCCCGGACGGCTCCCCGGGCGCGGGCCAGCTGGCGCAGCTCGGACCGGGCCGCCGGCACCGAGGGGGCGGTCTCCCAGTAGGGGTGCCACCACAGCCGTACGGACAGGAGCAGCAGGCGGCGGCGCAGGGCGGTGGTGTCGCGGGGGCGGGGTGCGGCGAGCGCGTTGTAGGTGGCGTTCCAGGCGGCTTGCGTCTGCACCAGGTCGTCGGGGAAGTCGGTCACGTCCATACCGGCATTAGATCGCTTGTTCGAATTCCGTGTCACTTCGGACTCTCCCGTCGCAGGATCTACGCCCCTTCTAGGCGTAAAAGGCTTCCTCCTGGTTCCTGCATGTCAACCACTGGCTCTCCAACCAGCTTGCCTGGCAACACAGTTAGTCCCCTGCCGGGCAGCCGACTCCGGTGTCAGAGCGCGTCGCAGACGGCGGCGACGTCAGCGCCAGGCCGGAGATCAGCCCGCCCAACCGATGTCACGGACCTCGATCGCCCCGGCGTGCGGCATGTACTGGATCCAGCACCGCCGTCCGAACGCCTCCCGGATCTCCTCCACGGAGCCCGGGTCACGGACATCGGGCCAGGCCCGCGGATCCAACCGCGCGACCTCCACGAGCGCCATCACCCCCTGCCGGGCCCGGCCGTCGGGCAGCTGCGCCATGACCTCTACCGCGAGTTCCACCACCACCACGCCGTACCGCATCCCGCACACCCCCGTGTGACCGATTCGGGCAGCAGCGTACGGAGGAACGGCCGATCCCGTTCGGGCCTGTGGATAACCGGGATTTCGCGGCGTGGTCTCCCCGACCACTGGAACCAGACCATGGCCCCGACCACGGTCCGGCCGTGCCGCGTCCAGTCCCGACCACGGCTGGTCAGCGTCGTTTCCCGAACCGGGTCCGGTCATGTCGGCCAGATCTTCAGCGCTGATCCCGACGGGGTGCGCGTCTGTCACGCGGGCGATCTTGTCCGCCCATAGCTCCGCGTCCACGAACGGGCGCTGTTGCTCGATCAGTTCGGCGAGGTGTTCGCTCAGGATTTGCCCCGTCAGGGAAGCCTGAGCCCCACGCGCTGACGAACCGCTCTGGCGACGAGCCGACCCCTGGGCGGTCTGATCTTCCGGCAACCACAGTGCCCTGTGGCATCGTCCCTTCACGGGAGCAGCTGTTGAAACTCCAGGGACAATGATTCCTTCAGATCGCGGCCGGGAGAGGCATGATGCAGAAGTCGGGTATGCAGGATCCTCACCTGCACCACCTCCGTGTGGCCGCCGAGGATGGCGACCCACACGCGATGGTGCTCCTCGCCGAGCATTTCCACCGGAGTGATCAGGCTGAGCGGGCCGAGACGTGGGCACGCGCGGCTGCCGAGATGGGTGATCCCTCAGGAATGGTCCGCTTGTCCCGTATTTGCACCACCATGGCGCACGGCGGGAGGTATTACATTGATCTCAAGCAGCAGGAGGAACTCCGCGGGGATCCGGACTTCGAGAGGCAGTCGAAGAGGTGGTCGGACGAGGCTGCCCGCTGGATAGTGAAGGCGGCCGAAGCCGGTCATTCATCCGCCGTATCGTCGATGGTCAGCTTGTCGAAGAGCGCCGAGGAGCGCGAGCGGTGGCTCCGACTTGGCGCCGCCATAGGTGATCGACACATCAGAGATGAGCTCCTCAGCCTCCTGCGAGAACAGCGGCGGTTCGAGGAGGCTGAGCCATGGCAACGGGCGGCAGCTGAAGACGGAGAGGGCAGTGAACAGCTGAGACTCGCCCAAAGACTCCTCGAGCAGGGGCACCTCGATGAGGCAGAGCACTGGTTCCGGACGGCCGCCGGCAACGCCCAGAAGTGGGCATCGATTCAGGCTGCGCAGGAGCTCGCGCGCCTTCTAAGGGACCAAGGACGCGAGGACGAGGCAGACCACTGGCGTCGGCGCGCCACGGAGATCCAAAACCGTCCGATCCCACCATTCGACAACATCGCTTCCGCGCCCGCCTGGGAGGCGACCGTAATCACGGCCCTGGTCACCACAACCGTGCTCCCCTTCATCCAGACCCTGGTGTCCAAAACCGCCGAGGACGCATACGCACAGGCCCGCCAACTGATCCGTCGCCTGCCCCTCCGGCACCGGGAAACCCGCAACGCCAGTGGCGCGGCCAGCCCTTCCAGGCAGGCGGAGGCACAGTACGTCATCGTCGACGACTCGGATGCAGATATCACCCTGTACCTGTCTTCGGACGTGTCCGACGAAGCACTCCGGGCTCTTGCGGCGTTCGACCTCAGCGAGTTGACGGCACGCAGGCCCGATGCAGGACGGGTCCGTCTTGTCTGGCATCAGCCGAGCGGCACATGGCGCATCCGTGGTGAGACGGATCAGCCTCCCAGAAGGCCGGTTTGAAAACAGGCACTTACCTTGCCGTTTAACCCCGTCAGGGGGTGATGTAGTCGCCCCATCCGAAAGTGGCGACGTAGGCCCGTCGAAGGGCTTCTCCGCCGCGTCCGCCCCTGATGCGGATGACGGTCAGCGCGAGGATGAACCAGGCGGTGAAGCACGCCGCGACGATCAAAGTCCAGCGAGGGCCGGAAAAACTGGCAATGACGACCAGGGCAATGATCGTGACGACCAGTCCGATGTGGCCGCCTCTGATATCCGTGCTGGACCTGCTGTCGCCTGTCATCAGGGTCTCCCGCCAAAAGAATCACGCCGCTCTGCGTCAAAGCAGGCTACGAGGCTGCGCCAACGGTGTCAGTGCCGCTCCCACGACGGGGTTTGGTGCCGACTTTGTGGTGGGCGGGGCGGTTGCATGCCTCTCCGGTCGCGAGGACGCGGCCCACGTCGTGTCGGGTGGCTGGACGGCGGTTCTTCGAACCAAGTGGCCTTCCTGGTCCGGGTGTTGTGCGTTTCGGTGCGCTGGCCGGAGAGCCGGTCTTCGTGTGCAGGTTCCTGAACCCCCGTCGGACGCGGGCGGGGGTGAGTCTGTAGATCGGCCTCCAGCTGACCGGCCACGCCCGCGCGGTCGCTACCGACGTCCGGCGCCGCGCGAACCAGCTGCCCAAGGACTTCGTAGCTGTCCACGATCTCCCGGGCCCGGTCAACGGCGGTGCTGGACGCGGTCCGCCTGGAGCCCGGCGCCGACGTCGCCGCGGTGACCACAGTCCAGATCCGCGAGGTCGTCGAGCAGCTCGTCGAGGCCGGCCAGCGTCGGCACGCTGGCCCGGATCCGCACCAGCGAAGGCCCGGACGGCGACGTCGTCTTCGAGCGGAGCGTGGAACGACCGATGGGGCTGTGGGCCGAAGCCGGGGAGAACCTCTTGCGGATCGTGCCGCTGCTCGGACCGGACGCGCCGCCAGCGGACGAACTCGAGGACTGCCGCCTGTGCCCCGGCTGCTACCGGCCCGTCTACGAGAGCTCTTCCTCGCACACCCTGATCGGCTCAGTTCTTGTCCGACGCTGCCCTTTTCTGGCAGGTCTTCATCAGGGACGGTGAAACGAGGAGAAGGGGTGGCTCGATGCTGGAGAAGGTGTTCGACAGTCAGGACCTGCCGGTGTCCGACCGGGTAGATGCCTGGCGTGACATCACGGCACTCGCGCTGATACCCAATGAGTTCAGCATCGACCGTCCAGTTGACTTCCGAGCTTCGCTGCGCACCGTGGACATGGGTGCGGCGCAGGTGACCGCAATGACCTACGCGTCCATGAGGTCGCGACGCACACCGCAGCTGATCCGACGGTCCGACCCCGACATGTACGCAGTAGGGCTCATCCTGCACGGGCGACAGGGCATCATCCACAAGCGGCGCGAAGCAGCGCTCGGAGCGGGCGACCTGGTCGTGTACTCCACCTCCCAGCCCTATGAAAGCGTGGTGGATGCCCGACAGGGCACAGCAGCCTCCGTGGTGGTGCAACTCCCCAGGGCCATGGTGCAGCTGTCATCGAACCGTGTGGACCGCGTGCTGGCTGCCCGGATGTCAGGACGGGAAGGGGTCGGACGTCTGCTCGCCTGTTTCCTCACTCACCTGGCCACCGACACCAGCCCTTCCCGGTCCGCCGACGGCCAACGGCTGGGCAGTGTCCTCACCGAACTGGTCACCGCATGGCTGGCCCACCACATCGATACCGAAGAGCAGACACCCACCGAAACCCGCCAGCACGTGCAGTTCCTGGAGATCCAGGACTTCATCCGTCGGAACCTGGGCGACACCGAACTCTCCCCTGCCACCATCGCCGCTGCTCACCACATCTCGCTGCGGACCTTGCACCGCCTCTTCCACGACCACGCCCACGGCGCTACAGCCGCCTCGCACATCCGCCGCCAGCGCCTCACCTGCGCCCGACGCGACCTCACCGACCCGCGCCTGGCCACACGACCTGTCCACGCGATAGCCGCCCGCTGGGGCTTCTTCCGTCCCGCCGACTTCACCCGCGCTTTCCGCACCACCTACGGCACCACCCCAACCGAATACCGCCGTCACATCTTGCGCGCACATCCGGGCATCCATCGCTGAACATTTGACACGTATCGCTATCCACTCATCAGTAGCGTTCGGGAGTTATCTGGTTCAAAGGGTGTGCCCGAGCATGCCAAGCGGGGCGTCGGGCCAGAAGGTCCGAACGCCCCGCATGGTTCCCCCGCTTCGGCGCCTCAGTAGGCGATCAGGCCGGTGCTCCGGGCCGTGCCCTCGAACTGGATGTAGAAGGCGGTTGAGTTATACACATCTGTGGCGGCCAGCGCCCACTGTCCCTTGTACGCCTGCGTCCAACCGTTACACCTGTTGGTGGCCTTGAAGCATGCCTTGATCCGGCCGGTGTCGTTGGGCTTTACGTTGATGTCCAGGCAACTGCTTGTGGTGTACGCCCAAGTGCCGGTAACTTCCGGCCAGAATGCGTTCCTGCTGCCGCTACCGGCCGCGCTGGTGTAGCCCCTCGCGGTGTCGAGGCAGGCCGCCTGGATCGCTGCGTTCGTCTTCGGTTCCGTAGCGCTCGCCGAGCCGGTCGTCGCAGCGGCCGTTCCCCCCGCGAGCAGTACAGCTGTCATCGTGAACGGAGCGATACGAGTGCGCATTCGCACGGAGCTTCCCCCTGTGTGTGAAGTGTCTCTGACGAAGGTGCCCGCCGAAGGCGGATGCCTGCGGGCATGTCATGCACGCAAGGAAATCTTCGCGAGAATTTACGTACGGCGCCTTAGCACCGAGCGCCAGAGTCCTAGCTGTGTGTGCCAGTTTCCGTGGCGCGGCGGGAACTGCACCTGCTCGTCCATCAAGCGGTTCGGGCCTCCTCCGAGCGGGAGAGCTACCAGGACAACCTCAGCCCTGCGAGACCCCAGGCCCGCCGACACGGCTGTTGGACGACTCTCTGTATGAGCACGTAGGCGGGGGTTCGCGACAGTCACGGTGGACATGAGTGCTGATCTTGGTGGGCAGTCTGATCTTGCTTCGTGCACGACGACACGGTGTGCACGAGGCGGAGGTAGCGAGTGCTCATCGTCGACACCAACGTCGTCCGGGTGGAACGCCGGCTGCGGGCTGGTGAGTTGGCATGCCCGTCGTGCGGGGCGGCTTGCTGCTTGAGATGCTGGTGGCGTTCGTCCAGGGCGCGGCGCAGGCCGCACACGACGAACGGCACCAATAGCCAGGTGGTTATGCGGCGCTCATGGCAGCTGCGACTGCGCGGGCCGCCCAACCGGGCGGGAGGTCGACGGCGACGCTGACCGCCAACTGCTCGCCGACCAGGGGCACGGCCAGCTCGCGCACATGCCGGGCGCCCCGCTCACAGTGCTCCAACAGCTCCAGGAGCGGCACGTCGTCGGGGCTGCAGCCTGTGCGGTCGGCGAGCGCGTGGAGGACGACGGCGATGATGGCGCGGATGCCGACGAAGTCCCAGTTCCTGTCGGAACACAGGACAAGCGGCTGGTCCGCAGCGGCGATATGCCCAGCCCGAGTCAGGGCCCGGCTCCATTCTTCCGGGGGCGGCTCGGACTTCATGGCCGGACCCTGCTCGGTGGGGTTGACGACCCCGGGCCGGAACGCCTCCGCCCACGTACGGCCGCGTTGGGACCGGCGGAACGCATGTCCAAGCGCAGGGCCTCTCATGCACCAGTCTGCGGTGGACCGGCTGGAGTGATGGGCGGGGCGGTGCGACGTGCCATGCGGTCGGCGATCGCCCGTCTGGCCCGGCGCCGGATGGAGTGGGACAGAGCGGGGGCGGTTCTTTCGATGTCTTCCCATGTCGTGGAGACGGCGTCGACCCTGTCGTCGGTGAGGTGGCCGGGGTCGGCGAGCATCATGTCGACCTGGCGCCGGACGGTGGCGTAGCGCACGGCGGCCGCGCGGTGCTGTGCGGCGAGTTGAGGGTAGTTCCAGATCAGCTGGGCGGTGCTGAGAGCTGCCGCGGCAAGACTCAGCGTGCCGGTGATAACGCGCACCGCGGTCTGTGAGGAGCCCGCCAGCGTCGCGAAGATTGCCGTGCCGACAACGGTGGAGAGTGCCGCTGTCGAAATGGCAGTCACGCGGTCCCAGCGTTCGAACCGTTCCGCTGCGATGTTGTGAGCGACATGCAGGACCCGTAATCCCTCTGCCCATTCACTGATCATCTGCAAGCGGCTCACGGCTGTGCCCTCCCCCGACCCGCGAACGCCCTCCCCGCCGCCTTTGCCCGCTCGAAGACACACGTCAGTTTGGTCGCCTCGCAGCACAGCAACCAGAGGTTCCTACCCCGGTGAACAGGCCCGGAAGAGACACGAACAAGCCGTTCCCGCAGCGACGGGCCCGCAGCGCACCCGGACCGCGCCCGGCGACGTGGACGCTCCCCGGGCGCCGGGGTCATGTCGCCCGACCAGTCGAAGCGGTCCGGGTCTCCGGGACGCGGGTCGTACAGTGCCCACCCGGCCGCCGAGACGGAACGCCCGAGTTCCGTCATCAGGGCGACACCGGTGCCGATCTCGTCCTGTGTCCAGCCGGTGATGTCGAGCAGCAGCCCGTCGAGCGGGCCGCCGGTCAGTTCGACGTAGATCTGGCCCGGGCACGGTCCCGGGTCGGGGTCGTCGTGGTCGCGACCGTAGACCCGGCCTCGGAGCAGCTGCTCGTCGTCACCGTTCATGGCGTTCAGCCTTCCAGCCGCCACCGACATTGATACTCGTAAGCGGTTCCGGCGGTCGTGGCTCTGCCACTGACTGACGCCCTGCTGGGCTGTCTTTGCGTTGTTCTGCCCGATCGCCGGAACTGGTTCTCATGGCTCCGGCCAGGCGGACCATGACCTGATAGGAGCTTGGTCAGAAGCCCCTTCAATGTCCTGTCTGAGCCACCCGGCCGACGCCACCTCCAGCTAGGAAGGCGTTCACCAGCATGGCAGCACAGGCCCCGGAAGACACCGCTGGCACTGACCAGAAGGTGTTCGGAGGCGTCGACTCCCACACCGACACCCTCCATGTCGCAGTCATCAGCGACAAAAGGCGCGATCCCGTGGGACGGGAGGGTTCACCGGAACTTCACGGCCGGTCCCGTCCGGCGGGCGCCGGCGGCGACGTCGCTCCCGCCGGACGGGCATCGTTTTCCCTCACCGCAGCCCTTGCGGAGGCCAGGCAAATGCTGCGCGACAGACAGCCGCCCGCACCTCGCGCACCACGACGGCTCACAGCAGACAACCAGCGCACACTCACGTATCACCCCCGGAGAACCAACGCGCCGAACCCACCTTCAGGTCGCACGGATCGCCTCTGAGGACAGCCTCTGACAGGCCGGGCGTCACATCGGGTCCGTGAGACCGTGTCAGCTTTCGTCGAGGATCTGCGCACCGGCCGCTTCCGCGCCGGCCTCCGCGTCAAGGGCGTGCGCACCGCCCCCGGCGTCTACGAACTCACCCGGGCCGGGAAGGGACTGTCGAGATCAGCAGGTACTCGGCGCGGTCCGGTCGGCGAAGCGGTCCGCGAGCCAAGGGCGGCCTTCGGAGCTGGTGCCCTCGGTCGCGGCGATGTGCCCGGGGATGTGGTTGCCGGCGAACCTCACCGTCACACCCTGTCGACACCAGTCGGCAGCCAGGTTCTTACCGACCTGCTGGGGAACGACGTCGTCCAGGGCGCTGTGGGAGAGCAGGACGGGCACCGCAGGCTTGCGCTTGCCGAGCTGCTGTTCGGCCACGATCTTGTCCCACGGAGCGCGCTTGAGGCGCTCGGTCAGCGGGCGCCCGTCCACCGTCAGGAAGCGTGAGTTCAAGAAGGGGTACTTGGCGAGGGCCTGCATCGTACACAGGTTGTCCCTCAGGTCGTTGGTCACGCGCTTGCCGTGGGCGGTGAGGTACGGGGCGGTGTCGATGCCGTACGCGGTGGCCAGGCCGGTCAGGGCGTAGTTGAAGAATGCTCCGTAGGCGGAGCCGTCCATGCTGTCGGCGACCTTGTTCATGTCCGCAGGCGGAGCGCCGACGACCGCGCCCTTGATCTTCAGTTCGGGGGCGTAGCTAGGGGCCAGTTCGGCAGCGGACGCCGTCGCGCCGCCGCCCTGGGAGTAGCCGTACAGCGCGGCCGGACCCGCGTCCGGGAGATCCACGGCATCCAGACGCTGAGCCGCCCGAACGGAATCCAGTACAGCGCGGCCCTGCGCCTCGCGGTCCATGTACGTGTGGACTCCGGGTGTGCCGAGCCCTTGGTAGTCGGTCACCACCACGGCAAAGCCCTGGTCGAGGAGCTTCTTGATGGGCAGCGCCTCGTACTCGGTGCCCTCGGCCAGTTGGCGGGAGGGGGCGCATTTGTCCGCGAGGCCCTGTGTGCCTGGAGCGAAGGCGACAATCGGGCGTTGACCGTATTGGGAGGTCCTGGGGTTAAGTACGGTGCCGGTGACGGCGATGGCCTTCCCGGAGCGGTCGGTGGTGCGGTACATGATCCGGTGCACGCTCGCATCCACCTTGATCGCCTTGAGCGGATCCAGGTAGAAGACACCCGGCTCTGAGCTCAGCACGTCGCCGTTCTCCGCGGGTAGGACCGACGTTCGTTGCAGTGCGCTCAGCCGTCCGGCGGCGGCCGGCGCGTGGGCCGGCGCGGCCATACCGGCGGCGGCAGCGGCGACCAGGACGGCCGCAGTGATGATCTTGTTCATACGTGGAGAAACGATCTCCGAGCCGCGAGGCAACGCTGAGATACGGGTGTGAGCTATCGCGGTACGGGATGCAGCCGTGAGCGGCCGAGTACCCGACCCGGAACCCCGGGCAGGCATCTACCTCGCCCATTGGATCACCACCGGCCTGGGGCGGGTGGTTTCGTTCGTCGGGACGGCATGCCCGCGCGCGGCGCGCCACGTCCCCCGAGCCACCCGCGCTTCGTGCTTAAGGTGAGGCTCGGAGGTGGAGGATGCGAGTGGGACTGCACGCGCTCGGTATCGGTGACGGTGCCCGCCCCGAGGTGATCCGTGCGGTGGCCACAGCCGCGGAGACGCACGGCTTCGCGAGGCTGTGGTGCGGCGAGCACGTGGTGCTCGTGGACGCGCCCGCGTCTCGCTATCCCTACTCCGCAGACGGCCGGATCGCCGTGCCCGCGGACGCGGACTGGCTGGACCCGCTGCTTGCCCTGACCTTTGCGGCGGCGGTCACCAGCCGGATCGAACTCGCCACCGGCGTACTCCTGCTGCCTGAGCACAACCCGGTCCTGGTCGCCAAACAGGCCGCCACACTCGACATGCTCTCCGCCGGGCGTTTCAGCCTCGGGGTCGGGGTCGGCTGGTCGGCCGAGGAATTCGCAGCGCTGGGAGTCCCCTTCGCCGGGCGCGGGCGGCGCACCGAAGACTACCTCGCCGCGATGCGCACCCTCTGGGCCGAGGACCCGGCCTCCTACACAGGGGAGTTCACCCGCTTCGACGCGATCCGGGTCAACCCGAAGCCGCTGCGCGGCGGCCGGCTCCCGGTCGTGGTCGGCGGCAACAGCGACGCCGCCCTGCGCCGGGCGGTCACGCTCGCCGACGGCTGGTACGGCTTCGCCATCCCGGCGGCCGACGTTGCGGCGCGTATCGCCGTTCTCGCCGACGAGTGCGCCCGCCGCGGTCGCGCTTTCGACGAGCTCACCGTCACCGTGGCGCTGAGCGACGGCACCCCGGACCACCTCCCCGCACTCAAGACAGCGGGCGTCACCGAACTCGTCGTCGTCGCATCTCCCCCGCCCGCTCCCGACGCGGCGGCCACCTGGGTCGCGGAACTCGCCCAGACCTGGATTCACCCCGAGAAATAGCCAGGGCCGACCGGGACACCAGCCGCACATTTTCATGTCCGCAAGACGCCCCCAAGGACACAACGACTGACCGGCAAAAACGCGCCATACAATCCCATTCTGCAAGAGTGGCGCTTCAGGACGTCACTGAAATGAGGTCCTCCCTCACGCACGGGGCTCTCCGTACTGTTCTGAGATCGGCCGCGGACCGTACTCCGGAAGGGACAACACCGGTGCCCCACGCCGCGGCACGTTCGGCGTCGCGGCGGACCGCCAGCGACCAGTCCTCCGGGAGCGCCGGGTCGGCCAGGCGCCGGTCGGCGCCGGCGAGCTGACGGCGGAACCGGCCCGTCTCACCGGGCCCCCACGGGCCGGCGCGCTCGGTGAGCACCGCCCTGGCGGCGCCCGCCGGGCGGCGCCACCGGCCGTCGCCGAGTTCCTTGGCGTACACGGCGTCCATCGGCGCCCCGGTGGAACGTCTGACGACCACGACCCGGTCCCCCAGGCGCGGGTTCCCCACCGCGGCGAGGGTGCCGGTCAGCGCGGCCGCGCAGGCGTCGTGGTTGTCCCAGGAGACGTAGCGGGCCCGGCCTTCCCCGGCCAGGCGCAGGTACCGGTCCAGGATGCCGAGCCGGCTGACCGCCTCGGGCACCGCCAGGGCCACGATCCCGACGCGGTAGTCCGCCTGCCGGTAGGCGGCGTGCGGTCGTTCCTCCCGGGCGGGCTGACCGGATGCTCCACCTCCTGCAGCAGACCGCCGACGCCGAACAGGCGCCGGCCATCCCCACCGGAGCGACACCGTGACACGAGCAGGGAGTTGCCCCTCCCCCAGGGGCAGGGAGCACAGTGGCCGCATGCCAGACGGACAGGACATGCCAGCCATGCACAACGCACCGGACGACTTGATCGCCATCGGGGAGCTCGCCACCCGGACCAGGCTCAGCTTGAAGGCCCTGCGGCTCTACGGAAACAGAGGACTGCTGCCGCCCGCCCTCGTCGATCCGCGTACCGGTGTCCGCCGCTACGGCCCCACGCAGGTCGAGCGGGCACGTCGGATCGGGCTGCTGCGTGCCACCGGGATGCCGCTGGCACGGATCGCCGAGGTGCTCGATGCGGGCGGCGAGGATTCGGTACGGGCGCTGCACGCGTACTGGCGCGAGCAGGAGGCCGTTCACGCGGCCCGTCGCGACGCGGTGGGCTACGCCCGGGAGGTTCTGGCGGGTGGGAGTCCGGCCGGATACGAGGTCGCCGAGCGCGAGGTGCCCGAGCAGAAGGTCCTGTTCGCCCGGCAGCACGTCACCGCCACCGAACTGCCCGGCTTCCTCGCGGAGTCCAGCGGCCTGTTGTTCTCCCGCCTCGAGGAGGCGCAGGCTTGCCTGTCCGGACCTCTCTTCGCCGTCTACCACGGCCTGGTGAGCGAGGACTCCGACGGGCTGGTCGAGGTCTGCGTGCCGACGCTGACCGCGGTGGAGCCATCCGGCCGGATCGGGGTACGGATCGAGCCGGCGCACCGCGAGGCGTACACGGCCATGACGAAGGGCCGTGACGGCTACCCGGCGATGGCCGCGGCCCACGACGCCGTCGGAGCCTGGCTCACCGAGCACGGGCACACCCGCAGCGCCTCGAACCGCGAGGTGTACTACCCGAAGTGGGCGACCGCCGAAACGGGTGACCACGTCGCCGACGTCGCCATCCCGTTTAGCGCCGACCCCGGCGCCTCGTAGAGCGCTGCTGGCTCCCCGCTCCCCCGCCGACGCGGGCGCCGCCCCCAGGAGACAGACGGAAAGGGGGCCACTGGTGCATCAATGACCAGTCAGGCCGCGCGGTGAGGTCGCCTGCGGGGTTCTTCTTGCCGCAGCCGCAGCGCCTCGAGAACCCCGCAGGTG
>NZ_JBHVQT010000019.1:81993-160556 GCF_042886315.1 Streptomyces sp. NPDC058001
GGCGGCGTCCGCCACTCGCCCGCCCCGGGCGCGGGGTTGCGGCCGGGGGGGGTGAGCGCCGCCCCGCCCCCGCCCCGCTCCGCCCCCCCCCGCGCCCCCCCCACCGCCCTGCCCGAACACGCGGAGCAGATGGCCTGGGACGTCCTGGACGCCGCCTACGCTCCGTGCCCGTGCCCTCCAGGAGTCACCCGGGCGGCAACGCGTGGCTGCTGCTCACCAGCTGCCGCGGGGCCGTTCGGCACCGAGCTGGACCTCACGCCGGCACTCGGGACAGTCCGGCAGGCCCTCCACCCGGCGCGGCCTGTCGCCCTTCACCCAGCTGAACCCGCACAGCGCCCTGTGCGTGACGCCCCGGAACAGTGCGTCCCTGGTGGTGTGCGAACCGTAGCCCGGCACGTTCCAGATGAACGGCGCCTCCCCGTCGTAGGGGGCGCCGTCTGGCCAGTCGTAGACCGGCTCGGTCGTGGTGCAGCGCATCCGCAGATCAGGACCCGTCCAGCGCTTGCTGTACAGGATCTGCGAGCCGGCGTCGACCGCGTCCGCGAGGCGTTCGAAGGACAGGTCGTAGTCCCTCATGTGATCCCACGCGCCCGGTTTCTGGTCGCGCATCAGCGAGCGGAACATCAACAGCAGCCGCGCCAGATCATGGTGTTCGACGCGCACGGTCCGCGTGTCGTGGTCATAGCCGTACGTCGGGTCGTGGGCGGGCTTCTTCGGCATCGGTCCTCATTCGCGTTGCTACGGCGGTCAGCGCCCCACCACAGGGCCTACAGAGCGGCCGGTGGCCTGACGACGTCGCGGCCTCTGCCGGATGCTCAACGACCCCGGCCTGCGGGAGCCACGCTGACCGCCGCCGTTCGTGCGCCTGGCCGAACCGCCGTGGGCTTCGCGTCTCAGGCTTGCGGCGGCGTCGCGCCGGGCAGCTCCCCGGAGAAGGCCCACCACTGCTCGATGGTCCACACGGCGACGCTGGAGCGGTCGGTGGACATCCGCAGCCACACCTCCTCGCCGCCGGGCATGAGTGCCACCTCCAGGTGCGCCTCCTCCCACGTGCCCACCGGGTACATCCACTCGATGCCGTCGGGCCAGGTCCGCATCGCCACCGTGCGCACGCTCAGCGCCACGGCGAAGGCGTCCAGCGCCGTCCTGGGTATCCGCACTTCCGCCGGCTCCCGCTCGATCCCCGCCACCTGGCCCCCTCCGTCGTGCGGCGGTGCCCGCGCCCGCCGTCGCGGATCAGCGTGACAGACCCTCGCGCCCACGGCGTCACACTGTGGGGTCTATACGGCTCACAGCCCGTTTCCCCAGGTAGACGAGGTGAGCTATGAGGCTGTGAGGGTATGCGGCGGGGCTCGCGCCGGTGCTGCCTCACTCCGGCGCTCCGTGGCGGTGCTCGCCGCCCGGGTCCGCGACGTGCACGCCGCCCGCGTCCGGGGGCCGCTCGGACACCCGAGCTGGGAGTCGTACTGCCAGGCGGAGTTCGGCATCAGCCGCGCACGGGCGTACCGGCTCCTGGACGTCGCCCGCGCCCTGGCCGCGATCCACGGCGCGGTCGCCGCCGGCACCCAGACGTCTCGCACGCGAGACACCGGCCCGGCCGCTGCGGCCGCGCTGGACTACGGCCTGTCCCGGCGCGCCCTGACCGCCGTCTCCAGCCGTGCGGACATCGTCGCGGAGCCTGATCACCCACCGACTCGCCACGCTCGCCCACAGCGGTCTCCAGGCCCTCGACACCGCCACGGTGCGCGCCGTGGTCCGCCAGGCCGTCCGCGACGTCCGCACGCCGCCACCGCCCGCCGATCTGCCGACGGACCCGGCCGTCGCCGCGCCGCGCCGCGCACCGTCGTCGACGACCTCGCCGCCAGCAGCCACGCGATCGGCGAGCTGATGCTCGAAGTCGCCCCGGCCTACCTCTCCGACACCGACGCCACCGACGTCCTCGCGCTGCTGTGCGACCAGATCGGCGAGCCCCTCAAGCACGGCCTCGCCGCTCGCCGCTACGCCGTGTCCGGCGACCGCCGCGCCCTGCACGGCACCGTCCTGCAGATCCCCATCTCGGCTACTCCTGTGAGTCTCACAGCCGTTCCTCTCTGTCTCCCACAGTCCTGGCAACGACTGGACTGATGGTCGGGACGTCGTCCAGCCATCCGGCGATGCTCGATGCTGACCGCTGAATACGGTGGAGGGGCCCGGTTGAATGAGAGGACGCGAAGACGTGGATGTGTATGAGGCCGTGGACAGTCGCCGGGCCGTGCGGGCGTTCAGCGATGAGCCGGTGCCCAAGGAGGTACTCGAACGAGTGCTGACCGCAGCGAAGCGGGCTCCGTCCAGTGGGAACCTCCAGCCGTGGCATGTGTATGTCGTGACCGGCGAACCCCTGGCCGAACTCAAGAGGCGCGCGACCGCCAGGGCACTGGCGGGAGACGCGGGTGATGAGCGGGAGTATCCGATGTACCCGGACGAACTGACCTCGCCGTATCTGGACCGCTTCGCCTCTGCGGCAGCTCAACGATACGAAGCGCTGGGGATTGAGCGCGACGACCCCGACCGGCCCCAGAAGATAGCCACCTTGAACTCGGAGGCGTTCGGGGCGCCTGTCGTCTTGTTCTGCTACCTCGACCGGACGATGGGGCCCGGGCAGTGGGGTGACGCGGGGATGTACTTGCAGACGGTCATGCTGTTGCTGAGAGCGGAACGGTTGCACAGCTGCCCCCAGGTGATGTGGACCATGTACCGCAAGACCGTCAGCCGAACAGTCGGAGCCGATGACGAGCTCGTGCTGTTCTGCGGCATCTCAGTCGGATTTGAGAAGGAAGGCGTGCCACGGCTGCGTACCAGGCGGGCGGACATGGCGGAAACGGTGCGCTTCATCGGAGTGTGACCGCTGGACGGCGAGATCGACATGGCCACCCCCGCCGACCGGTTCCGGCCGAACCCGCCGCCGGAACCGACAGTGGTCGCCATTCCGGCCCCCGCCGGGGAACCGTCCATCGCGGCCGAGCCCGCGGCGCCGGTCGCCATGCTGATTCCGGTCCCGGCGCCGGCGACGGAGTTCGAGACCGTCGTCGCAGCCGGCGGCCTGGTCGGCGTACTGCCCCGGCGTTCAGCGGGTCAGGCTCGGCAGCAACTACGCGGGGCGCCGCGCACGGGTGTGGGCCGACGAGCACACGGTCCACATCGTCATCGACGCGAGCTGGTCAGGAGCGTCGCGTCGTGTCCCGACGCCGGCAACCCGCACGAGCTCTCAATGCGCAGGGCCGTCCGGGCAGGGCCTCCACCGGCGGCCCCGGCCGCGGGCCGGCTGGGCCGCCTGGACCCCGGCACGGTGACCGAGGTGGACCGGAAGGCCGACCTGAGCGGTGTTACCAGCCTCGGCAATATCAAGGTGACAGCCGGATACGAACTCGCCAGCCAGCGCGTCACGCTGCGTCTGGACGGACACCTGACGCACATCGTTCACGACGGCGTACTCGCCAAGACCATGCCCGCACCGATCGACGCCGAACAACGAACCGGGCCTCGCGGCGCCAGAGCCGTCACCAGCGAACTACCCGCACCCGCAGACGGGGCAGTACATGCCGAGCGCAAAGTCCCCGCCGATGGCGTCATCATGATCGCCCGCCAACGGCTTCGCGTCGGCCGCACCCACGCCGGAGAGATCGTCACCGTCCACGTCGAGGACACCTACTTCCGCATCACCCTGAACGGCGCCGACCTCTCACTTCACCCGCGCAAGAACCAGCACCCGGACACCCGGTTCAGAGCAAAGATCCACACTCCGAAA
Source organism: Streptomyces sp. NPDC058001 (assembly GCF_042886315.1). Classification (NCBI taxonomy): domain Bacteria; kingdom Bacillati; phylum Actinomycetota; class Actinomycetes; order Kitasatosporales; family Streptomycetaceae; genus Streptomyces; species Streptomyces sp. NPDC058001. The sequence goes on from NZ_JBHVQT010000019.1 coordinate 85,778, forward strand.
CTCTGACCCGGTATCCACCATCACCTGAGACCGTCACCGATGTCCTGAGGCCAAGTTGTCAACAAAGTCCCGAGACCTCACACGACACCGCCCATTCCTTGGCCCAACTCATCGTCGCCCGGACCCAGAAGGCAGCCGCAGCCTCCTGAACCGGGCTGACAGGGCCGGTGCCGGACGCCTGAAGACCTCGACCGAGCGTCCTTGTCGGACTTCCGTGTCGACGAGGCCCGTCAGGGTTGTTGATGGTTGGCCAGCTTGGTGATGGCATCGTAGGTGTGGATGTGTGCGCCGGGTGTGGCCGTGGTCAGCGAGGTGATCATGGCAGTGGCGAGGCGGTCGGCCGTGACCGGTCGGTAGGGGCGCAGGGGCCCGGCCAGGACGGGGGCCAGGAGGGGTGCCAGGGCGGTCATGGCACGTTCGCCGGGGCGGCGTTCGTCGCGGTTGCCCAGCAGGAGTGAGGGCCGGAAGATCTGCGTGCTCTCGTATCCGAGGGCGGTGACCTCGCGTTCGGTGTCGCCTTTGACGCGGAGGTAGAACTGGCGTGCGTCGGACTTGGCGCCGATCGAGGAGCACAGGGCGATGCGGTGGGCGCCGGCGCGGAGGGCGTGGCGGGCGACGGCGACGGTGTAGTGCTGGTCGACGGCGCGGAAGGCTTCCTGTGACCCGGCCTTCTTGATGGTGGTGCCCAGGGTGCAGTACACGTCGTCGGCCGTGGGCACGCTGTCCTCGTCGAGAGCGGCGAAATCCACGAGACGGACGTCGAGCTCGTCATGCGCTTGGGCGAGCGGCCGTCGTGCGAGGACGGTGACTCGGGTGTAGCGGGGGTCGGCGAGCAACTGGGCGAGTAGGTGGCCGCCGACGAGGCCGGTGGCTCCGGCCAGTAGCGCGGTACGGGTGGTCATGGCTGGACGCCTTTCCCGGTGGGGTGACGGTCAGGGGCTGATGAGGGTGCGGACCGCTGAGGTCAGGGCCGCTCGATGGCGGTCCAGGCGTGTCGGCGCGAAGGCGTCCTCGGATGCGAGGTCACGCACGGCGGGTGAGGCCGCGACCCACGCGGTGATCCGGTTCCACCTCGGCGGTGACGATGCCTCGTCGCGAATCCGGCGGCATGTCCCCACCTTAGCGAACGGGGTAACTGTCCAGTTGGGGAGGCAGACCCCTTCGGCCTGCGGCCTGACCTGGCCCCCGGGGTCACAGCACCAGATCCTTGGAAGCTGGAAGGGGCTGCCCTCCTCCCCCGCGAAACGGTGCTGCAATGTCTCGATCAGTCGAAACCGGATCAGTGTTGTCTCCCGTCACCGCGGACGACGTCGACCTTGCCGTGCGGCTCGCCGTGGGCATCCTTCGGGACGCACCCGCGCAGGGGTGGGGCGGCAAGGCCGGTTCGCTGGAGTGGGACTGCTGGGAGACCGCCGAGCACGTCGCCAACGACCTGTTCTACTACGCCGTGCAGCTGGGGCCGCAGCGCCCGCCGTTGGACACCCATGTGCCTTTCGCGTTGAGCCGGACGAGGCCGGACGGACCCACGGTCTCCCTCTTCGCGGACCGTGATGCGGGTCCGGCCGGCCTGGTGCAGGTGCTGGAGGCGTGCGGCGCGCTGCTGGTCGCCATGGTGCGTACCACGCCGCCCCGGGTCCGCGCCCACCACGGCGCCGGGGTGTCGGACCCCGAAGGCTTCGCGGCGATGGGGGTGGTAGAGACGCTGGTACACACGCACGATCTGGCGGAAGGCTTCGGGCTTGCCTGGACCCCGCCCTCCGCTCTCTGCTCGCGGGTGCTCGCCCGTCTGTTTCCACAGGCTCCGGGCGGAGCGGATCCCTGGCTCACCCTGTTGTGGGCCACAGGCCGCGCCGAACTGCCGGGGCACCCTCGTCTCACCACGTGGCGCTCGGACAGCACACCGCGGTCATAGCAGCGGATCGGCCTGAGCCACGGCCAGGCTGATGATCGTGCCCCTGCCGCGACAAGAGCACCACTCTCGCGTAGATCGTTACCTGGCGTGATTTCGCTGGGCGGGTCTCGCCGTCGGCCGGTACCGTGCGATGCGGAACGCGGAGGGGGTGGGCTGGTGCGCCCAGTGCTGTTGGTGGATGTGGACGGGCCGTTGAATCCGTATGCCGCGAAGCCGCATCGACGGCCCGAGGGATATCAGACGCACCGGCTTCTGACGCCCCGCTGGGAAGCTGACGAACGGCGCCGGCTGGCTGAGTCGGGGCTGCCGAACAAGCCGGTGAAACCCCTGCGGGTGTGGCTCAACCCGGCTCACGGCCAAGCATTGGACGCGCTCCCCTTCGAGCTGGTGTGGGCGACCACGTGGGAGGAAGAAGCCAACGCTTTCGTCGCACCGGTCCTGGGGCTGGCCGAGTTGCCCTTCATCGCCTGGCCCTCGCCGCGGGACGAGCCTGCGGACGGTGTGTTCTGGAAGACGCCGGAGGTCGTCGCGTGGGCGAAAGGCCGGGCGTTCGCCTGGATCGACGACGAGATCACCGAGACGGATCGCGCCTGGGTGAACGAGCATCACAGCGGCCCCGCTCTACTGCATTGGGTCGATCCCCGCTCTGGTCTCACCAGCAGCGACTTCGCCACGCTCACGGCATGGGCGACCGGTCTGCGCTGACCCACGACCAGCCGCCTGCGACGCCGTTCCACACGATCATTGCGGGACAGCCCCTGGCTTCGGCCACTCCCCCTAATTCAGGAGCCGGAAGTGCGGCTGTCGCGCCCATGCTCTGAGGAATTCCGCCGAGCCGTACGCGGCGGGCCATGAATCGGCCGTCGTGGCGATGATGCCGGGAAGACCGGCCACGACGGGCACCTGGTCCTCTCGCAGTTCGGCGTTGGCGACGCCGCCGATCAGGTCCATGACGGCGGCGGTCAGCAAAGCTGTGACGACGTGGTCGACGTGGCTGTCGCAGAACGCGATGACGTCAACAGCGTAGGCTGATGTGAAGCCGATAAGGGGTTCCTGGTCGCCCTCGTCGGCGTGTTCAGCCCCGAAGACGGCCTCGTCGCCGATTCCGGGTCCCATGAGCGAGACCATGAAGGGCCGACGCCCGTCGACGTCCCCGATTTCCGTGACGCCGAGACTCTCCGCGTGAATGCTCACGTCGTACTCGCCGACCCGCTTCTCCTCAAATCGCGCCGAGGAGCGAACCAGAAACTCGCGCACTCGCTGGATCGATGCGAGGGGGACAGGCTCCGCCAACTCGATCGCCAACACAGGTCCGCTCATGGCTCGAAGCGTAGCCAGCCGGGATCATGAGCCCCAACCGGATACTCGGTGCGGCCCCGCCACAAACCCGAGCCGGAGCCATCGACGAAGAGTGAGAGTCGCTCAGCAGCGGGACGCGTCGCGATCGAGGGCGGGCCAGGGAATGTCGGTGGGCACTGCTGCGGTGTAGTCGACGCCCGGTACCGAGAATCCGTAGAGCCGTTGGACCTCGGCGCGGAACCAGTCGAGGTCCGCGGGGCCGGTGATGGTGTCGGTCGTGGCGGCATCCCAGCGTTCGGCGACGGCCGCCTGGACATCGTCGGTGAGTTCCCAGGTGCCCAGGCGGACCCGGCCCTCGTCGTCCAGGGTGAGCGGGGCGGCACCGGTGAGTTGGTCCCACAGGGTGGCGAGCTGATGTACCGGTGGGACCAGGTTCTCTCCGAGGACGCCGCGCAGCAGGCCGGTGTACAGGGCGATGCCGGGAATGGCGGTGGAGGACTGGGTGACGGCGGCGCCGTTGACGGAGGTCACGGCCCGCCCGCCCACCGTCTTGTCGAGCCGCTCGTTCAGGGTGCGGGCAGTGGCCTCCAGGTGGGCCTTGGCCGCGCCGATGGTGCCCTCCCGGTAGATCGCCGCTGTCAGCGGTGAGCCGATGTAGGACAGCGCGGCGGTGGCGAAGCCGTCGCCGAGCAGGCCCCGACCGGCCAGGTGGTCGATCCACCGTTCCCAGTCCGCACCGCCCATGGCGGCCACGGTCTGCTCGACGTCATCGCCCTCGGCCGGCCCGGTCTCGACCTCGCGGACCTCGGGAACGCCCTGGCCGTCGAAGACAAGGGTCTTGGTGCGGTTCTCCTGGCCGAGCGGCTTGAGGACGGAGGCGTACGTGGTGCCCGTGTCGGGGTCGGTGCGCCGGGGCGCGGCCACCGAGTAGATCAAGTAGTCCAGCCTGCCGCCGAAACGCTGCTCGATAAGGTCGGCGACCTGAATCTTCATCGTGTCGGAGAACGCGTCGCCGTTGAGGAAGACCAGATCCCGCCCGGCACTACGGGCGATATCGGCGGTGGCCGCGGTGCGGTACCAGCCGGCTGTGCCGGTACGCCGTTCCGTGGGGGCCTTCTCCAAGGAGACCATGACGCCACGGATACCGGCGCGCTTGAGTCCGGCGAGGGTGGCCGCCAGACCGTATCCGGCCGAGGAGCCGATGATCAGAGCCACCGGTCCGGGACCCTCCCGCTCGTCGGCCGGGTCGGGGCATGCCTGCCACATGTCGGCCACCAGCCGCTCGCAGCCCGCCGGGTGGGCGTCGAGGAAGAGGAAGCCCCGGTTGCGGGGAATGAGAACGCGCTCGCTCACAATTGCAGTCCTCGGGTTGGCTGGGCCGAAGACGCGGCCCGCCGACGGGGCCATCACGTCCTGAAAGTCTGCGACAGGGTGAACGCGGACTGTGGCCCCGGCAGGGACAAGGATCACGAGCGGGTCTTGGAGTGTTTCCACCACTTTCATCAGAGCAGGAAGCGGCTGCGACCAGGCGCGCACCGTCCAGCGCGTCGCCTTCGCTTCCACGTGGCGGCACGAGAACGCATCCGCGGTGGCGGAGCAAGCTGCCGCCAACTCCGTTCGCATCGCACCAAGCCCGCGGGGCGCTGTCAGCGGCTGGGCCTAAGGTCCCTGACGTGAGTGACTACTACAACCTTTTCCTGGCGGTCGACCTGACGCCGGACCTGCCCGAGCCGGTGCTTCTGGAACTGAGGTGGCTCTTGGGGCAGGCGGACATGCCGAGAGAGTTGAAGTCGACCGACTGGGAGTCATGGGGCGGTCCCTGGCAGGCATTCAAGGGTGGCTCGGCGAGCCACGCGTTCGCCGGAGCCGATGTGTCCCTACTGGTCCGTGCCGTGGACAGACCGAACCTGGACGGCAGCGAACCGTGGGCCCTGACCGTCCGGACGTACATCCACGAAGACGACTTCGGGGTGACGATGGACGTCGTCGAGTGGCTGCTTCGATACGCGACGACGCAAGGGTGGGTCGGGTTCGTCCGTGACTCCGGCCGGGGCCGGGTCCAACACCTCGTACGCCATGACAACGGCTTCGATCTTGTCGATGTCCGACCGGTCCTGGGCGAACCGCCGAAGGACTCGTTGTAGGCGCCGACTTATCCTCGCGCTCGTTCAGAACCCGCCTGAGGCTGAGGGGTTCATCGGTCGCTGGGCATTCCCCCGACCCAGGCCGCGGGCCGCATGCTGCCCGGGCTGGCCCTGGACCTCGACGCCACCCTGATCACCTGCCACTCCGAGAAACAGCAGGCCGCACCCACCTATAAGGGCGGCTTCAGCTTCCATCCGCTGCTGTGCTTCCTCGCCAACACCGGCGAGGCACTCTCCGGCTACGGCCCGGGAACGCCGGTGCCAACACCGCCGCCGACCACGTCACGGTCCTCGACCAGGCACTCGCACAGATCCCCGACGCCCACCGGCACGGCACCGACATTTTCATCCGCACCGACAGCGCCGGATCCGCGAAAGCCTTCCTCGCCCACGTCCGAGACCTGCACAAACGAGGAATCCGCAGCTTCTTCTCGGTCGGACATCCCGTCACCGAGCCGGTGCGCCGCGCTGTCCGGGCGATGCCCGGCCGCCTCTGGCATCCTTCCCTGGACCAGGACGGGACACTGCGTGATGGCGCCGAGGTCGCCGAACTGACCGGCATGGTCGATCTGGACGGCTACCCGGCCGGCGTCCGCATCATCGTGCGCCGCGAACGCCCGCACCCCGGAGCCCAGTTGTCCCTGTTCGACCAGGACGAGGGCCTGCGGCACCAGGTGTTCCTTACCGACACCCCGTCCTGCGGTGGCGGCTCCGCACAGTTCCTGGAGGCCCGTCACCGCGGGCATGCATGCGTCGAGGACCACATCCGGTGCGGCAAGACCACCGGCTTCGGCCGCTTTCCCTCCAGCGACTTCACCATCAACGCCGTCTGGCTCGAACTCAGCCTCGCGGCGATCGATCTGCCGGCATGGATGCGTGTCCTGCTGCTGGACGGCGAACTCGCGGCTGCCGAGCCGAAGAAGCTCCGCTACCGGCTGTTGCACGTCGCCGCCCGCCTCACACACGGCGGCCGGCGTCTGCGCTTGCGGATATCGGCGACCTGGCCCTGGAGACACGAACTCACCACAGCCTTCCATCGCCTCACCGCCCTGCCCCGTCCCGTCGGCTGACCGGCCAACCCTGCCCGCCACGACCCGAAAGACCCTGGAGAACCCGACTACCGCGCCGGGACTCCGCCATGACCAAACACCGAAATCGCCTTGGCCGCTCGACAGTTGTCCCTCAGCGACGGCATCTGGTTCCCGGATATGTGAGCTTATCCGGAGTCCAGCGGCGGGACAGACGCACGCGTGTCAGGGCACTGTGGCGTAGCCGGTGGAGCGTTCTGCATGTCAAGGGTTTTCATACTCTGATGTCAGAGGTTCCCCCACGGCGCGTCGGCCCGGATGCTAGTCCGGACCGTCACCTATGGGGGGACTACCTCTTATGCGTAAGCGCACGTTTGGCATGCTCGCCGCGACTGCCGCATTGGCGTTCACCGTCAGCATGGCACCGCCGGCGGCCGCGGAAGGGAACCCTCCCGACTGCCCCAAGGGATACTTCTGCATGTACTCGGGGGCGAACCAGAGCGGCAAGCTCTTGAAGAAAGTGTCGGGGGATTGGGGCGGATATGTCGAGGGAATTAATTCCGTCTTCAATAACGGAAATCCCTGCAACGGGTGCGACCACGTGTATTTCTTGCACTGGCCCGGTATTGGAAACAACTATACGCGCTGTTTCCACTTCAACCCGGGTCCAGGGCAGTACAAGGCGAACATATCAGGCGCTATCGGCAAGGGCGTCAAGTGGGGGGTGAATGCCCCTGAACGCGCGAGTAGCGGTACAGGTCAGTCAGCCAATCGCTGACAGTCACTACACGTAGGCGAAGGCTGCCCGACTCCGGGCGGCACACCGACGGACGACCGCGAACTCATCGCCAGTCGAGCATCCAGTGATGTCTCCCAGTTGCGAGTTGGAGCTGCCAGTAGCCGCGTGCGCATGTCGTCCGTCACGACATCGCCAAACGGCTCGTCATCACCACCGGCACGAAGAAGGGCCAGCACCAGGACCGCAGTGACGAAGGTGACGGTCAGGGCCCGGCCGACCCTCCACAGTCATAGCTCCCGATCATTCGAGGTTGATCGCGGCCCTTCGTTGGCTGTCATGGGGCTGAAAATAAGGCTCGGAGATCTGCGGTTGCAGGTGAGTAGCAATGTCGATGGGTCGAGGGGCCGGATCCGGGGACATGGATGACAACGGACAGTTCGGACGGCCGTTCGTCGCCACGCTCGGGTGAGTGGCGGCGAAGGGCCCACCCGTACCCGTCGGCGCACGCTCTGCGCTGCCCAGCACCGCCTCCACAACCAGCGGCAGAGCGAAGATCAGCCTGACTCAGACGGCATCCGGGTCGACGCCCTGCGCACGGGCGACAGCGAACAGGACACGTTCGATCGTGTCCAGACGCCGGGCGATCGACCGCTCCCCCGGCACGCCGACGACATCAGCGATGAATTCGATCTCCTCATCCAGGTCACGCAACCACTTGTCGTAGGTCACCATCTCATCCGCCATGGCCACCACCCTGGCAGCCTCCGCCCGGAAGGCCACTCACCGTTGCGTAGCAACCGACCGGCCCGGCGGGCGATACTGGGGGCATGACCGTGCAGCCGTTTCCGGTACCCAACGCGTTCGAGCTGTTGTGCGCGCAGTACGCACAACGACTGCCCACGCATCTGGAGGACCTGACCGGTCCCGCCCATGGCACGGTCGACCTGCCGCTGCACGTGGTCTGGTCGGGCCGCCGTTCCTACGGGCTGGAACAGCCGCGCTCCCGGATGGGCCTGTACCGCACCGTCCTGGCCGAAGGCCAGCGCCAAGACCTGATCGACTTCCTGAACCGGGATCTGCTCATCGAGCAGTGGCCTGTGCTGCGCACGCTAGTCAGCCGCCCCATCAGGGACGTGTGGGAAGCCGCCTTCCCCGAACTCGCCACCGCTGCAGCAAGCGCCGCGGCGTGAACCTGACAGCCCTGCACCACCGGCTCCTGGCCGACGTCCTCGCTATCGGCGCCCCCTACCCGCTCGTGATCACCGGCGGGTACGCCGTACAGGCCCACGGCCTGGTCGACCGGCTCTCGCAGGACCTGGACGTGGCCACCGAGAGCCCGGCCCCTATCGACGAGATCATCCGCACGGTCGGCGATGGCCTGGCCGGGCGTGGCTGGGGCGTCCGGCACATCGAGTCCAGTCCGCTGTCGGGCCGGCTCATCGCCACCGACCTTTCCACGGGCGAGGAGTGCGAGGTCGACGTCCTCAAGGAGGTGTTCTGGGCGCCGCCGACGGCCACCGAGTACGGTCCAGTCCTCTCGCTGGACGACGTGATCGGCACCAAGGTCCGCGCGCTCGCGGATCGCGGCGCGGTCCGCGACCTCATCGATGTCCACGCCGCGACCCGGCATCGCTCCACCGCCGACCTCGAAACCCTCGGCCGCCGCCACGCACGCTTCGAGTTCAGCCTCCATGACCTGCGCGACCGGCTCAACGGCGCCGAGTGGTGGGATGACGAGGACTTCACCGACTACGGCCTGAGCCCGGGCCAGGTGGCGGACCTGCGGGCTTGGGCCCTGGCCTGGGCTGACGACCTCGCTATCCGGCTCCACGCCGGGGATGACCCGGACGACAGCTGACCTCCCCGCGAGGTGTGTTGCTCCGCGGGCTCCCCTTGTCCGCGTACTCGCCGGAGTCCCAGGCAGGTACGGATGAATGTGCTGGGCTCGACGTTCAGTAACGCGGGGCGGCTACCGGCGTCGGCGGAATGGATGTCCAGCCTCACGTGTGGCTGGTGCGCTCTCGGCACGCCCGGGGGCCGCCAAGGGCCTGGGCCTGCCCGGCTTGAAACAGCCACGGCAGGAGCCTGACCAAAGCGTTCACCCGCTGAATCTACCGTGACGGTACGGCGCTGGACGAGAACGCCTTACCCCAGCGGGTTCTCGGGGGTGGACGACGAGCTGAGTGCTGCGGTACCTGGCGAAGGCCAGGACGGCGAGGACTGCGGGGCTGATCATGGGCGTCCCCTGACGGGAGATCATCGGCCGGTTCAGCAGGGGATGATAAGGCATCCCCCGCAACCACTTCCGACAGAGTTACCGCAGGTCAGACCGCATTCTTAGATCACAAGCTATGCGGGCGGGTGCGGCTGTGATCAGAACAGCGCCATTGCCTCGACGGGTGCCGTCTCAGGCGCGTCGATCAATCTCAAGCTGCACAACTGGGGTGGGCAGGTCCACGACGGCCGGCGATCCGGCGCAGGACACGAGGATGCCGTCGGGGCCTCGGCGGGCGCCTGGAGCGTCGTGTCGCCAGAGACGTCCCTTGGTCAACCGGCCAGCCGCCGGTCCGGCCGTGATCGCCCGGGTGCAACTCGGGCACTCCACCACGCGGGGCAGCTTCATCATCCGCCAAGTGTGCAGGCGGCCTGCTTGCTCCCGTCGGCCCATTCGGATGTGCGCACACACGCCATCCTGATCGGCTCGGGGGCTGGTGCCGGACCAGGAATGTGCGCAGGGCAACCAAGCATTGCCAGCCGGTGAACGATGGCGGAAAGCCGCATGAGGGAGAACTGCATGCACGGTCTTGAAACGGCGGGGGGCCTTCCCCCGTGAAGGTGGACACGCGGTCAATGGTCACGCGGCGAGGGTGAGTTTAGCGGTGTGGTGTTCGTATGCGTTGGGGCTGAGGTGGCCGTTGGCGGAGTGCCGGCGGCGGGTGTTGTAGCGGGTGAGCCAGGCGAAGACGGTTCTGCGGCAGGTGTCGGAGTCGCCGTAGTCGTGGGCGCCCTGGAGGGTCTCGCGTTTCAGGGAGGCGTGGAAGCTTTCACAGGCCGCGTTGTCGGCGCTGGTGCCGACCGAGCCCATCGACCGGGTCACCCCGAGTTGGTCGCAGAGGCCGGCGAAGGCCCGGGATCCGTATTGCGCTCCGTGGTCGGAGTGGAACACGGCGCCGTCCAGGCCGCCACGGGTCGAGGCCGCTATTTGCAGTGCGTCGGCGACCAGGCTGGTGCGCATGTGGTCGGCGATGGACCAGCCGACGACCTTGCGGCTGAAGCAGTCCAGCACGGTCGCGAGATAGAGGAACTCCCCGTTTCCCAGGGGGAGATAGGTGATGTCGCCCATGTATTTCCGTCCAGGCTCGGTGGCGGTGAAGTCCCGCTGGAACAGATCCGGGACGGGTGAGGCTGCCGGGTCCGGGACGGTGGTGCGGACGCGCCTGCGCAGGCGGATGCCGGTGATGGAGAACGTCCGCATGATCCGGGCGATCCGCTTCTCGTTGACCCGCCGCCCTTTCTCGCGGAGCTCGGCGGTCACTCGCGGGGAGCCGTAGGCGCCGCCGGACTCGCCGTGGACCGCGCGGATCTCCTCGGCCAGGACCTGGTCCTGGTGCTGCCGGGCGGCCCGGGCCTCGGCGCCGGCGAGCCACTTGTAGTAGCTGGACCGGTTCACGTCCAGGACCTGGCAGAGCCGCTTCACCTCGTAGGTGTCCCGGTGGTCGTCAACGAACTGGAAGCGGCTGATCACCAGTTCGTCTCTCCGGCGAAATACCTGGCCGCCTTGCGGAGGATGTCCCGCTCGGTGGCGAGCTTGCGCTCACTCGCCTCCAGCTCGGCCACCCTCGCCTCCAGCTGCCGGACCCGCTCGTGCGGATCAGCGGACGCAACGGCCTCCCGGGGCCGGGCGGCCGGCTTCGCAGCCGCGGCGGTGACGCCACGGCGTTCGCGGTCCCGCAGCACCCACTCACGCAGCGTCGCCCGGTTGATACCCAGGTCGGCGGCGATGCTCTTGTAGATCGCCCCGGGCGTGGACTCGTACAGGGCCACGGCATCGGCCTTGAACTCGTCCGAATAGTCCTTCATCGCCATCGGCGGTCTTCTCGCTTCCTCCGGATCAAGCAGATCCAGTATCAGCGTGTCCACCACTCAGGGGGAGGCCCCGCCCGCCCGCCGCGGTCATGTTGGCACGACAACTGGCCGCCCGCGTCCCAGAACAGTCGGGCGCTGGGATCGTGCACGGCGACTACCGGCTGGACAACGTGCTGATCGACAACGACGACCAGCTGACCGCAGTGCTCGACTGGGAAATGGCCACGCTGGGCGACCCGCTCACGGACCTCGCGCTGCTCAACCTCTACCAACGCCTGCCTCGGCTGCCTGCCGGCACCGTGGTCACCGACGCGGCCGATGCTCCCGGGTTCCTCTCCGAAGCCGAGGTGCGGCAGCGCTACGCCGAGGTCAGCGGTCGCAGGCTCGACGACTTCGGCTTCTATCTCGGCCTGGCGCACTACAAGTTCGCCGGGATCGTCGAGGGCATTCACTACCGCTATGTGAACCACCAGACCGTCGGCGAGGGCTTTGACCAATACGGCCTGCTCACCGAGCCGCTCCTGGAAGCCGGGCTGGCCGCACTGAAGGAGGAACTCTGATGGAGTTTACCTACGATTCCCGAACCGTTGAGCTGCGCGACCAGCTCTTGGAATTCATGGACAGTCACATATACCCGGCGGAGGCGGTTTTCGAGAAAGAACTCACCGGCCTCGACAACCGCTGGGCCTGGGACGCTTCACCAACGTTGCACCGCCTGCGCGGCGAGGCCCGTAGGCGAGGACTGTGGAACCTGTTCCTGCCCGGCGAGAACGGCGCCGGGCTCACCAACCTGCAGTACGCGCCGTTGGCGGAGATCGCCGGGCGCAGCCCGCATCTGGCCCCGGCGGTTCTGAATTGCGCCGCGCCCGACACGGGAAACATGGAGGTACTGTCGCTGTTCGGTTCACCCGAACAGAAGGCAGACTGGTTGCGGCCATTGCTGGCGGGTGAGGTCCGGTCGTCCTTCGCGATGACCGAACCTGATGTCGCTTCTTCCGACGCCACCAACATCTCGACCAGCATCCAGCGCGACGGCGACGACTATGTGATCAACGGGCGCAAGTGGTGGATCACTGGCGCGATGAATCCCAACGCCAAGATTTTCATCGTCATGGGCAAGACCGATCCGGACGCCGAGCGCCACCGACAGCAATCGATGGTCCTCGTGCCACCCGACACACCCGGTGTGCGCGTCGAACGCGCTATGCACCTGCTGGGCTACGACGACCACGAACACGGTGGTCACGCAGAGCTGGTCTTCGACGAGGTCCGCGTGCCGGCCGCAAACATCATCAGCGCGGAGGGTGACGGTTTCGCGATCGCCCAGGCTCGCCTCGGACCGGGACGCATCCACCACTGCATGCGCTCGATCGGGCTCGCCGAACGAGCGCTACAACTGCTCTGCGCCCGCACGGACGCGCGCGTTGCCTTCGGCAAGGCCCTCTCTGAACAGGGTGTGATCCGCGATTGGATCGCTGAGTCGCGCGTGAAGATCGACCAACTCCGGCTGCTGACCCTGAAGGCGGCCTGGAACATGGACGTCAACGGCAACAGGGCCGCACACAGTGACATACAGGCGATCAAGATCGCGACGCCGGCGACGGTGCAGTGGATCCTCGACAAGGCCATTCAGGCTCATGGCGCCGGAGGGCTGTCCCAGGACTTTCCGCTGGCCTATGCCTACGCTCTGATCCGGACCCTGCGGTTCGCCGATGGACCGGACGAAGTGCACAAGGACGCGCTCGCCCGTGTCGAGCTACGGAGGCAGCGAGAGCGCCGGTAGCTCGGCGTGGCGTTGCAGTCGGCCGGTGGTCGACCACGCACCGGCCGCGGGCAACGGCCCCCGGCCGGTGCGGTGAGCCCGTCGGTCAGGTGATCGTCATGCCGCCATCGACGGGCACCGTCTGGCCAGTGATGTAACCAGCCGCGTCTGATGCAAGAAACACGACTGTCGCCGCGAGTTCACGTGGATCGCCCTTGCGCTCCGAGGGGACACGGGACGGCAGAATTGACTCGATATAGCCCGGCGGGTACTGGTCGGTCATCTCCGACGTGAAGAAGCCGGGGCGATCGCGTTGACGCGGATGCCCTTGCGGCCCGTCCACTGCTGGGCCAGGTCGCGGGTCAGGCCGATCAGTCCGGCTTTGGATGCGGCGTAAGCGGCTTGAGGGAGACCCGCCGTCGTAAGGCCCAGGACCGAAGAGATGTTGACGATGCTCGAACCTGGCCGCATCACCCGTCCACAGGACTGGGCCATCCAGTAGCACCCGTTCAGGTTGACGTCGATGACCTGCCGGAACTCGTCCGGATACTCACGGGTGGCCGGCACCGCCGTGCCTACCCCGGCGTTGTTGACCAGGACGTCGATCTGGCCGAAACGCTCCATCGCAGTTCTGACAAGCGAATTGCACGACTCAGGGTCGCTGACGTCCGTCGCGACCGCCAGGCCTCGTGGCCGGCCTGCTCCACAAGCCGCGCGGTGTCGTGGAGTCGGTCGGTCCGGCGCGCGCCGAGGACGACGTTCGCCCCAGCCTCGGCCATCGCCTGGGCGAATGCGACGCCGAGGCCACTGGACGCGCCGGTAATCATTACCACCTTGCCGTCGATGCGAAACAGATCGAGCACTGTCATCGGGACACCCTGTCGCTCGCGGGGAGCAGCCCTGGGGTTGCCGTGACTCCTCCGTCTACGAGAAGGGTCTGGCCCGTGATGTACCGGGCGAGATCGGAGGCCAGGAACAACACGGCATCCGCGACCTCTCCAGCATTTCCGGTGCGCCGCATGGGGATGCTGTTCGTGAAGTCGACCACGCGTTCTCCGGTGGCCGGGGTCGTCGCCGGCGTCTCGATCCGCCCCGGTGCCACACAGTTGACGCGGATCCCGTCGGCACCGTATTCGTGCGCGACGCTGCGGGTGAGAGAGGCGATTCCCGCCTTCGCCGCGCCGTAGGCCGCGGCGCTCGGTGAGCTGAGAACGCCGGCGATTGATCCGATGTGGACGATCGTCCCGCCGTGTCCTTGCGACAGGAAGGTGCGGATCGTTTCCCGGGCCAGCCGGAAGACGTAGGTGAGGTTGAGCTGGTGGATGAGCTCCCACTCGTCGTCGGCCACCTCGTGCATCCGCCGGTACGGCACGTAGGCCCACGAGCCTCCGGCGACGGTGGCGAGGATGTCGATGCGGCCGAGGTGCCGGACGGTGTCCGCCACGATCTGAGTGCCGCTGCGCGCGTCGAGCAGGTCTGCCAGGATCGGGACGCCCGTACCGCCCGAAGCGCGAATCGCCTCGGCGGTGGCCTCCGCGCGGTCAAGACGGGAGTCGACGACGGCGACCGCCGCGCCGGCGTCGGCAAGCCGCCTGGCTACCGCCGCGCCGATCCCGCGGCCTGCGCCCGCGACCACAGCAACTCGTCCGGTCAGCGAGATCTCCACCGCCATCAGAACGCCACCTCCCCCTGGCCGCCACTCATGACCAGGTCGTGTCCGGTCAGGAAACTGGCCTCGTCCGAGGCCAGATACAGCACCCCGTATGCGATTTCCTGTGGTTGGGCCGCGCGTTTGAAATAGCGGTTCGACTCCTGCTTGCGGGCCCACACCGCGTCAGTGCCACCCCTGACCCCGCGTGCGCCCGGGGTGTCGACCAGCCCCGGCGAGACGCAGTTGACCCGGATGTCCGGGGCGTAGTCGAGCGCCATCTGTCGCGTCAGCGCCCGGATCGCGCCTTTCGACGCGTGATAGGACGCGAGCCGCGGTGAGGCCACCGTGGCGTGGTTGGAACACGTGTTGACGATGGACCCGGAACGCTGGTCGAGCATGACCCGCAGCGCGGCACGGGAAACCAGGAAGGCGCCGGTGATGTTCACCGCCAGCACACGGTTCCAGTCTTCGAGGCTTGTTTCGTGCACCGATCCCGGAATGGCCATCGCCGCGTTGTTGTGCAGCACATCCACTCGCCCGTACACCGCTCTCGTGTGCTCGACGAGTACCTCGGCGGCCTTTTCGTCGGACACGTCCATGGCGAACGGCGAGGCATTGCCCCCGCCCGCGATGATCGCGTCGGCCGTCGCTTGCGCGGCCTCCGCGGAAAGATCGGCGCAGACAACCCCCCGCGCGCCGTGCTGCGCGAACACGGTCGCCGTCGCCGCGCCGATACCGCTGCCTGCCCCGGTGACAATGCAGATCTTGCCGGCGAGTCGGGAATCTGTCACCGCGGTTTCCTCCAGCATGTCGACCGGTTTTCGGCAAGCTCGACGAAGGTGGCCAACGTGGCTGGATTGTCGAGCGATGCGGCGTTCAGGGCTTTTTCCGCGGCGACGCCCTGGAAAAGCCGCTTGAGGGGCACTTCGATGCGTTTACCGGTCCGGGTGCGCGGGATACCGGGCACCGCGATCACCTCGTCGGGCACGTGGCGGGGGCTCGCCTTGGCCCTGATGGCCTCGCGGATGGCGGCGACGAGGGCGTCGCTGAGCTCGGCGCCGGCCACGAGGTGCACGAACAGTGGCATGTAGTAGGTACCATCCGGTTGTTCCACGCCGAGCACGAGTGAGTCCGAAATTTCCGGCATCGTGTCGACGGCCGCGTAGATCTCGGCGGTGCCCATCCGGACACCACCCCGGTTGAGCGTCGAATCGGAACGGCCCATGATCCGGCAGGTCCCCCGGTCGGTGATCTCGAGCCAGTCCCCGTGCCGCCACACACCCGGCCAGGGCTCGAAGTACGTTTCCCGGTAGCGCTCGCCGTCGTCATCTCCCCACAATCTCAAGGGCATGGAGGGCATGGGCTTGGTCACGACGAGCTCCCCCAGCTCACCGACGACCGGCTGACCGCTGTCGTTCCAGGACTCGACGGAGACACCGAGCATCGGCCGCTGCAGCTCACCGGCCACCACCGGAAGCAACGTGCTGCCACCGATAAAACCGCTGGCGATGTCGGTGCCCCCAGAGGAGGAACTCAGAAACACATCCGACTTGACCGAGCCATAGACCCACGCGAAGGTCGACGCGGGTAGCGGGGATCCCGTCGAGCCGATCGTCCGCAGCGCGGACAGGTCGAACCGGTCTCGTGGACGAAGTTCGGCTTTTTCGCAGGCGGTCAGATAGCCGGCACTGGTCCCGAGATAGGTGATCCCGGTCCTTTCGGCAACCGCGAACTGCATGTCCAGTGACGGATAGGACGGGCTGCCGTTGTGGACGATGACGGTTGCCCCGGACAGCAGCGCCGAGGTGGCGATGTTCCACATGATCCACGCCGTCGACGCGTACCAGTAGAAGCGGTCACCAGGGCCGATGTCGTTGTGCAGTGCGGCCTGCTTCCACTGTTCGAGGGCAATCCCGCCGTGGCCGTGCACGATGCCCTTGGGCAGCCCTGTCGTCCCTGAGGAGTAGACGATCCACAATGGATGGTCGAAGGGCAGCGGCTCGAACCGTGGCTCCTGTTCGTCCGCGACCGCGGCACGCCAGGGCGTGGTCCCGTCGCGGTCGTCGGCAGGGTGCAGCACCGGCACGATGATCGTGGCACGCAGGGTCGGCAGCGCGGCCCGAATCTCGGCGATCTGCTCGCGCCGGTCGTACTCCTTCCCGTTGAACCGATACCCGTCGGCGGCCACCAGAACGACCGGCTCGACCTGAGCGAGCCGAGCGAGAACAGCACTGGGACCGAAGTCGGATGCGCACACTGTCCACACGGCACCGATCGCGGCAGCGCCGAGAAAGGCGACCACCGCCTCGGGTCCGTTCGGCAGGTAACCGGCGACCCGGTCACCTCGTCGTACCCCGAGGCGTCGCAACGTGTCGGCGAAGGCTCCCACCTGAGCACGCAACGATGCCCATGGCACCTCGAAGGTTTCGAGATTCTCGTCGACCATGACCAATGCGGGATGCCGGTCGCCGCCGTTCTTAAGCGCCAGTTCGGCGAAGTTGAGCCGAACGTCCGGGAACCACAGCGCACCCGGCATGTCCGGGTTCGCCAAAGCGGGACCGGGTGGCTCCGTCACCAGGCCGGTCCAGACAGCCAGGTCTGCCCAGAACTGGTCGAGGTGGTCGACCGACCAGCGCCACACGGCGTCATAATCGGTGGGGGCACCGAAGGTGATCGCACGGCGGGTCGAGACCCAGGTGGCGAACCGGTGCAGCCGCGTCCCGGCGATGGAATCAGGCGTGGGCTCCCACAGCACCCTCGGTGCGGTCATGAGTTGTTCGCATTGAACGCCGCCGCGACGTCGATCGTCGTTCCCGAGACGTACCGGGCTTCCTCGCTCGCGAGGTGCAGCACGGCATGGGAGATGTCGCTCGGTTCAATCCACGTGATCGGCATCGGATTGAGCCGCCCCAGCCGTTCCTCGAGGTCGGCCAGCGTGGGAGCGGGGACATCAGGTGCGAAAACGGCGTACACCTCGTCGTGGTGCATCATCGGCGTGTCGACGGCTCCGGGCAGCACGGCGTTGCAGGTAATTCCCCCGGCGGGCGCGACCTCCAGCGCGATGCTCTTCACCAGCCCGATCAGACCCCACTTCGACGCCGAGTAATGTGCCAGGTTCGGGACCCCGCGCTGGCCGGCCTGCGATGAGGTGACCACGATCCGCCCGTATCGCCGTTCGAGCATGTGGCCCAGGACCGCGCGCACCGTATTGGCCACCCCGGTCAGGTTGACATCGATGGTGTCCTGCCACATCTGATCGTCCATATCGGACAGATGACGGTAGGTCACGATACCGGCATTCGCCACCGCGATGTCCACCGCGCCGAACTCGTCGACCGCCTGCTCGACCGCGGCCCTCATCTGGTTCGACCGGCGCACGTCTGCTTCGATTGCGAGCGCACGCCTGCCCTGTTTCTCCACCAGGGCAACGGTTTCGCGCAAATCACCGGACGTGCCGAGCGGGTAGGGCACCGACTCGACCTGCTCCGGTACGTCGACGAGCACGACGTCCGCACCTGCCCGGGCGAAATGCACGGCGTGCTCGCGGCCCTGCCCCCGAGCGCCACCGGTGATGAACACGACTCTTCCGTCAAACCTCGGCATAGCTGGTGAGTTCCTTTGCTTCAGGCTGCCACGACGGTCTGCGCTATGCGCCCGAACAGTGACGTCCCGTCGTCGCCGAGCGCCTCGATGCCGACGGTGTCGCCGGCATCCAGAAACGGCGTCGTGGGCGCGCCATCGTTCATGATCTCCACAGCGCGCTTTTCGGCAATGCAGGCGTACCCCGCCGCCGGATCAGCGTTGGACACCGTGCCGGTGCCGACAATCGACCCCGACACCAACGACCTGGTTTTCGCCAGCGCTGCCAGGATCCGCGGGAACTCGAACGCGATGTCCCGGTCCGCTCGCGGGACACCGAGCGTTTCCCCGTCCACCTCGCACCGCAGGACGGCCCGCAGATTCGATCCGCTCCACGCGGGGCCCAGCGTCGACGGGGAAACCACGAACGGCGCGTACGCCCGTCCCGGCTTGGACCCGTAGACCCCGGTCCCCTGCCGCCGTTCGTCCACCAGCAGCTTCCGGTAGGTCAGGTCATTCGTCATGCCCACCAACCGGATCTGTCCCGCGGCCTCCTCCTCGCTCGCGCCGCCGGGGACGGGACCGGTGATCACCACCACCGTCGCCTCGATGTCGAGCTCCCACGCCGGGTCCGGCAGCGCGATGTCGCTGCATGGAGCCATGTTCCGCGCGCTGCCGCTCTGGTAGACGATCGGCCGGTCGCGGTGCTCGGCTGGCAGCGCCTCGCCACGGCCGCCCCGGATGCGTTCCATGTGCTGGAGGTAGCAGCTGCCCTCCGCCCAGTGAAACGCGCGCGGGAGCGGCGCGTCGAAAGTGGCCCGATCCACTGGGAACCCGTACGCCTCGTCGTCGAGTTCGACGAACGTGTCTTCGAGACTGCGTTCCCACGAGGACCATTCGTCCATCGCCTGCTGCATCGTCCGCGGTCCTTGGGACGGAATCACGAGGCGGCGACGATCACGGCTCACCACGACGAGTGTCCCGTCGATCCCGCCGCCTTTCAGCGTCGCGAGGATCACCGCGCCACCGTCTCGTAGTCGGCCGGCACGCAGAACTCCAGTGTCATGTAATCGGGGGACGCGTCGAACGCATTGTGCGCCGCACCCCGCGAAAGCATCACGAAATCGCCGGCGTGTACGCGCCGATTCGCCTGTCCCTCGGTGGAAATGTCGATCCAGCCCCGGATCGGCATGAACCACTGCGCCATCGTGTGGTGATGCTCGCCGGTGCCACCGGGCGGCGAGGGCTGCACGGTGTCGAGCTTGATGATGTGGATGTGCACCCGGCCGTCCGTGGGCTTGCGGGTCTGCAAATCGCGGTACAGCGACCAGGCGCGCGGGCCCTCTCCGCGGACGTACTCGCCGGGCTCGTCGAAGGTGTAGACCGCTTCCAGGTGGGCGAACTCCGCGGCGCGTGCCGACTTGGCCGCATCCTGGCCCGTTACCGTCTCGAAGCCGGCGGGACCGGTGATCTCGACGGCTTCGTAGTCGTCGGACACCTCGTAGATCTGATGGCGCCAGAACGGTGGCTGATAGGCCGAGGCACCCTTGCCGAGCGTGAGATCCCGGCCGTCCTCGGTGCGCAGCTTGATTTCGCCCTTCAGCACGAAGAACCACTGGAAGTCCAGGTCGTGGAACTGCCAGTCGGTCACGCCACCGCCACCGCGGACATGGAGCGCCCGCAGCAGGTCGCCGGTGGCCTCGGCGAGACCGAGATCGCGATACGACGCGCCCGGCGTCGGGCCCGCCACCCACGTGCCCTCATCCTTGCGGACTTGTCCGGTCTTGATGTCCAGCGGGTTCGCCGCGTCCCAACCGGATTTCCAGTTCGTCGCCTGGTTCATACCTTGCCTCTCCGTGATTCGTGTGCGGGTCAGGACGCGTTGAACGCCGCGGCGACATCGAGCGTCGCCCCCGACACATAGCGCGCCTCGTCGCTCACGAGGTACAGCACGCCATGCGAGATATCGCTGGGCTCGATCCATGCGGTCGGCATCGGATTGAAGCGCCGTAGCCGTTCTTCCAGGTCCTCTACCGTGGGCGCGGCGAGTTCTGGCGCGAAGATCTGGTAAACCTCGTCGTGGCGCATCATCGGTGTGTCCACCCCGCCGGGCAGCACAGCGTTGCAGGTGATGCCCAGCGACGGCGCGACCTCCAGCGCCACCGTCTTGACCAGCCCGATCAGGCCCCATTTGGCCGCGCAGTAATGGGACAGGTTCGGCATTCCGCGTCGCGCGGCCTGCGAGGAGGTCACCACGATGCGACCGTAGGAGCGTTCGAGCATGTGCGGCAGTACGGCGCGGATGCTGTTGGCGACTCCGGTCAGGTTGATGTCGATCATGTCCTGCCACTGCTGATCGTCCATTTCGGACAGTTGCCGGTAGGAGGTGATGCCGGCGTTGGCGAGCAGGATGTCGACGTGCCCGAACTCCTCGACGGCCCGCGTGACGGCACGCCGCAGATCGGCCGGCTGCCGCACGTCACCCTGAACGGCAAGTGCGGTCCGGCCCTGCTCTTCGACCAGCTTGACCGTGTCGCTCAGGTCGGACTCCGTGCCCAGCCCGTAACTGACGGACGCCACCAGAGCTGGTGCGTCGACGAGCACGACGTCCGCACCCTGACGAGCCAGCGCCACGGCGTGCGAACGTCCCTGCCCGCGAGCACCGCCGGTGATCAGGGCGACCTTGTTCTCCAGATTTCCCATTGCTATGCCTCCAGCGCCGCATAGGTGGCCCGGATCAGCTCCTCGCTTCGGACGCCGCCGACGATTCCCTGATAGGTGCCCAGAACGCCGGGCTCCATCCGGTTCATGACATAGGCGAAGGTCAGCCGCCGGTCGAGGTCGTTGATGACCATCGAGCCGCCCCAACCCGCCCAGAAACAGACGCGACCGTCCGGCAGGTAAGGAAAAGCTTCCGGGTAGGACAGGGCGTAACCGACGCCCCAGCGGATGGGCAGTCCCAGATAGAGATCGACGCCCTTGGCCTGTTCTTGGAAGATCAGATCGCAGGTCTTCTGCGAAAGCAGCCGGACACCCTGGAACTCGCCGCCGTGCGACACGATCGCCTGGATGGTCGCCAGCGAACGCGCATTCCCGTGGCCGTTGCCGGCACCGCAGATCTCCGACCGTCGCCACTGCACATCCCAGGTGGTCGCCGGGTCGGTGGCCAGACCGGCAACCGTGAGCTTGTAGCCCACACTGTTCTTGTCCATGTCAGCCAGCGCTTCGTCGAAGGCCGGGCTGGGCGGGGGGAGAATCAGCGGGGAGATCCGTGGGTCCTCGGATTCAGGGAGTCCAATGTGGAAGTCCGCGCCCAGCGGGCCGGCGATCTCCCGCGCGACGAACTTACCCAGGCTCATTCCCGTCACGCGCCGCACGAGCTCGCCCACGAGATGACCGATGCTCAGCCCGTGGTAGCCGCCCGCCGTGCCCGGCTCCCACCACGGCGCCTGGGCGGCGAGCAACTCGACCGACCTGTCCGGGTCGTAGACGTCGTCCATCGTGACCGGCATGTCCCAGCCGGCGACACCCGACGTGTGGGACAGGATGTGCCGGACCTCGATCCGCTCCTTGCCGTTCGCCGCGAACTCCGGCCAGTAGGTCGCGACGGGAGCGTAGGGGTCGAGTTCGCCGCGGTCGATGAGGATCAGGGCCGCCAGTGCCGTCACCGTTTTGGTGTTGGACCAGACATTCGTGATCGTGTCCCGCGACCACGGCCTGGTGTGCGCCTGATCCACCCAGCCACCCCAGAGATCGACGACCGGCCGACCTTCGTGCATCACGGCGACCGAAGCCCCGACATCCGCCCCGGAGGCGAGGTTTTTCTCCAGAATCTTCGCGGCCGGGGCGAATCGATCTTCCCAGGTCCCCTGAACGGCCATCGCAGTGTTCCATTCTCGTGGCGGATGGGGTGTGACTAATACGGGTCACGGTTGTGGGGTGCGCCCCCACCAATAGACCGGGTCGGACTTGTCCCGCCTGGACGCGACCCAGTCGTCCCGACGCGCGTCCACGACCTCGACCGACAGCGATTCGTCGAACACCACGACCCGGTCGGCGATAGCCCACCGCCCGTCGCGACGCTCGAAGCGGTCCACGTAGCGACACCGCGTGATGGCTTCCGATTGGGACGCAGCGCCGTAGGCTGGCTGCTGCCGCAGATAAGCCAGGCAGTAGGACTCGACGAAGGCCCGGTCGTCCCCGTCGAAGTCGATGAGCACGTTCGTCACGAAATGCTGTGCCGCGTCGATTGTCCGGTGCCGGTCCCTGATGTCGTCCACCAGCCCGGCCACCGGCCCGACATACGAGCCGTGCGCATCGGTGGCGTCGTCGAAATAGCACGCCGCGATGCCGTCGTAGTCGAGCCGGTCGACGGCACGCGCATAGCGATAGAGACAGTCCTCGATCTCGATTCGGTCAGCGAGCCGGAACACGGGACTCTCAGTCACGCCAGCACTCCTTCGTGCGCATAGCGCATATGTGAGCTGTTACCGCACAGAGTGTCACCGCCATCGAACGCCTGTCAACAGACGGCATCCAAGGAGCCGCGCAGCATGCGCACTTGTGTGCGGTAGGCTTGCCGGTCACCGGATGCCGTCGATCAGAAGCGAAAAGGAGCACCGCATGTCTCGCACTGGCGACGGTCCCTATGTCCAGTCGCTCGACCGCGGGCTCGCCGTACTGCGCTGCTTCGGCGAGGATCGCACGCGGTTGTCCATCTCCGACGTCGCCCGCGAGGTAGGCGTGGACCGCGCCGTGG
This sequence comes from Streptomyces sp. NPDC058001, assembly GCF_042886315.1. Taxonomy (NCBI): domain Bacteria; kingdom Bacillati; phylum Actinomycetota; class Actinomycetes; order Kitasatosporales; family Streptomycetaceae; genus Streptomyces; species Streptomyces sp. NPDC058001. The sequence continues at coordinate 108,737 of NZ_JBHVQT010000019.1, forward strand.
CGCGGCGCCTGCTGCACACCCTGGCCGAACTCGGGTACATCGGCGTCGACGGCTCGAACTTCTTCGTCCGCCCCAGAGTTCTCGAACTGGCTCAGGCTTACCTGGGCGCCGTGGAGTTCCCGGACGTCATCCAACCGCACCTCGCCCAGCTCACCAGCGAAATCCACGAGACGGCGATGGCATTCGTCCTCGACGGCGACGAGATCGTGTACATCGCCGGCGTGCAGGCCCGGCGCCTGGTCAGCGTCAACGTCCGGGTCGGCCTGCGCATACCCGCCTACCAAAGCCCGCTCGGCCACGTACTACTCGCGGCACAGCCGGCCGAAGCACGCGAGGCCTATCTCGAACGCGTGGACCTGATGCCCGTGACCCGGTACACGATCACCGAGAAGCCGGCTCTGCGCGATCGGCTGGCCAAAGTGGCCGACCAGGGTTACGCCCTTGGCGACGAGGAACTCGAGATGGGCCTGCGCACCATCGCCGTGCCGGTGCACGATCGGACCGGCACGATCCTCGCCGCCATCTCGATCGGCGTTCTGGCGGCCGCCTACTCCGCGCGCACGCTCGTCAAGGACCTTCTTCCACGACTGCGGCAGACCGCAGGGCAAATCGAGTCGGACCTCGCCGTTCTCAACTGACCATTCCCGCCGACTGTCCTATCTGGACAGCGTGTGTCATTGATACCACTTCGTGGGCCGTGTCATATTTCTACATCACCGCACGACCGTGCGTTAATCGCACAGCCGCTCGCAACCACATCGCATGGAGGAGACAACGAAGTCATGATCCACAAGTGCAGGCGATTGCTCGTCACGACCGGGCTGGTGCTGGCCCTCGGCCTCACAGCGGCAGCGTGCGGCTCCTCGGCGGGCGGCTCCCGGAACTGAGTTGGGTGCGGCTCGTTCTCAGGGAAGATCGCTGATCACGCGGTGAGGTCGTAGTCGTGTTGGTCGCAACTGGGGTAGAGCCGCCGATGCTCGCACTTGGCATGGAAGTCCCAGTACGAGTCGAAGTCTCCGTTGTCGATCAAGGCGCGAAGGCGGAGGACCGCTTCGGCACCATCGAGGCCCCACCTGGCCCCGGTGATGTCGAGGCGGTCGGCGATCAAGTGCCGACACGCGCCCTCGATCGCCCCCGTCGCGATCGGCCAACCGGCTTCGAGGGCGTTGTCATAGCGGAGTTGGTCGAGGTGGCCGGTGAGGTAACGCACGCAGCTGTCCATGTTCTCGCGTTTCGTGGCCGGCAGACGTTCGCAGTCGGCCTGGGCGGTCATCTCCGCGGCGGCGCGGGCGGCTTGGCCGTGCAGGATCGTGGTCAGGTGACGGCCGACCCAGGAGCGGTCCCCTCTCCGCCCGTCCCCCGTGACCCCGCCGCCGGACGAGAAGCAGGTCGGTCGGCGGCCGATCACGGTCCCCGCTGACGGTCCCCAAACCCGCGGGGACGAGAACCGTACAGAGCCGGGGACGGGGACGGGGAGCGTCGGGGACCGTCTCCACACCGTCCCCGACAGCAACGGGGACCGCGCCGATAAGCCCGGCTCGAGCCCGATGAGCAAGGGCACGGCGACGCCGATCGGGGACCGAGACGACGCGCCCGCCAGGGCTAAAGCGGCTGATGCCGACGGGGACGGTAGTGCCACCGACGCCCACGAAGGTGCTGCTCAGGGCGGTACGGGACGGTCCCCTTCGGCTTCCGTCCCCAATCGCGACGGGGGCCGGGAGCACCCTGACACTGAAACGGGGACGGAAGCCGAGAGGGACCGTCCCCACACCGTCCCCAACGACAACGGGGACCGCGAAAACCCTGACACCGAAACGGGGACGGAAGCCGAAGGGGACCGTCCCCACACCGTCCCCGGACGCCGGAAGACAAAGGCGCAGCGGAGTCGGCCAGGTGGCGGGAAGTCCAAGCGCCCTCGGCGAAACCAGCTGAGCGTCGAGGAGCGGGTCAGGATCGTCCGTCCTCACGTAGCCGAAAAGCTGGAGCGGGACGGTAACGCCTCCATCACCCGTCCCCAGCTGCGCGAGATCTATCGCGCCCTGGGGCTTCCTGGCGGCCGGAACGAGAGCCTGACGCCCGTCCTGGATCGGCTGCGCGCCGAGGCAAGGAGCACGACCCGATGAAGACCTGCCGCAGGTTCGCCACCATCAAGGCCGAGTTCGAGCGGGACGCCACCTTCCTGCGCGGCCACGCCGAGCGCCACCAGGGATCCGCGCCGGCCAAGACCAGCGCGAAGAACGCCGTCTCGGTGAAGCGCAACATGGCGCGAGCCCTCGACCGCTGTCGCGAGTGCGACTGACTCGTGCAAAGCAGCAGGTCACACGCCTGAATTCGCATTCTGCATGGTGGCCCGGCCTCGGTCGGGCCACCGCTCCTGCCACGGAGGGACCTCCATTCCTGTCCGCCATCCGCGTACGCACGTCGCGTCGGTCGCCGAGGCCGGCGCCTGGGCGGACGTACTCGTGCGCCACCAGCTGCTGCATGCCGCCGTACTGGCCCCCACCGGCCAGTGGCTCGTCCAGCATCGCCCCAAGACGCCAGTCCGGGTCGTCGCCGGCGCGACCGCCATGGTCGACCCGGCCGCCGAGATCCAGTACCGCATCCGCACCACGAGGAACGACACCCGATGACTATCCCGACGACAAACCCCGCTGCCACGCCCGCCGAGTTGGATCCCAACTCGACCTCAGCGGGAGCAAGTTGGTGCGAGAGTAATACTCCCGTTGGGAGTATTACTCTCGCGTCCTCCGCCCCGGGGGTGGCGGAGGCGGTCCAGCGCCAGGGGGCACTGGACCGGGGGGATGCGACCGAGGGCGGCTCGGATCCCCAGGCGGAGACGACTCACCCGTGTCACAACCCGCACTGTGCCCAGCACGCGAGTGCACCGCCGAGCCAGTCGCCCGCACGTAATCGCAAGCCGAAGACCAAATCCAGCAAGCACAAGCACCTGATCGCCAGCCGATTCAACGACGTTGAGAAGCAGTCCGTGCTCGACGCAGCGGCAGCGTGCGCCATGACACCATCCGGCTTCCTCGCCCATGCCGCACTCAGCGCCTCCCGAGATCTCACCCGCACAGAAGCCCAGGTCGCCGGCGAACGCGAAATGAAGCGCCACCTGTTTGCCCTGGGCCCTGCGCTGAGCCGGATCGGCAACAACCTCAACCAGGTGGCGGCAGCCCTGAACAACGACGAGCTGGCACCGCAGGCCCAAGCAGTCCTCGACGGTGTCAACCAGGTTCGCCTGGAGGTGCACGCGTTCATCCAGCACTACCTGGACAGCGAGCGTCCAGCGGCGTGATCCCTCAGTCAACGACATGGGCGACAAGACCCTCGGCCTACTCATGTACCTGTACGGCCCCAGCGACGCCGAGGAGCACATCGATCCCCACCTCGTCGCCGCATGGGACACCCTCGCCCCCGACCCCGGCCGCGACCCAGACGCAACAGAAGCCGACCTGCAGATCCTGCTCGACCAGCCCGTCATGGCCCTGCCCGTAGACGAGAGGCCCGCTTTGCACGTATGGCACCTGTCCGTACGGGCCGCCCCCGAAGACCCGATCCTCACCGACGAGCAGTGGGGCGACATCGCCCGCCGCATGGTCTCCGCCACAGGCATCGCCCCCGATGGCGACGACGCCGCCTGCCGCTTGGCGGGCCGTCCGCCATGCCGACGACCACATCCACATCATCGCCACCGTCGTCCGCCACGACGGCCGCGAGGCCCGCATCCACCGCGATGGCGCCCGCGCCCAGGCGGCAGCCCGGCAGATCGAAATCGACTACGGACTACGGCGGGTGAACACCGGCGACGGAACCGCCGCCAAACGCCCGAGCAGCGCCGAACGCCACAAAGCCAACCGCCAGGGCAAGGAGCGCACGCCACGCGAAGAGCTGCGCGAGAAGGTGCGCCGCGCCGCCGCCGGCGTCGCCAGCGAGCAGGAGTTCTTCGACCGTCTGACCGCAGCCGGTCTTCTGGTCCATCAGCGCGTCGCGCCCTCCGGTGACCTGCTCGGCTACAAGGTCGCACTGTCCGACGACCGCAACGAGGACCAGGAGCCGATCTACTATGCGGGCTCCACCCTCGCGCCCGACCTCTCCCTGCCCCGCATCCGCGAACGATGGGCGGGCAACGTTTCCGCACCCGACCAGGACGCCACCACGGACCGCTCCTCCGGGTCGGATCGCATCAGGCCCTCGGACGCGCGCCGCCAAGCAACGACGGCGTCCTGGCAGGCCGTACTCATCATCGACCAGGGTGCGGACGGGCAGATTTCCGCCCTGATTGCCGCGGGCGGCGAGGTCCTCGACGCGCTCGCCAAGACCTCGGCCGCGAACACCCGGCGTGAACTTCGCGACGCCGCCTTCGTGTTCGAGCGGGCCACCCGCTCCCACATCCGGGCCGAGCGCAAGCACGCCCGCGGTCTGCGGAAGGCTGCGCGAGACCTCATCCAGGGCGGGCCGGCACTCGGGCGCGTAGAGGACGGCGCCACCACCGCCATGCTGATCGACATGGTGTTCTTCCTGGTCACCGCCGCCGCCCACTGGCACGCGATGAAGGGGCACGCCCAGCAGGCCGCTGCTGCCCGCCAGGCCGCCGAACACCTGCGCGCCGCCTACCAGGCCGCAGCGCCGATGTACCTGGGCGTCATGCGCGACCGTGGCCGACGCATGTCCCTGCCCCTGCAGCGCAAGCAGACGGCCCATCTGCGCCAGGCGGTGCCGGAGCTGGCCGAGCAGGTCATCGCCGAGCCGGGCTGGTACGCACTGGCCTCCACCCTCGCCGACGTCGAGCGCGCCGGGCACGACCCGGCCGCGCTCTTGGCCGAGGCCGCCGAGCGACGGGAGCTGGGCACCGCCGACTCGATCAGCGACGTCCTCGTGTGGCGGCTGCGACGCATGGCCGACCTGCCCGCCGACGCGTCCACCCTGCCCGAGCACACCACCACCGCGCCCACCGCACCCCGGCCTGCCGCGAAGCGTCCGACGAAGAGCAAGGAGCGCTCCGCCAACTCCCGCTGAATTCAACATTCTTAGAGTTGCAGCAGGTCAGGGACTTGCGGCACTCTCCTCGTGCAGGCGAGACGACAGAGATGGAGACGGCATGTTCCGGCGCAAACGTGCGGACCGCGAGTTCCGTGAAGCCCAGCGTGCCGGCCAGGCGCTGCTGGCCATGCACACCGAGTGGCCCGAGGCTCCCGTCCCGGTCTCCGCGCCGGCCCCGCCCGCGTCAAACGACACCACCGTGGTGCCGGATTTCCTGCCGCCGGAGTTCCGGGCACCGTGCCGCCAGGACGTGTCGGGCTTCATGATGCGCTGGGACCTGCCGCTCGTCATCGATGGCGAAGTCCACGCGTGCCACTGCGGTGCGTACCGGAACTGGATCGTCTTCAACATGCACGACGACTCGGTGTGGCTGCGCTGCGAGGCCGGCCACGAGGCGCAAGAGACCCGGCTGGACACCGCCTGGTACAACCGCAACTCCGGTCCGGTCGACCACTTCCACCCCACCCTCGAAGACGGACTGCGCCACCTCGGCCACTGAATACGCGAACCCCCTTCCCTCACCCCTGCGTTCGTCGGCACCCGGAGGGCCGACCCAGTCAGACCATCCGTCTCGCATCACCAAGGGGTTTCCGTATGCACCGTTCCACCACGACCGCCCTCGGCCTCAGCGCCATCTGCACCGTGCCGGCCATGACCGGCTGCGCCAGCCACGCCGAGCCCGCCGACTCCGCCGCCCCCGCGCCCGGGGGCAGCAGCACGCCCTCGGCACCCGCGCCGCTGTCGTCGACTCAGCTGAACCAGCGGGTGCTGAACGAGAACGACCTGGGGGGAGGGTTACACCCGCAAGCCCAAGGCCCCTCGCCACAACGACGACGTGACCGTCATCGGCTGCCCAGGGCTGGAGAAGCTCGGCGGCGACACAGCCACCGGCTCCGGTCTCGACTTCGCCCGCAAGGCGAAGGTGTCCTTCACCTACACCGCCACCAGCAGCTCCGAGGTGAGCGAGGAGCTGTACAGCGACAGCGCCGCGAAGCTGTCCACCGGCATCTCGAAGGTCTTCGACGCGATGCTCTCCTGCCCCTCGTACCAGGTGGCTTCCGGGAGCACGGTCGTCGACATGGGCACCGCGAAGTCAGCCACGCCGGACCTCGGCGACGAGCAGTGGAGCCAACTGCTCACCTTCTCCGCCGGAGGGCAGCGCAGCGTCGTCAAGCAGACGGCGATCCGCACCGGCAACATCCTGGTCATCGTCTCCGGCTCCCCGGGCCTCGTGAACACCCACCTGGACAAGGCACTCACCAAGGCACGCACCGCCCGCTGATCCGCTCCTCCACCTGCCCCGGTGTCCGGGCCTGACCACCCGACAGGACCGAACACCGGGGCTTTGCCGTATGCGGAGGGTCAGCCGTTGCGACGCAGTTCGCCTGGCTCGTAACGGAGTTGGAAGGTCTGAGCGTGCTCCCCGTCCATCCAGTACAGGGTCATGGTCGACAGCATGCTGCGCTTGACGTACCGGGTGCGTGAGGGCATTCCTTCGTCCTGCGCGACGATCCACTTCTCCACCCGCTCTGGCAGACCGAACCGCAACGCATAGGCGTCGGCGTGCTCTGCGGAGCGCAATTCCCAAACGGGGTGTGACGCTGACTGATTGATGCGGCGCAGTCGCACCGCATGCGTGGGGTGCGCCCGCGCGTAGTCCACAAAGCCGTACAAGTCATCCGAGGCCAGGCCCAGGACAAACGGCGCGGCAGGAAAGGCCAGAACAAGGCCAAGCTGCGACCGGCTGTACAGAGCCTGCGCCAGGTGATCGAGGGGACCGCGAATCGCAGTGGGCAGTTCCACGTCGCCCGAGTCCATTTCCAGCAGCGGGCCACGAAGGTACGTCCGTATCTCGCGCACCTTCGGCCGCTCGGCCGCCGGAGTCGCTTCAAGCACGGCGTGGATCGTGTCGGCCGTGTTCATGACGAGATTCCGTAGTACGGCGAAGTCCGGGGCGGAGAGATCGATCAGGGATATCTGGTGGGCCAGCGCGTAGTCCTGTGCCTCCGGGCTGAAGCCGGACGTGGAGAAGATCGCGTAGCTGTAGCGGTATCGCGTCCGTGGCCGACCCGTTCCCGGAGCAGTGAGCGTGGTGGTCTCGCCCTCGTTGACGTCGTGGATCACACCGTGCCCGTTACGGACGGTGGGCAGACCGACTGGGGCTGTGGTCAGGTACTTTGCCTCGACGAACAGGCGGACGGGCAGGGAGAACGGCGGGACGTACCGGAACTGTCCGAGCGCGTCGACCTGGTGCCAGGCGCCGCGTCCGCGGACCAGCAGACCGTTCTTGTCCTCCTTCAGGACCTTCCACGGTTCGTTGTCCTGGTCGTCGGCGGCCGTGAGGACCTCGAACCCGCTGGAGCGCAACAGCCAGGCCAGCACCTCCTCCAGGAGGTAGCCGCGCAAGGGTCCTTTGCCGATCACTTTGACAGCCACGCAGGCGATCCTACGTACGGCCTTGATCTTGGTTCCAGGGTGCAGTCCTGTCCTCTGATGCCGGTACGCCAAAGGCCCGGTGGTTCCGTTCCCGTGAAGAGAGCGGAACCACCGGGCCTGGGATAAGAGGCATCGCCCCGTCGATCACCCGCCTCGGTCAGCGGCTACTCGCAGCCGTCAACCGCGCCGGACGACGGTGAGGCGGTCCTCCGCGCCCACGGGCAGCGTGCGCCGCGGTACCGGGCCGGGCGCGGCGAGCGAGGAGGCGAAGGCCGCGACCAACTCGTGCGGGGCACTCGCGCTGAAGGTCGCACACCACAGGTACGGCGCCCCGAGCACGGGCTCCGCCCACGCCTGCCACCCCAGAAGGTCTTCGCGGGGGTCGGCGTCATGGATGAGCGGCGGCAGCATCTCCAGCGAGACGTTCGTGGAGAAGCCCGGGTCGGTAGCGGTCGTACTCGGACGGTCCAAATCGCGCAGCCAACCCCGGGCACTGAGCGCGGCGAGCACCGACTCGCCGTTCCCGAGGCCGACATCGGGGCTCTCGCTGGCGTCAAGCGCGAGCAGGAAGTCGGTGAGCACCTCGAACGGTACGCCGGCGGTGAAGTACGCGTTCCACTCGGTCAGCGCCGATGCAGAGTGCGGGCGGGCCGACAGCTGCCAGGACACCGGGAGGCCGCCCAGCTCGAACGGACAGGCGGCAAGGATCCACTCGGCGCCGCGCAGGCCATCGGGGCTCACATAGAGCAGGGAGTTGCGGGAGGTCGGCCACATGCGCCAGCCGAGGTCAGGCAGAGTGTCGCCGATCCGCTCGGCGAGGACGCCGTCGTCACCAGCGAGGTGGCGCGGGGTGACCCAGTACATCGGGTCCGGCGAAGCGGGACGGGAAGGATCGATGGGGTAGTGCGGGTGCAGGCGCGCCTCCGTCAGTTCGGGGGTGGGTCAGTGGCCGTCATTCGGGTGGGTCGCGCCGCGTCGCCGGCGCGGGGGTGCATCGACCGGACCCTGCCAGGCGAGAGCGACAGCCACGGCAGGCGGCAGGGGCCGAACTGCTCGGCCTCCGGCGACTCAGCGATGTAGACCACCGGTCGACCGTCCCGTCCACCGACTTCTCCACACCGCTCAGACGGTGGGCCATGGGGAAGAAGGGATTGATGGCGAGACGGACGGGCGCGTCAGAGTCGAAGGCGGACAGTGCGTCGACGATGTCGCCGACGGTCATCTCGGGCGAGTGCGGGTCCAAGGCGTTCTCCTAGCGGTAGCGGACGAATCCGCGCGAGCAGGGGCAGGGTACGCGGGGCGCATATAAGGGAGGGCGGACGTGCCCGTCAAAGGGGACGGGGGGCGGGGACAGGATCCGGGCCACGGCATCGGCGACGATCTCCGCCGGCGTGTGCGTGCCGAAGGCGATCCGGTAGCCGGGGACGTTCGCGGTGCCGGTCACTGCGATGACCCAGCCCTCGCCGGTCACCCAGTCCTCGTCGGCGCCGCCGGGCCAGCCGTTCGGGAAGTAGCCGACGTAGAAGCGGCCGTCGCGGGAGCTGATGTGTATGTCGCCGCGGTCGAGGACGATGTGGGTGAATCGGCCTGCGAGAACTGGTCGATCACGCCCGTCGGCTGGCCGACACCGATCTTCCAGGAGCGGAGCCGCAAGGCGGCGACCGTGGTGGCCAATCCGGGTTGCGCCGCATCCAATGCAACAGCATCACCTCTCTGACCTGGGGTTTTCCGGAAGGTCGTTCAGGTTGACATGCTGTTACGGCGTCCACCAGTCCTTTGGGCGGTCTTCCTTGTCTGCCACCGGCGAATGTCCTTTGTCATCCAATCGAGTCGTTTGACAACGAACTCAGTTGTTTCGGCTTTCTTGACAGTGAACCTAGTCGTGTGGGCTGAGCACGCTGGGGGTGTTGGATGGCCGTACCGGCTGGGGCGGACGGGGCCGTGCCGTACGTCGCGGTGTCGTGCGTGGACGGCAGGCGCGAGCGTCGACGGCGTCCGCTGTTGGACTGCGTGGCAGTCAGGTTGGAGGACGCGGTTCCGGTACGGCCGTTTCGGTGGCCGACGGGTGGGCGCCATTTCCCGGGCTGGTACTGGGCGGCGACGACCGGGCAGCATGTCGGCTTCGAGTCATGGCTGGAGCGGGACCATCTCGTGCTCATGGACTTCGATCCCGCCGTGGTGGGTGTCGCCTCCCAGCCGTTCTGGCTGCACTGGCACGACGGTTCGCGTGAGCGTCGGCATGCCCCGGACTTCTTTGTGCGCCGCGCGGACGGCTCGGCCGTGGTCGTCGATGTCCGCGCCCATGATTGGATCGCGCCGCGCGATGCCGAAGCGTTCGAAGTGACGCGCCGGGCCTGCGCCGGGGCCGGGTGGGACTTCGAACGGGTGGGGACGCCGGAGGCGGTGCTGCTCGCGAACGTGCGGTGGTTGTCGCGCTACCGTCACCCTCGCTGCCGCCAGGGTCCGGTCGCTGCCCCGGCTGATGGACGTCTTCTCGCAACCGGGGCCGCTGATGCCCGGGGCCGATGCGGCCGACGACCGGCTCGCGACGCTGCCGGTGCTGTTCCACCTGCTATCGCTGGCCACGAAGACCGCCACGTTCAGATGAACAGCGAGCTACCGCCCCGGTTCGCACCGCTGCCGGTCCGACTCCGTCCCTGTCTCGGAGAGTCCGCGAACTCCTACATCCGGCGCCTGGCTCGCGCCAACCATCTCAAGCCCAGCTTCCTGCACTGCTATCTCTGCGGCCCACCGCAGTGGTTCGGCAAGCCGCTCCTCGAACACCTCGCCACGGCCGCAGGTCGCTCGCCCGAAGTACTCGAACGTGCCCTTGCTGACGCCGACGCCCTGGGCGGCACCAACAGACCATGCCGACGCCTCCCCAGGTAGAATCCCTTCACCGGGCGCCGGGGCCTGGCCCACCGCATCGCCAAAGAGGCCCTCAAAGGCACACAAATTCGCATGCTCGCCAAGCGCTACCACCTCCGCTGCTGGGACGTCCGCTTCGCCCTGGAGATCCCGCGCCTCACCGCCGCAGAGACAGGTCCGCTGACCGATCCCATCACCGGCGAACTCGCCGACCTGATCGAGAGCCTGATCAGCAGAAGGCTCAACGGAAGGCAGATCTGGGCAGAACTTCTTGACCACCACGACTACTTGGTCACCTACGACAGCATCCGCCACTACATGAGATACACGCGACCCCGAACGGCCTCCTCAGCACGAGCCGACTCGTTGACATCCAAACCAGTCGATCCAGGTCAGCTGGCTGAACACGACCGCTCGGGATAGACGACACTCCGCGGCACGTTCGACGTGGGATGGGTCGTTGAGCGGATCGCGCCGGCTGGCACCAGACAGTCGTTCTCTGTCGGGAGGTCCCGCCCCTCTCCCGGAGGAACGGAGTTGCCTCCGGGAGGGAGGGCCGGAGGCAACTGGGTGGTGGATCGAGGACGGGGTGCCCTCTGCGGGTCAGTCCTTCGGGGCGACGGCGTCCAGCATCGCCCCCGTGACGTGGTCGGCGGCGTTTTGGTGGCCCTTGGCGTTGGGGTGTACGAGGGCCGGCCGGGGTGTGTGGTTGTTCTCTTCGTAGATGCCCTCGACCCACTTGCCGGCGTCGCAGACGCTGTGCTTCTCGGAGGAGTCGTACAGGTTGACGAAGGTGGCCAAGTCCTGGGTTTCGGCCGACTTCTCGATGGCCTTGTTGAGGGGTTCCAGGACGTCCTGGCGCAGCCAGTCCAGGTCACCGGGAGTGATCGAGAAGAACTGGAAGATGTCGTTGTACCGGCACTTGGAGGTGTCCTTGGGGATGACCGTGGGGTAGCCGACGGCCAGGATCTTGGCGTGCGGGCCCTTCTCGTGGAGCTTGGCGAGCATCTGGTCGTAGTCGGTGCGGACCTTGGTCAGCTTGGCGGGGATGGAGGCGGCCAGCTCGTCCTTGCACGGCGTGCCGACGCCGCCGCTGCCCTCACCCAGTTGCAGGCACTTGAAGAGGATGTCGGCGAACCCGAGCGTGTTGCCGCCCACGCCGACGGTGATCAAGTCGGTGCCGGACTTGACCGCATCGGACTGGGGAGGCACTGCCGGGAAGGGGGCGTCCGGGTCGGGGTTGCCCGGCACGCTCCGGCCGATCGGCACCTCCGCGTTGGAGGTGACGTCCTCGATCGTGGCGGCGCCGCAGCTGACGTTGGTCAGCTCGAAGAACGAGCCGAGGTCCCGGTCGATGACCTGGGGGTAGGACCGGTCGGTGCGCTCGCAGCCGTCCCGGGGGTATTCGAAGACGTCACCGGCGGCCGGGATGACCCCGGCGGTGTAGGAGTCTCCCAGCGCGACCCAGTCGTAGTCCGCCGCGGCGGCGGGCTGCGCACCGACGAGCTGTGCGGGAGCGAGAGCGCCGGCGGTGAGAGCCGCAGCCGAGCCGAGCAGGGCCAGACGAGTACGGAACCTTGCCACGAATCCTCCAGGAATACGGTGTTGGCGACGCTTTGACCCTACGAAGGCTGTGACTTTGCGCACTAGATCCAATACGGACAGTCACATTCTGTGGAGTCCGAGGGTGCACCCGTTCGCGCCAGGCACTTTCCGGAAGGGTTGATTCCGAATCTGGATCGTTCACCTCCAAGGTCTGATCGAACCTGCACGATATGCGTGGTTCACGTAGAGACCTCGATCGCTTCGGCCCGTCTCGCGGCCGTCACTGCATGTCTCATTCGTGATCACCGCCGGCCTGGGCCGGATGACCACCGGCCGCCGCGTCAACGTCCCCTGGGCTCGCCCGCGCGACGGGCAGGTGAGACGAACTCACTCCACCCGCACCTCGCGGCTTGACAGACCGCATCAGGAATCAAGGACTCAGGACAGTTGCCATCGAACCCAGCCGGCGCCACTCCTTGCCAATTGGCCGAGTCGTCCTAGATCAGCCGGGTCTGAGCCGCTGCGTTCAGCACGACCGGCTTTGACATCCAATCCAGTCCGCGCAGGTCGGAGGCTTTGACCGGACTGGGTTGGATGTCAAGGGACAGCCACCGGCGAATATCCGTTGGCATCGAACCCAGCGTCGAGGTCGGTCCGATCACCCTGGGCGGCGTGTCGGGTCCGGTCGGTGAGCGGTGGTTCATCCCTGACCGGACACCGTCACCCGCATCCCTGCCCGGATGGAAATCCGGTGAATGCACGGATCTTGACGCGTGTCACAGGACACACTTAGGCTCCCCGAGAAAATTACGGATTGAATCGTTTCAATCCATAAGGAGCAAGAAGTGGCAATTCCCTGGAGATCGCGCGCACCCCGACGTCGCACCAGTGCACCCCTCAGGCGACGCGTCGCCGTCGGCCTCTGTCTGACCACGGTGGCGGCCGTCACCTCGGTCTCGGCGGGGGTGGCGCCCGGAGCGGAAGCGTCCGCCGCCAAGAGGCCGGATCCCTTCGTGCGGGACTTCACCGGTGCACGGCAGGCGTCGGGTGCGATGTTCCGCTGGTGGTGGCCGTCATCGGTCGACTCGGCCACGGCCGTCGGGCAGCTGCGCCAGGTCGCCGCCGCCGGCTACCAGGGTGTCGAGATCGCCATGGTGATGGACAGCGCCGACTACGTTGTCGACCCGGACGCGCACAGTTACGGCGACGTCTCCTGGCGGCGCGCGGTCAAGGCCGTCCTCGCCGAGGGCACCCGGCTGAACGTTCAGGTGGACCTGACGCTGGGCAGCCGATGGCCGACCGCGATTCCCGGGCTTGACGTCACCAGCGAAGCCGCGAGCCAGGAACTCGTCACCGGCAGCGCCGTCGTCCGCGCCGGCACCTCGTGGCACGAGTCAGTACCGAGGCCGCCCGACAGGACCTACCCCGACCGGACGTCGCAGAACGGCGTGGTCACCTCCACGACCAAAACATCCCCGCCCACCTATGTCACGGCCACGGCGACCCGGTGTGCCAAGGCGTGTACCGAGGCCACGCCGCAGCTCGATCTGACCACCGTCACCGACATCAGCCGCCAGGTGAAGAACGGCACCGTGTCCTGGAAGGCGCCGGCCTCCGGCACCTGGATGGTGACCGGGTACTGGCACCGAGGCACGGCTCAGCGCAACGACGCGCCGTACGGCAACACGACGTCACCGTTGTCCGACCCGGAGTCCCGCGTCGTCAACCACTTCTCGAAAGCCGGCGCCGACCGGTTCACCAGTTGGTTCGGCGGTCTGCTCGACGCGGAGACCCGGCGTCTCCTCAAGGCGAACGGCGGCTCGATCTTCGAGGACTCGCTGGAGCTGAAGGGCGCCCAGATGTGGTCCGCGGACTTCCTCAGCGCCTTCGAGCGGACGAACGGGTACTCCGTCGTCCCGTACCTGCCGGTCCTGGCGCAAGTGGAGTCCACCGAGATGTTCGGGGAGCCCTCCGCGGTGTATGCCTTCGCCGACGGCCAGTCGCAGATCGCCGAGCGGGTGCGCTGGGACCTCGAACAGACCCTCAACGAGCTGTACTTGGAAAACCACGTCCAACCCATCCGCGCATGGGCGAACAGGCTGGGTCTCACCTTCCGCGCGCAGCCTTACGGCGAGCCGATCGACCTCGGCGGCGCGGCAAAGGCGCTCGACGTCACCGAATGCGAGTCCCTGGGCTGCGCCGAGTCCCAGTTCCGCACCGCGGCCACCGGCGTGGCGCTGGCCGGCAAACGGATCCTCAGCAGCGAGATGCTCCCCGGCGGCTTCGGCAACCTCTACGGCATGACCCAGGCCCAGATCGTGGCGCAGGCCAACAAGGAGTACTCCCTGGGTGCCAACCAGATGGTGTTCCACGGCCTGCCTTACCCGGTCGTGCCGCCGAGCGCCGATGGCAGCGTGCGGGACTCTTCGGCGTACTGGCCCGGTTTCCATGCCTTCGGAGCCAGGATCGGCGAGGCGTTCGGGCCGCGCCAGCCGTCCTGGACGATGGAGTCGGACGTCGCGGACTACTACGCGCGGATGCAGCAGACGTTGCAGACCGGGCGGGCCGGATACGACGTCGCCGTGCTCAATCAGGTCACCAGCGGCGGCACGGCCACGCACGACGGTTCGTTCCTCGCCGGCGCCGGCTACACCTACGGGTATGTGACGCCCGGCTCCCTGGCCGGACAGCCGGTCACCCGCGGTGTCCTCGCGCCCGGACGCGGTGACTTCAAGGCACTGGTCGTCGACAGCTCACCCATCGATGTGGAGACTGCCCGGGATGTCGCCCGGGTCGCCGAGGCAGGCATGCAGGTCGTCATCGTGGGCGACGGTCCGCAGCGAACGCGAGGTTACGCGGGCGATGCCGCGAAGGCGGCCGGTCAGGACCGGGCCGTCCGCACGGCATTCGCGCGGATCGTCGGCCGTCCCAATGTGGCCAAGGTGGCCGACGACGCCGGTGCGGTGGCCGAGCTGGCACGGCAAGGTCTGCGTCCGGAAGCCGACGTCGCGGACAAGGGGGTGAAGGCGATCGTCCGCAAGGACGCCGACAACCGCTACTACGTGCTGGTGAACCGCACCGACAAGCCCGTCACCACCAGCGTCGCCCTCGCCGGAGCGAAGGGTACGGTGCCGTACGCGCTGGACCCGTGGTCCGGGAAGGTCGCCGCCGTCGGTTCCTACGCCACGTCCGGCTCCCGTACTTCCCTGGCCGTGTCGCTGCCCGCGGGCGCCGCGAAGATCGTCGCGCTGGCCGGCCGCACCTTCACGGGCACCGAGGCCCCGGCCGTCCATGTGGTGAGCACGACTACCGCCGACGCCCGCTGGACCAAGGATCGTGTGACGGTCACCGCCACGGGCAACGGCCGGTACACGACCGTGCTGAGCGACAGCCGGACCGTCACGACCGACATCACGGGCGTTCCAGCCGAACAGACCCTCGGGGACTGGACGCTGGCACTCGACGAGTGGCTGCCGGGCCGCGAGGGCGACGCGTCCTCCACGACCCGCCACCGCACGCACACCTTCGCGGATGTCGCGCTGAAGTCCTGGACCGAGATCCCCGGCATCCGTGACGCCGTTGGCGTGGGTACCTACACCACGACGTTCCAGGTGCCCGCGGGCATCCGGGACGGCGGAGCCCTGCTGGATCTCGGCGCCGTGTCGGGCACCTACCGCGTGTGGGTCAACGGCAAGCGGGTCCCGGCGGCCGAACACCTCGGCACCGTCATCGACCTCGGTGAACTGGTCAAGTCGGGGCGCAACACGCTGCGCATAGAGGTCGCCAGTCCCCTGCTCAACCGCTTGCGCGCATACCGCCCCGCCGAGTTCGGAGCCCGCAATCCCACCGTCAACGGTCTCCTCGGGCCCGTGACCCTGAGCCCCTACCGAGTACAGACCACCAGGTAACCGTCGGCAGTGCCCGCCACCGGACATCTCCTACTGCCCGGTGGCGGTTGCTCCGGCCCCCAGCACGGGGTGACCCCCATTCGTGGGCGGTCACCTCGGTGCTGCGCAATGGCGAACTCGCAAGTACCTGCCGGGCCTTCAGGCCAACCTGTGCGGCTGCGCAAAACCGGACGAGCGCTCCGGGCGCGTTCGGCGGCCGCTGAGGCGGAGGCGAGGACGAGGAAGCTGCTGAACGCATAGAACATCGCCGGTACGGCACAGAAGATCCGGAGTTGGCTCTTCACCGCCTCGTAGTACTCGGGCTCGGTGAGCTCCACCCTGACTCTGTGCTGCCGCTGCGCGGTCTTGTCCCGATAGGTGAGGTAATAGCCTGATTCGTCCGCTTGCACGTCCTCGGCTGTGCCGATACCAGTCGCAAAGCCAAGGACGGCCAGGCAGATGATGAACGCGTAAGTGAGTTCGAGGGCGAGTGGCAGCAGCAGGACGTATCTGATGAACCGGTGGGCATTGTTCGGGCCCATCAACTGGGCCCCGGCCCCGCTGATGAGGCTACGGACGAGCGTGACGGCGAACACCGGGAACACCACGATGAACAAGCCCCACGAGCCACTCCGGCATGGTGTACTCACCGGGCAGCCAAGTCGAGGCCATACATAACAAATCAACCCCGCCAAGCACCAACGCCAGCCCAAAGTGCACCTTGTAGCTACCTCGCAACTCCCCCATACCGATTCCCTCCCCCAAGCCCATGATCGGTGCACCATTGAAGCTTCCCCTTGATCGTGGACACCTGGAGACTGGGATCTTGAGGTTCCAGAGGAAGTAGCACCAGGTGGGAAGCAAGTACACGAAGCGGTACACCGAGGTGTTCAAGCGGGACGCGCGCTCGTCGACTCCTCTGGCAAGACGGTCACCGCGGTCGCCCGGGAACTCGGCATCAGTTCGGAGTCCTTGCGGGGCTGGTACCGCCGGGCCGAGGCCGACCGGGGCGAGAGGCAGCCCGGTGAGCTGACCAGCGCCGAGCGCGAGGAACTGCGCCGACTGCGCAAGGAGAACCGCGAACAGCAGCAGACGATCGAGATCCTGAAAAAAGGTGTGCCACGAACGCGAGAGGCTGCTTGAGGTAGTTGAGTAGCTGAACGCGGTGCTGCACGAGAGATGAAGGACTTTCGGCCCTTCGGAGTCGCCCTGCGGGGGGAGGCTCCAAACCGCCACATGCCGCGGAAGCGGTGACGCGCCGGTGGTGAGCGACTGTGGAAAAGGCGTCCGTGAGGCGTCAGGTGGGGATCAGGGAGACGGAGCGCAGTCCCCTTGTAGGGGATCGCTGTTGACGCGTCGTTATTGATTAAATGGCATCAGAACCGGGTGTTACTTTTTGGCCCGGGATGAGTCTGGCGGAAACGGAAACCCGTTTACTGGCCAGATGCCCTAGCCTCGATCTTTCGTGACGGTCCGTCGGTTCTTTTAGTGGGCCGTTTCGGTTGTTTGGTTCGGTAGTGGCACGCTGATGGCCCGGCTGTCGCGTCGGGTGGGCGCCGGGTTCCACGGGGCCGGCGGGGTGGTGCTGCTCGCGGGGACGGGAATGTGCTGGTCAGCCGGGGTTCGGGAGGGCTTCGAGCCGTGCCAGGGCGTCTGTGATCACGTCGGTCCAGGGCCAGTGGCGTGCGAACCTCAGGTGTCGGCGGCGGGCGGTGGTGACGATCTGGGCGGCGGCGGAGAAGAGGCGGAGCCGGAGGCGGCGGGGCTCCCACCTGCGGATTTCGCCGGTGAGGGTGAGCATGGGCATCCAGGCCAGGAGATCGAGGGCGATCTGGACGATCTCCAGCCAGATTTGGTTCTGCGCGGTGTCGTGCAGGGGCAGGTTGCGCAGGCCGGTGGCGCGGGCAGCGCGGATGCGGTCCTCGGCCCTCGCGCGCTGGCGGTGCCGCAGTTCGAGTGCGGCGGTCGGGACGCCGGTGGTGTTGGTGGCGAACGCGGTGAGCCGCAGGCCGTCGGCGTCGGTGAAGCGCAACTGGGCGCCGGGATGAGGTCGTTCCTTGCGGACGATCAGCCGCATTCCTCTCGGCCGGCCCTTCAGGCAGTCGCCGGACAGTTCGGCGACCCAGGCGCCGTCGCGGATCTCGCCGCCCGGCTCGACGGCCACCGTCCATGCGGCGGTCGGGACCCTGAGAACGGCCTGGTGGATGGGCGTCGGTGATGGTCATGCCGACCGAGTACGACAGCCACCGCCCTCGCCGGGCAAGCCAGGCGACGAACTCGTGGGTGCCGCCGCCGGAGTCCGTGCGGATCAGCGTCTGACGCCCTCGCCGGTACTTCTTCGGCAGCTGGGCCAGGGCGAGTTGAGCCGTGGTGATGTGGTCGGCGGCGGTATTGCTGCCTGCGTTGCCCGGCCTGAGCAGGCCGGCCACCGGCTCACCGCTGCCGCCTCTTCCGTGGTCGACGAACCCCATCAGAGGATGGTGTCCGAAGGTCTTCTTCCAGGTCGCGGTGGCGTCCTGCTTCTCGGAGTGGGCCAGCACGAGCACCCCGTCCAGGTCCACGATCACCTGCCCTGCAACATCCGGAGCCGCGGTCCTGGCCACGTTCCAGACACGCTCGCGGGCTTCGGCCCGCGCGGCCCGTATCGCGGACAGGGCCTTCGACCCCGCGGCGGCGAGCGTGTCGATCAGGCGGGAGACCGTCGGGTCGGAGGCCACTGCTCCGAACACGGCCGACTCGGCCCGCAGCATCCCGACATCCGCGAGGCAGTCGCCGCCCACGGCGACCGCGAGAGCCAGGTCCAGCAGGATCTTCCCCGGATCGTGCACCGCCCGCGGACGTCGCCATGGCATCAGTGCCGTCGATATCGCCTGGTCCAGCCCAGCCTTGCGGGCGGTCTCGACCAGCAGCACGGTCCCGGCCTGGGACACCACCCCGTGGCCACCGCCCTCAACGCGGACACGTGGATAGGACCCGATACGCTTCTTCACCTGGGAAGTGCCTCCGACGGTGGCAGGAACAAGGACCTCGACAATCCTCATTCTTGCTGGTCAGAGGCACTTTTCGCTTGCCTGACCATCCGTCGGACAACCCGCTTCATGAAAGCGCGAGGCTAACGGTATTGGATCTTGAGCACACCTTCAGGATGTTCAAGCAGACCTTGGGGTGGACCACTCCTGAACTCCGCGAGCCGGCCGCCGCCGACCGCTGGACCTGGCTCGTCGTTGCCGCACACAGCCAACTCCGTCTTGCGCGGCCTCTCGCAGAAGACCTCCGGAAACCCTGGGAACGGCCCGCACGTCAAGAGCGCCTCACACCCGCACGTGTCCGTCGAGGATTTCGCCGCCTCCACAGGAAACCCCCTCAGCCGGCCAGCGCACCGAAACTCACCACCGCGGGCCCCGGTCGGCCAACCGGCATGAAGAACAAGCACCGTGCACGCGAGCACCTCGTCGGAAAACAGGACAGACCGAACCACCCGACAGCCATCAAAAGCGGCAAAGCTGCATAAACGTCAAGCTTAGCTGTTCCCGGGCTTCGGCCGCGGCGTGATGATAATGCTGCACTCCGGGGCGTGCTGACACGTCGCCGCCACGGACACGAGCGTCTTGTCCGAGGACGGCCCCCACAGCTCAGGTCAGCGAGGTAGGGGTACCGGTCGGCGTCGCGGTATCAGGGGATGCCCGTGGTGAGGTGGATCCGCTCGGCGCCCTGGGGAGTTGGTCCAGGACGGGGCCATCACCGTTTGCGGGTGATGGCCCCGCCATGCGCAAGTATCCCTGCTGGATTGCCTACCGGGGACACGGGAAGTGCGCTGTGGAACTACGCACCCTGTCCAGAGCCCAGGCGACCACGAGTCCCTCCGTGTTGCTCAAGGGCTCGTCCTATGAGCCGCTGGGGCGCGTGATCTCCAAGGCGTCCACGATGAAGTACGCGTTGCTGGTGCTGCGGGCCTTGATCGTGTGCTCACCGGCGGTGAGCGTGCCGGTGTCGAAGACCTGGGTCTGGAAGACGCGGCTGGGTGAGGCGAGGTCGACGCGCTGTTCCGGACCACCGTCGACGGAGATCATTATCGCGGTTTCATCGGAGTTGGTCTGGGTGATCATTTTCAGTCCGGTGCCGTGGAAGGTCAGCGAGAACGAGTCACCTGATGTGATGGAGGCGTCAACGTCCTCGAGGTAGCTGCCAGCGCCGCCTCGCTTGGCCTCCTTCCAGTCCCAGCCGGTGCCGGTGTACGTGACGCCCGAGGTGTTGTTGATCTTTTCACCGCCGCCAGGTCTGGTCACGGTCATCGTGACTGGCTGCTGGTTGCGGAAGACCTCCAGCTGGATCTTCGAGCCTGCTGGGGTCTTGTTCCAGAGCGTCCAGAAGCTGTTCTTCCAGGTCAACTCGGTGCCGTTGAACTTGCGGATCACATCGGCGCTGCGTAGCCCGGCGGCCGCCGCGGCCGAGTTGTCGGGCACCGACTCCAGATAGATTCCCTGCCCCTGGGTCAGGCCCACCGAGGACGCGAGAGTGTCGGAGTACAGACCGGTGATCTGCGCGCCGAGCAACGGCTCGGGCAGCGACTCCCGGGTGGCGGTCTGGGACTTGCTCGGCCAGATCAGCGGCGGCGGGCCGTCCGAGGAGCCCGGACGCCCGAAGGAGCCCATCGGGATCTGGACGAATCCGCGGGACAGGGCCGGGGATGTGGCGTCCAGTGTCCAGTCCGCCTTTGCCGGGTCTTGCCACGGGGACTTGCCGGTGAACTTGGGGTCTGCCACGGTCGAGCCGGTGTCGACCCCCTTGCTCGCCTGCCAGCCGGACAGGCTGTTTCCGTACGGCGAGAAACTGACCGGTCCCCCGTTGTTCCAGAACACGTTCTTGTCGTACTGGATCTTCGAGTGTGCGGGGTCGGCCTGGATGAACTTGTAGGGCGTTTCCGTCAGGAAGACGTTGGACGTCACGGTGTCGCCGTTGTCGGCGTAGGAGACGTGGGAGTGCGCGCTGCCGTTGGCGTAGATGTTGTTGGTGGCTGTCCGGTTGAAGCCCTCACGGAACTTGGTGCCGCTGTTGAGCAACAGATTGTTCCGGACGATGTAGTTGCTGGAGCCGTCGTCGAGGTCCACGGCCCAGTCGTGGTCGTGCCAGATCCGGTTGTGCTCGATGATCGTCGGCTTCAGGTGGTCGAGCTTCGACCATGCCTTGCGCTGCGCATCCGTGACGTCGCGGATCGGCCAGAAGCGGTCACGACCCCAGGAGTTGATCGGGCCGTGGTCGCCGGTCTCCCGCACCGCGTTCCAGATGTCGTTGCCGGTGATCTTGTGGCCGCCGAACGTGCCGTCGCCGATGTTGATGGCGGCTCTGGGCACGTCGTGGATCGTGTTGTGGCTGGCGGTCACCCGGAACGCCCGGGCGATCTGGACGCCGGCGCTCTGCTTCTCGTACTCACCGAGACGGGTGATCAGGTTGTCCGCCACGGTGATGCGGCGCGGGTAGTCCTCGGTGGCGGGTCCGGGTGTGGTGTCGCTCATCGTCCGGATCTCATGGCCCCATGTGGACGCCTGCCGGGCCGAGCGCTCCGATCCGACAATCGCGACGGCCGAAGCACCGGCTCCGGTGATCACGTTGTTGCGCACCACGTTGCGCTCCGCATAGCCGTCCATGAACACCGCGTTGCCGCCGACATGGTCGAACGTGGAGGACTTGATGGAGATCCGGGAGCTGTTCTTGAGCGCGATGGCTCCCTTCCGTACGATCGCCCAGTCCGACAGGGAGATCGGCTCGAAGGTGCTGTTGTACAGCGTCCGATGGGTAGCGGTGAAGGTGAGCCCGTTGAAGGTGATGTCGTGCGCCGGGCTGGAGGGGCTCGTACCCTGGACGCGAATCAGCTCGTCGAGCTCGCCCAGGCGGACGGTGGCGCTGGACAGGTCGACCGCTGTGGCGGGCCAGTAGTACAGCTTGCCGGCGGCCTTGTCGTAGTACCACTCGCCCGGGGAGTCCAGCTCCTCGAAGACGTTTTCGACCATCCGGTAGGTTCCGTGCAGGCCGCTGCCGCGCTGATTGTCGCCGACCCAGGTCATCGCCAGGGTGCCGTTGCTGTTGCGTCCGGTGGCCCGATATGAGTTGCTGCCCCACTCGGACTGGTGCAGACCGCGCACGAGAGCAGTCGACGGGTTGGCCCACCGGGCGACCCGGGAAGGGGCGATTGCGTCCGATGCGTAGCCGCCGAGCTTCTTGCTTGGGTCGTAGTTGGGGTAACGGGCCAGGATCTGGCGCTTGTTGTTGATGAACACCTGGTCGAAGTCGAGGTCTTCGCCCACCGTGGCGACCTGGATCTGACCGCTGTAGGTCGACCAGGACGGAGAAAGGCTCCGCCCGCCGGCAATGACCGGCTGGGCCCCAGCGGCGGCCTGCCACCTCACGGGCGCCGCCTTGGTTCCAGAATCCTCCTCGGTCAAGGTCAGCGTCTTGGTCAACGGGTAAGTGCCGTCGGCCAGCTTGACGGTCACAGGCCCACTCTCGGCATTCCGGGCCTTGCGGGCACGGGACTGCGCTTCGGTCAACGTCTTGATCGGCGCCTTCGCCGTACCGGCGGCCGTGTCCAAGCCGGTGGGCGCGACAAAGATCGTCGTCGCGCTGGCGGCCAGGCTTGGCCATGGGCTGGCCAGTGTGGCCGCCAGGGCGGCGACCGCAACAGACGTGGCCAGAAAAAGGCGATGTGTGGGTCTTCCACGTATCATCGCGGCCTCCAAAGGTCCGTAGTCATCGGATTTTCGATGAGGGTTGACTGACGGTTTCCTGGGTTCTGGGGGGCGATTCTGGATCGTTACCCGCTGGAGCGCAAGGCATAGATCCGATGTATTTGGATCGAGCGGCCAGTCACGCAACTACCTCTTCTGGCCAAATGGGAACTTGAGAGTCGATCTTGATGCGAGCCGTCACCCGCTGGCTTCCCTGCAGGCTGCTGTGGAATCAGAGGGGCATCGCAAACGGCGCGCCGCTGCATCTGCGTGACTGCAACGGCGCCAAACCAGAGACCGGCCCTGCACATTGCCGCTGTTTCTTCAGCGGCAATGTGCCTTCCTTGGCGTCGATCGTTCATGAGGCCCGTCAGCCTGCCGGCTGGCCCTTCGCAGTGAGTGGAGGGCCCGGTTCTCGCGTCGGGTGGGCGCCGGGTTCCGCTACTCGGTGGGCTGGTGCTGCTCGCAGGGACGGGAACGTGCTGGTCAGCCGGGGTTCGAGAGGGCGTGGAGCCGGTTCAGGGCATCGGTGATCACGTTGGTTCAGGGTCCGTGCCTGGCGAGGCGGAGGTAGCGGCGGTGGCTGGTGGTAACGAGCGACCTGCCCCGATGTGGGGCCGGAAAGCGCCTCATGCGTGAGCGGACGGGTTGGCACTACGCACTCTGCTTAGCCTCGGGCTTTCACGAGGTGGTTTGTCCGAGGCTTGATCACAAACGCGAGAAGTGCTCCTGACCTGCAATGCCGGTGATTTGGGGTGTTTGCGCAGGTGAGGATAGGTGTCCCGGGTTCGGCGTGACTTTGAGTGAGTACCTGACGTGGCTGGGAGGGCGGGACTCGTCCCGGCGTTTGGCTTCGAAGGTGTTCCTCGGTGGTTTCTTCAGTCGTTGGCAGCGGCGGTCGCGGCGTGAGGGCAGGAGGTCGTTGAGGAGTTCCTGGACGGCTTCGAGTCGGGCGGTGCACAGGGCCTGCGGGTTCGCTGCGGTCTGTCCGGCGGTCGTGAGCCGGGCGAGTTGCACTGTCGTGGTGAAGCAGATCCGGTCGGGGTCGACCTTTCCCTGTTCGGCTGCGTGGACTTTGAGCGCGCATAGTGCCTGGTAGACGGTGAGAAGTGCGTAGATCTCCTGGCAGATGAGTTCGAAGGTCCTGGAGTGATCCGATGTGGGAGGTCTCAGATCTCTGCTTCCCGTGCGTGACCTGCGTAAATGCGGTGGGGTGCGCAGGTGCGGGGGGCGGGCTGGTACTCGATGCCATCTTCTACGTGCTCCGGTCGGGGTGCCAGTGGCGGATGCTCCCACGTGACCTGATGCCCTGGGACGCCGCACACCACTGGTTCACCACATGGCGCAAGGACGGCACGTGGGACCGCATCCACGACGAACTGCGCCGACAGGTGCGTACCAACGCCGGGCGAGAGGCAGAGCGGCTGAACTCGATGCCCAGTCGATCAACACCAACGAGGGCGGCGAATCACGCGGATTCGACGCCGGCAAGCGAACAACGGGCAGGAAGCGGCACGTGATCGTCGACACGATGTGCCTGCTCCTGGTCATCGCCGTTACTTCCGCGTCCGTCCAGGACCACGCCGGAGGTCGTACCGTGCTGGCCCGCCTCGCCGACACCCTCCGCAGCGTCGGCCTCGTCGGGCAGACGGCGGATACGCCAACTCCGTTGATTCCAGGCTCCTTTCCTGGGCCCGTGACTTGCCTCGATGTCGTTGCGGAGATCGTCAAACGCACCGATGACAGGAAAGGCTTCCAGGTCCTTCCCCGCCGGTGGGCAGGGAAAGGACCGTTGGCCGGCTGGTCCGCAATCGCCACCCGGCCCGTGACTACGAAGCGGCTCACCGCCACCTCGGAAGCGATGATCAAGGTGGCGACGATCCGCCTCATGCTCGTCCGTATCGCAGGCCAGCCCACAGCCTGGACCCACGACACCCACCGTCACACCGCCCGGCAGACCACCATCGAGAACCTCATCACTCAGTGATCAACTAGCCACCCGACAGGCTCTGCGGCCCCTCGGCTTCGCGCAACCAGCCCACGATTACACCGTCGCGGTCGACTGCGGCGGAGGCGGTGGGTATCAGGTCGAAGGGTTCGGTCCGGTCGACGCCGTCCGGCCTTCCGGGAGGGACATCGGCAGTGGCCGAGCAGCCGGTGGCCGCGGGTCTGCGGGTGGCCGACCGAGGAGAAGGCGACGGTCAGCGACGCCGGTGGGGAGATCGCGCAGGGCTGCGCTGCGACCCTGTCGCCGCAGCACCCGGAACAGGGTGGGCGCTGGCAAGTCAGAGAGGAAAGACATCGGATTAATGATCCGTGCAGGAGGAACCGCGGCGGCCGACAAGCGCATGCCGCCGAGGGGTCGCCGATGGGGCTTGCTTGATGATTACCTCAAGGCGGGAAGCGCTTCGATCCCGGCGACAGTGGCCTCGTTGCCCCCTCGGGTCGACGGCTCGATGGGCATATTCCTCGTGAGCAATTTCCCCGCGTCACAACTATTGATCCGATGTATGCCCTGGCCTACGGTGGCTGCCACTGAGCCCGCCGGGTTCTGTGACCCGGGAACCAAGCCGGTGTCGCCGGCCGCCCTGCGGAACGTGTACGTGAACTCGGTGGGCAAGAACTGCCAAAGATCCCTGCCCGCTGATCCCACGCGGCCTCGAGCGGGCCGCCTGTCGTTCCACCCAGCACCGCGCATAGATGGAGAGCCGCATGTCACAGACACCCCTTCCCGCCGACAGAGCGGACGGGACCGAGTCCACAGGGTTCAGCCGCCGCGGGCTGCTGGCGACCATGGCTGCCGTGCCTGTCGCCGTCGGGATCGGTTCCCCGGCGTGGGCGCAGGCCGGCGCCCAGCCCGCCGCGGCCGGCCGCGTGGCCGGGCTGGACCCGGAGCACGTCGGAAACGTCCTCGCTTCGCTGCGCTTCGGCATGTTCGTGCACTTCAACCCGTCATCCGTCGTCGGCCGGGAGATCGGCTGGGGGCGCAACGCCTATCGCCCGGGCGAGGGGGCGGGTAACCAGTACAAGGACCCGTCGGTGAAGTCCGACCCGGTCTACGACGTCGCTTACCGCGACTTCCTGCCCGAGCCGGACTGGGCGACCAAGCTCGTGTCCACGGCCAAGGCCGCCGGCATGACCTACCTCGTCTTCACGACCAAGCACCACGACGGATATCCGAACTTCCGCGCGAGCAACGTCGGCAAGTCCTTCTACGCCGACTACTCCGAGACGCCTATGGGGAAGTCCGGACGCGACCTGACGCGGGAGATCGCGGAGGCGACCCGGGACGCCGGTCTCAAGCTGGGCTTCTACTACTCCGGGCGCGACTGGACCCAGCCCGACTACGTCAAGGGTGACTACAACACCTACTACGAGTACATGATGGAACAGATCCATCAGCTGCTCACGCAGTACGGGAAGCTCGACTTCCTCTGGTGGGACCACATGCCCTACACAGACATGGAAGTGTTCCGCCCGCCGCTTCTCAACACGATTCCGCGGAAGCTGCAGCCCGGCATCCTCGTCAACAACCGCGCTTACAACAACATGGGCTTCCAGCCGCTGCCGGCCCCGTGGGCCGCGGACTACGACACGCCCGAGCAGACAGTGGGCAAGTTCAACGCGGTCCGCCCGTGGGAGTCATGCATCACCATCACCCCGCCGGACTGGTCGTGGCAGCCGAACCACAGGAAGTCCGACTACTCGACGGTGGTCAAAACCCTCGCCCAGACCGCCACTGGTGACGGCAACCTGCTGCTCAACGTACCGCCGACGAAGACCGGCTACCTGGAGGACGAGGTCACCGAGACTCTCAAGCAGGTCGGCCAGTGGATGGGCTCGAACCGGAGCGCAATCGTCGGAACACGCGGCGGGCCCTACCTCCCGAGCTCGGTGGCCGGGGCGACGTACCGCGGCAAGAAGATCTACGTGCACGTCCTCGATGAGCCGGCCGGATTCAAGCTCCGGCTTCCCTGCATCAATGCCAAGGTGAGCTCGGCGTTCACCCCCGAAGGTCAGAAGGTGCCGTTCACCGAGGACGCACGAGGCGACGTGCTGCTGAACCTCGACGGGATCACCAAGACGGGCCCGGACCTCATCATCAGGCTCAACGTCGACACACCGCTGACCTCCGAGTACGTGGCCCGCCGAGCCCTCTCGTGGGACGTCGTGAAACCCAGCACTCCGAACCTCGCCAAGAACAAGCCGGTCAAGCAGCACTCGACCGCGTTCGGTGGTGTGCCCGAGCGCGCGGTCGACGGCAACACCAACGGCGCCTGGGGCGGCAACAGCGTCACCCACACCCTCGAGGCGGCGAACCAGGCATGGTGGCAGGTCGACCTCGGAGCATCGACCGACATCGGTGAGGTGTGGCTCTACAACCGCACCGACGCCCCGTACGACCAGCGGTTGAGTAACTTCTGGGTCATGACTTCCGACAGCGAGTTCACCTCCGCAGACCTGACCGCGTCGCGCACCGCGCCCGGGGTGACGGCGGTACGGATCGCCGGGTCGGTCGGCAACCAGCGGATCGTGAAGCTCAATGGCCGCGGCCGTTACGTGCGGGTGCAGCTGGAGGCGGACAGCACGCCGTTGTCGCTGGCCGAAGTCGAGGTGTACGCCCGCTGAGAGGCTGTCGGGTGGCCGATGATCAACAGTGTGTGATCTCTTGGTTGCCCGGTCGTCAGGTGTGACGACGACCCCGGAATGATCACGTGGCGTGTGCCAGTGCGACAACTCCGGGGCCGTCAGCGGCCCATGTTATCCATCCAGCCTGACCGATGAGATGTGGGAGATCATCCAGCCGCTTCTTCCCGTGCGTGCCCTGCGGAAAGGTGGCGGGGTGCGCAAGTACGCCGACCGGTTGGTGCTTGACTCGGTCTTCTACGTGCTGCGCTCGGGCTGCCGGTGGCGGATGCTCCCGCGGGACCGACGTGATCCGAATGCTGTCCCGCGACGGCCGCCCCACCCCGCTCGGCGACGCCATCGCCCACTACGCGCGGATCGCCAAGCCCCTCCACATCCTGCGCATGGCCGACGAGCCCGGCTACCACCACCAGATCAAGAGCCAGGCCAACCTCCAGGAAGGCCGCGACTCGCTGGCCCGCCAGATCTTCCACGGCCGGAACGGGCAGCTCTACCAGCGCTACCAGGACGGTATGGAGGACCAGATCGACGCTCTGGGACTGGTTCTCAACGCCCTCGTGCTGTTCAACACCAGGTGTACATGGACGCCGCGGTGAACCAGCTGCGCACGGACGGCTTCGACGTCCGCGACGAGGACGTCGCCCGCCTATCCCCCTTCGTGCGGCACCGCATCAACATGCTGGGCCGGTACTCCTTCCAGCTCCCCGACCTTCCCGGCGGAATGTGGCCCTTGCGCGACAGGCACGCCACCGACGACGAGTGACCGCGGCCGGGGAAGGCCGTACTTGGCCTTCCCCGGCCGCGCGAGCCTGCGAGGGCCCGAGACCGTGCACATGTGGAAGAGCTGGGCAGACCAACGGCTACCGCACGCCCTCCACCAGCCGACCAGCCCGAACCCCCGCTAAACGATCACTACGAAGTCAGGCCGGTGGATCGGGGCTCAGTACACCGTTCCGTCGGCGCGCTGGCCGGGCGAGCTGGACAGCGAGCTGATGGTGTTGTGCTTGACCCAGCTGCCGGTCGCCGAGCCGTCAGGGCTTCGGTTGATGGACACCCCGTCGGAGTTCGCCTGGCTTGAGGAGTAGCTCATCGACTGGACCGTCGCTCCGGCCGAATCCCGCAGGATCACCTGGTCACCGCTGTTGGACAGGTTGAGGCCGCCGGTGCTGGCTGCCACCGCCACGATGCCACCGGGGATCGCGGAGCCCGCGCCGAACACGGTGATCGCCTTACCGGGCTGCAGCGTCGTACCGGCCGCGAACGTGTGCCGCACTGCCGACCCGTCCGAGACGGTCCAGCCGGCGATGCTGATTGCCGTGCCACCGGTGTTCACGATCTCGATGGCCTCGCCGGCGGTGCTGCTGCCCGGTTCGTTGGCCAGCACCTCGTTGATGATGACGTTGGCGGGTCCGCCACCACCGCCGGCGGTGACGGTGACGTTCTGGGTCGTGGTGTGGGTGGCCCCGCCGTTGTCCGTCACGGTCAGCGAGACCGCGTAGGTTCCGGCCGATGCGTAGGTCACGGTCGGGTTCGTCGCCGTCGAGGTCTGGCCGTTGCCGAAGTCCCAGCTGCGGCTCACGACGGTGCCGTCGGAGTCGGTGCTGCCATCGGTGAAGGTGCAGTTGAGAGCGGTGCAGGAGTGCGTGTACGACGCCTTGGGCTGCTGGTTCGCGCCGCCGCCACCGCCGATGACGAAGTTGTAGCGAGCCAGGACCGGGTAGTGGTCGCTGGTCGTCGTAGCGTAGTTCGGGACATATGCCTGGGGCTGGAAGGCGGTCGCCGAGCCGGCGACGTACTTCGCCTGTACCTCGTTGGTGGTGAGCTGGTGGTCTATGAAGTCCGGGTAGCCCGCCGTCGACGACACGCCCGCCAGCGACAGGGCCCGCGTCGGGAACGTGTAGCGCGCCGCGTCGTTCACGAAGTTGGCGTAGGGCGAAGCCAACCCGGGTGCGATGGAGGTGTCGACGTCGTCGTTCCAGTCACCGATGACGAAGACGTTCTGTGTGGGGTAGGTCGTGTCGAGGTAGGACTTGAGGGCCTGCGACGCGGGGTTGCGCAGGTTCCACGCGTCCTGGGTGGCCCCGGACTTCGCGTGCAGGACGATGAAGACGAGATCACGGGTGACACCGTCGAACGTGCCGCGCAACGTGAACTCCACCGGCGGGCGGCCGGCGAAGTTGCTGTTCTGGTTGGTCAGGATGACCTTCGCGCTCACCAGGGTGGCCATGCTGGAGCGCCAGACGAGGGCGACCTTCTGCTCGGTGTTGCCGAAGTCCGAGTAGTACTGCGCACCGTTCGTCACGACCGGGTCGTTGGCCACGACCCCGGTGTACCCGGGCATGCCGGCCACGAGTGTGTTGAACGCCGAGGTGCTGACGACCTCGGAGAGGCCCCACACGTCCATGTCGGCGCCCGCCATGACCTCGCGGACGTTCTGCTGCTGAAGCGCCTCGTTGGTCGGGCCGAAGTCCGGCGCACCGAACCACTCGACGTTCCAGTCGCCGACGTCGAGCTGTGTCGGCGATCCCTGCGACGGAACCGGGACGGCGGCATGCGCCGCGGGGACGGTGGTGAACATTGCCAGCGTCACGGCGACGGCCAGGGCGCCTATGAACGCGCGGAGTCTGAGTTTCAACGACAAGAGACCCTCCGAGTTGGCGTGCAGAACTGGCCCGCCATCATGCTGTTGGCGGGCTGAGGGAAGTGTCCCGGCCCGGCCCTCGGGCGTACATAGCGCATGCTGCAAACGTGCAGCCACGCGTGGGTGAACAGTCGACTGCCGGACCGATCGACCGGGTCGATCGATTGCTGGCCGCAGTGAGCGAGGACTTCCTCGACTGCCACGTCGCGAGGCGCCGCCGCCGAGGGCTGCGACTGACGGCTGCTACGCCCCCGCGGCCCGCAGCCGGTGGTCCGCGCCCAGCCACGGCCTGACCCACGTCACACCAGTGACAGCAGGGTTCAGCGGCGCGCGTCGCCAGGCGCGAGCAGGCACGTCAGCTCCGAGATCGCTTCCGGGGACGACTTGAAGCAGCGGCGGACGTTCTCCGACTGGGGTGCTGTGTGCAGGCACGGGATGGTGTTCCAGGAGCTGGCCTTCAAGGTGATGGTCGACGGCCAGGAAGACCGTGGCGCGCGCAGAGCGGCAGCACGTGCGCAAGGAATAGTGCACGCCTGAAACATTGCCTCTTCACCAGTAGGACGGCGACGTCCAGGCCGCTGAGTACAGAGTGTGGGTGCGCGCTCCAGAGCACGTGAGGCCGGTCGACGGCGTCTCCTACGACCGTGTTCCCACCGAGCGGCTGCCGCCGCCGTCTGCGGTCCGAGAGACGCTGGGGCCCGGCGGCCCTCGGGCTGGGTGCTGCAGAAGGCCGGCGGTCGCGGGCCCGGCGGCGCCGTGCTTCACGCCGTCGACTGCGCAGAGGCCCCGCAGAACGCGCCCCTGCTGCCCCTGGAGCGGGCGCTGGACGTCGCGGAACAGCCCGGCACGCGCCTGTGCTCGCTGTGCGGCGCAGCGCAGGAGCTGGACCCCGTGCTGCGCGGCTTCGACCACATCGAGGGCGGCTGATCTCCACCCTTGCGGGTGACGGCGCCCTGGTGGGCGGTGACGCCGGACCACTACGTTCCCCCTGACCTGGTGATCGAGGGGGGAGGGCGTGGGGATGGTCGAGCAGCGGGGCCCGTTACGGGGTCCGCTCCATGTCGCCAGGTGAGTTCATCGGGTACGGGATGCAGTCGATCTGGCCATCGAGGTCGCAAATGACGATCTCAGCGCCTTCGGCGGACATGGCGGCGTGGGCGCGGCCCTGACCGCGGCCACCGCCAGTGATCAAGGCGACCTTTCCGTCGAGAACACCCATTCTCAGACCTCCTCGTCCGTAGCGTTCTTGGCCGCATTGATGAGGTGCGTGACAGTGGCGACGTCGAAGTACTCTTCGATTCGCGTGATCTTCCGGTCGTTGACCGCGATGTACATTGCCGCGTCGAACCCCACCTGTTCCCCGTCGGGCAACTGCCCCCGCAGGACGTGCTGTTGGAAGACACCGGCGCCGACATCGGCCCGCCGGGTAACGTCGAAGCGCATGCCGTGAATGGCTCCACCGAGCAAGCCCAGTACGACGAGGTTGTCCTCGAGCCCCTGATCGCCGGCGCCGTCGTTGTGCCAGATCGCAACGTCCGAGGCGTAAATGCCGCGGACGGCGTCGATGTCGCCGCGCTCCACAGCTCGGAAGAAGTTGTCGACGACGGTGATGTTCGTACTGCTTTCAGGCATGAGTGTCTCCAGGAGATGGACCCAGGGATGGGCGAAATTGTGTGTCAGCAGGCAATGGCTGGTGCGCGACCAGCGAGGACGGCGGACTCAGTCCCCCATGGCCGCGGGGATGAGATCGAGCACGGATTGGTCGGGGCAGGGTGGGACAGGTGCTTCAGCCAGCGAGCCGAGGATTTCGCAGGCTTCGTCGACGCGATTGGCGTGGATGGAAGGGCTGTGGCCGGTGAGAACGACGCTCGGGCCGAGCCTCTGGAGCGTGGTGACATTGGCGGCAAAGCGGCGCGGGTCCGCCATGCTGACCCAAGGCGCCAGGCCGTGGATCCCGAACATGGTCATCCCGTCGCGCCAGGCATGCTGGTCGAGTTCGCGGACGTCCTGCATCAGCGGCACTGCCTGGTGTTCCGGGGATGGCGGTGGCGAACGTGTCGGTGGCCCACATCATTCGGCTACGCGTATCGAAGACGGAAAATGTGGACGGTGAGTCGAAGATCGGCGGCCGGAGCACGGCCAGTTGCCGGTCGCCGATGTCGACGGTGTCTCCGTCGGCCACCCACCTGCAGCGGTGCAGCGGGAAATCGTAGACACAGCTGAACCGTTCGACCAGTGCTCAGCTGCACAGCAGTGTCGCGTTGGGACAACGCGCCATAACAGTTTCCAGGTTGCCCGTGTGGTCGGCGTCCTCGTGCGAGTCGAACACCCAGCGAACGTCCTCCGGCTCCACATTGGACAAGACGTTGTCGAGCCACTGCTGGCGGTTGCGAGGCGAGCCGGTGTCGATGATGACGGGCTCCTGGCCAGTCAGCAGGGCGGAGTTGATGGGAACGCAGAGGGGCTGGCCGAGCGCGAACTGTACGTCCTGGATGAGGTGCACATCCGGTCCGATGCGCTGGAACGGGTGGTGCTCGAATCTGAGTTCTTCGGCAGGCATCGTTGCCTCCTGATCTGCGGAGCGATTGCTCAAACCGTCGGCGCGACCTCGGTCATCAGGGTCTCCATCATCCCGATGAGCTCCTTGACCGAGCGGAAGACCGGCTTCATCTCGATCATGCTGACCCCGGCGTCGCGATACTCCCGGCACCGTGCGGCGATCTCGTCCGGTGTGCCGACCAGGTTGCGGACCGGCAGGTGGTCACCGAAGGCGTTCTCCAGGGTGCCCCGGCAGGCCGCCCGCGCTGCCGCGGTGGTGTCGTCCATGCGCCAGAACAGGTCGAGTACGCACTCCGGTGGCCGGTGCCCCGATTCGGCGAGCGCGGCCAGGCCGCCGGCGACCTCATCGGGGGTGGCGTGGTTGGGCAGCCACGAGTAGCCGCCCCGGGCCGTACGCCGCAATGCGGCGGGCGTGTTACCGGCGATCAGGATCGGCGGCCCCCCGGCCTGTGCCGGCTTGGGGAATACCTCGATTTCCTTGAAGCGAACCAACTTCCCATCGTAGGAAGCGCTGTCGTCGGTCCAAATCCGTCTGAGCGCCGCGAGTTGCTCGTCGGCGAGCCGGCCACGTTTTGTCACGTCCACGCCGAGCGCGGCCATCTCCACCGTGGCATTGCGGGAGAGCGTTTTGAGGACCTGCGGGTCACGGTCGGTGCCGGACAGCCCGACACCGATTCCCAGGAGCATCCGCCCGCCGGAGAGCTGGTCGAGCGTGGCGATCTGTTTGGCCGCAAGGATGGTCTCGCGCACCGGCAGCAGCATGACGCTGGTCAGCAGCCGGATCGTGGAGGTGATCCCGGCGACGTAGCCGAACGTGGTGAGCTGCTCGAACACGGTTCGACGGTCATTTCGGCCTTCGTCGTCCTCGGCACCGCAGCCGAGCCACACGCCATCGAAGACGATGTGGTCCTGCATCGACACGGCCCAGAACCCGAGTTCCTCGGCGGCCTGGGCGACATCGCGGATCGCGGCAGTGTCCCCGACGCGGTTGGACTGTGGTAGTGCCACTGCGAATTTCACGGTCTCGTCCTCCAAGTTGTGGATTGGCAAAGAGAATCGTTCAGTTTTGCGGCAGCCAGGACGGAGTCATGCCGCTCGAACGCAGCACGTGGTCACGGGAGCGCTCCGCGTCGGCCCGGAGCCGGGCGAGGTCGACCCCGACGAGCTTGCCGGCCCGCTTGCGGATCTCGCCGCGGACGATCACCGTGTCGACGTTGGCCGTGTCGGCACTGGTCACCACAGTGGCGACGGGGTCGACCAAGGGCATCGTGTTGATGTCATCCGCCCGGATCAAGACGATGTCCGCGTCCTTACCGGGAGCCAGGGTCCCGATGCGATCGGCCAGTCCGCAGGCATGGGCACCGGCACGTGTCGCGAAGCCGAGCACGTCCGCATGGGTGAGTGCCGGCGCGAATGCGACATCGACATCGTCGCCGAACGAGGAGATGCGGCCTTGGGCGAGCGCGGTCCGCATCTGGGTGAACATATCGCCGGGGACCGAGGTGGCCACGTCGATGCTCAGCGAGGGCGTCACCCCTTGCTCCAGCATTCGCGTGATCGGTGGGTGGCCGTGCCCCATGAGCATCTCGACGTACGGAGCGACCGAGGCAGAACCACCGGTGCGTTTGATCATTGCGAGCTCGTCGTCGGTACTGGTGTTGGCGTGGACGTAGGTGGTGTCCGGGCCGAGCAACCCTGCGCGGTCGAGCTCGGCGATCGCCTGCCCGTGCACGCCCGTGATCCGCATCCCGACGTGGACGGAGATCCTGGCTTCCAGCTCGCGAGCAAGCCGCCAGTCATGCACGCACACCTCGGGGCGGCTCACTCCTGGCCCGCGGACGGCAAGGGCGAACGTAAGGAGGTCGTCCTCCGATGAGAAGTACTGCTCGCGGATACGGCGGGCGTCCGCTGGATGGCCGAGTTCGCTGTAGGCCCACCATTCGCCACCCGCCGGCGTCCCGTGGGCGTACATCGCACGGATACCGGCTGCGCGCAACGCTGTGATGCCGGCGTCCGCGTGCTCGGGCGTGTTGTTGCAATGCGACCAGTCCACGATCGTGGTGATGCCCGCGTTGAGGGCCTCAAGCGCGCCGAGCAGGTTCCCGGTGTAGACGTCCTCGGGGCGGTAGGCGGGGCCGATGGCACCGATCACCTGGGCGAGGTATCCGTCCAGCGTGCACGCCGGCAGTACGCCGCGCAGCACGGTCTCCCACATGTGCCGATGGGTGTCGACGAACCCCGGGACGACGACAGTTCCCGCGGCGTCGAGGGTTTCCGCGTCTGTCACGGGGAGATCCGGACCGATCTGAGCGATCTTCCCGTCCTCGACGAGTACGTCAGCGCGGGGCAGATCGCCCAGTGCCGGGTCGAGGGTCAGGACGAATCCGTTCTTGAGCAACAATCTTGACGGCATTGTTCAGCTTCCGTTGTTTGGTGTGCAGAGGGGCAACAGGGTTCCGGCGTCGGCCGATCGCCGCTGAAGGAAAGGTTCTGACAGCCGGTCGATGGCGAGGGACCACACGGAACGTTCAAGGTTTCTGGGGCAGCAGAACCGGTCGGCCGTGCGCCCCTTGCTCAACTGCCGTGTACGCATCGGCGGCCCGCTCCAGCGGATAAGTCGCGAACACCGAGGCTGGACGCAACGTCCGTCCGAGAATCCAGGCTCCAGTTCCCGGAGGACGCCTGCCGCTTCGGCCGCGGTCATCCGGCCTGTATGCAAACCAACGAGGTGCAGTTCCTTGCGATAGAACGCGAGGAGGTCGACACCGGCTACCGCCGCGTGCGGTGGGATGCTGATCAGGCAGACCCGGCCACGAACTCCCATCGCGTTGAGAATTACCAGGTGAGCGCACCGCCGACCGTGTCCACCGCCGCGGTCGCACCCTCCGCACCCACTGCCCGGGTGAGCTGCTCGAGGACTGGTGCCCCGTCGTCCGGCCTCCACCACCTCGACGAGTCCCCGACAACTGGAACAGACCGCGTCTCGTCGGGTCATCACGAAGCTCTCCCGCCGTCGGGGTGACAGGCCGTTCTGCCACAGCTAGATTTGTTTATAATCACTCGCTAGTAGCATGTCAATGCTACTTTCGAAAATAGCTCCGCGGCGAGCACAGGGGTTTCCAGGGCGGCACGGGGACGGCGGGCGCCACGGTGGCTCCTCAGCCCGGGGTGACCCGGGAGTGTAAGACGTTCGGCTCTGGGCCATAGTCGGTGGTGACGCTGGGTGCACGGCAGGGCAGGAGTATGCGGTGGCGGAGGAGGTCGAATCCTGCGCGTCCGTGCATCTGTCTCATGGTTCTCTTGGTGCGGGTGTTGACGCCTTCGGTGCGGCCGTTGTGGTAGGGCAGGGTGAGGCCGGCGTTTACGGCGGGCCGGTCGATTTCGAGACCGTTGGTGAAGCTGCGCAGGTGAGGCAGGTCGATGGCCCGGGCGGTCGTGATCCACTCGGTGAGTGTGTCTCCTGGCGGAGTTGCCTTTTGACAATCTTTCCGGTGGCGTTCTTTGGCAGATCGTCGACGAAGACAACCGACCTCGGCTTCTTGAACGAAGCGAGGTGCGCTTTGCAGAGCTCGACGAGCTCATCTGCGCCTAGGGTTTGGTCCGCTACGACGAAAGCGACGACGGACTCTCCCCACTCGCTGTCTGGAACTCCGACAACCGCGACTTCACGCACTGCCGGATGGGTGAGCAGGACCTCTTCGACCTCGCGCGGATAGACATTGGAACCGCCCGTGATGATGACGTCCTTCGCACGGTCGGTCAGGTAGAGGTACCCGTCATCCGGGTCGAGATGACCGATATCACCGGTGTGCAGCCAACCGTCCACGAGAGTCTCCGCAGTGGCTTTCGGGTTCTTCCAGTAGCCGTTCATGACCACGGCGCCCCGGACGATGACCTCACCGTCACTTCCATCGGGGACGGGAGAACCGTCCTGCGCGACGATGCGGAGGTCTATTCCACCGAAG
The DNA here is from genome assembly GCF_042886315.1 of Streptomyces sp. NPDC058001. Taxonomy (NCBI): domain Bacteria; kingdom Bacillati; phylum Actinomycetota; class Actinomycetes; order Kitasatosporales; family Streptomycetaceae; genus Streptomyces; species Streptomyces sp. NPDC058001. The sequence goes on from NZ_JBHVQT010000019.1 coordinate 145,050, forward strand.
GGGCGGCCACAGGAGCCGGGATGAGCGAGGGCGTCCCCAGGGGGCATCACCGTGATGGTCATGGGAGCCTCTCCCTGACCGTACATCTGGGTGATGATTGGTCCGAAAGCGTTCACCGCGGCGCGCAAGTCCTCCTGGTAGAGAGGGGCGCCGCCGACGACGATGCTACGCAGGCCCGACAAATCGTACTTTGCGAACTGAGGGTTGCGCACGATCCTGTTCAACATTGTCGGCGCGAGGAACGCCGCGTGTGTGATCTTGTGCCTCTCGATCTGCCCGAGATAGTCGCCTGGCGAGAAGTTGCCGGAAGGCGAGATCACGTTCGTCGCCCCGCGGCCGATCGCGGGGAGGAGGTAGAGGCCGCTGCCGTGGGTGAGCGGGGCAGCATGCAGGAAAGAACTGCCGGGAGCAACCGGATCTATATCGGCGTGGTAGGCGGCGGTCATCGCAGCCAGGTTGCGGTGACTCAACGTGGCACCTTTGGGCCTGCCGGTGGTGCCGGAGGTGTAGAACAGCCATGCTGGATCCGCGTTGTTGACGGCCGCCATGTCGAGCGGCCGAGCGGCGGGTACGGCTGAATACGCGGTGCTCGCGTTCGTCCCCTCGGCGGCCGTGGCGCGAATAATCCGGACCTGCGGCGGAAGCATGTCCGCCGCGGCAGAAGTCTCCGCCGACACGAGGATCGCCGCGGCGCCGCTTTGCTCCACCACGTAGGCGATCTCGTCGGGGTGGAGGTGCCAGTTCAGCGGGACCGCGACGAATCCGCCCCAGAAACACGCCCAGAGCATCTCGACGAGTTCGGGCCGGTTGGGCAGGAGCAGCGCGACCCGATCACCAGGCCGCAGACCGAGCCGGCGCAATCCGGCCGCCACTCTTGCTACCCGATCGACAAGTTCGGGGTAACTGGTCCTGCGGCCCCCGAAGACAAGGGCGTCGGCGCCGCCGGCGCGGCGGCTGCCGTCGACGAGCAGGTGGGCGACGTTCAAGGCGTTCTCCGTGGTTTCCCTGTGTGATAGCTGAATGGATCGCCGTCAGGCCGGCGAGCCCTCAGGTTCGAGGGCTCGCCCAGAGCAGTCAGCTTGACGAGATAACTGCTAATTTCTCCCTGAAGGCGGAGCGTGGCTGAACGGGTGACGGAGCCGATCTCACCACTGCCCGTGGTGCGGGCCGTCGGGGTAGTCGGTGACGACAGCTCCTTCAGGAATGTCGTCGACATCGCGGGGACCGCGGAACTCCCGGGACATCTCGTATGCGATCTCCCGCGCGATCCGGCCACCGCGCATCTCGAAGCAATGAACGAGGCGCATGCTCACCCGGTCACCGGGCTTGAACCCGAGGTTCGGCATTCCGTCCCCGACCACGGTGAGGTCGCAGATCTGGTCGTCGAAGACGTAGTCCTCGGTGGCGAAGCGGCGAAGCGTCGTGGTCCGGTTGAAATGCAATGTCTCGAAAATCGCTAGGTAGGCTTCTTTCACGGTGGCAGCGTCTTTGTACACCTGACCACGGAACGGTGCTTCCCAAACGATGTCGTCGGTGTAAAGCGCGATCGCTTTGTCGACACTTTCCGGGTTCTCGTTGTGGAAATGCGCCTCGACGACCCGGAGATTGTGCGCAATAAGCTCCTCGCGGCTCAGAGTCGATACATCGACCTCGAGAAGGTTGCCGGTGTCAGCGGGGTGTTCGCTCGTCGTCATGGTCTTTCCTCCTTGCGATGTAGTGTGGGCAGTTCAGCGATCGGCGGTGAAGAACTGACGGATCTCGCCGATGCCTTCGACCCAGCTACGGAGTTCCTCCCCGGGCTGGAGGTAACGCTGCGGTTGACGGGCGAGTCCGACTCCCGCGGGTGTGCCGGTGAAGATCAGATCGCCGGGATAGAGGGTCACGCCATGCGACAGCAATGAGATCAGCTCCGGCACGTCGAAGATCAGGTCACTGGTGCGGCCTCGCTGGACCACGTCGCCGTCGATCGCGCAGCCGAGCTCAAGGTCGTCCGGATCGGACAGCTCGTCCGGCGTGACCAACCACGGGCCGACCGGTGCGAAACCCGCGTACGACTTGCCGAAGCTGAACTGCGGTGCGGGCCCCTGCAGCTGAGAGATTCGTTCCGAGAGGTCCTGTCCGACGGCGAGTCCCGCAACGCTGCCCCAGGCTTCGGCCTTACCGACCCTCTTGGTTTCCCGCCCGATCACGACGACGAGTTCCACTTCCCAGTCCGTGTTCCCGCTGGCTGGAAGCGTGACGGTCGTGTCGGGTCCTGTCAGCGACGACTGGAACTTGGTGAAGACCGGGGGCAGCCGGTCCGGAAGGTCGAACCCGGACTCCGCCGCGTGGTCGCGGTAGTTCAGGCCGATCGCGAAGATCTGCCGAGGTTCCGGGGAGGGGGCTCCCAGGCGCGACCGATGGAGTGTCAGGACGCTGTCCGTGGGGTTCACAGTGGCTGCCCAGTCGACGAAAACGTCCCAGACGCCGTAGACCGACGCGGGGTTGGACCCGAACTTGCCTTTGCTGGCCGATTCGACGTCGATGCCCGTGGTGTCGTTCAGGACGATGGTGGCTCGGCCATCGTGGTTGGCGAAACGCATGGATCTCCGATCATTTGGTGCCGGTGCCGACGGTGTCGGCACCGGTTGGACCGTGGGGAAGCAGAACCGGCCGTCCGCGTACGCCACGCTCGGCCGCGGCGAACGCCTGTGCTACCTCTCCCAGGGAGTAGGTGGCGTAGACAGGCGTTGGCCGAAGACTGCCGTCCCCGAAACCGGGGGCGAGTTCGCGCAGCCGGGCGGCTGCCGACGCCGGAGTCAGTCGGCCGGTGTGCAGGCCGAGCAGGTGCAGTTCCTTGCGGTAGAAATCCAGCAGATCGATGGCGGCGACTGAGTCCTGCGGCGGGCTGCTGAGCACGCAGATCTTGCCGCGCGCGCCCATGGCGCGGGTGATGTCCGCCGTCAGGGGGCCACCCACGACGTCGACGGCGGATGTGGCGCCTGTCGGTCCTGCCGCGTCCACAAGACGATCTCCCAGTGACAGATCAGCGTCGATCACCCTGGCGATTCCGGCGGCAACTGCCAGGCTGAGTTCGTCGGCCCCTTTGACGACGCCGATCACGCGTCGTGCGCCGCGCCAGCGGGCCACATCAGCGGCGGCCGCTCCGACTCCTCCCACGGCACCGGTCACGATCACCGTCGACTCGCGTCCGACCGGACCAGCCAGCCGTAGCGCGGCAGCGGCAGTGAGGTAGGACAGCGCGGAGGCTGCGGCCTCGGCGAAAGACAGCCCTGCCGGCATCGGGGTCACCGCTGTTCTCGACGACGCGAGGTACTGGGCGTAGGCGCCGTCGCAGGACAGGCCGATCTCGCCACCCGCTCCCCAGACGGAACGGCCCAGGAGCTCGCGCGTGCCCGCGACTACAACGCCGGCGAAGGCTCGCCCGAGAACGCGAGGGAACGGCCCCGGCAGGATTCCGCGGCAGGCGAGTGCGTCACTTCGATTCACCGCGGCGGCACGAACTTCGATCAGTACTTGGTCCGGACCGTCGATGCTCGGTACCGGGATGTCCTCGACCTGGAGCAACGCCGGCTCCATCGAGGAAACCGCTCTGACTCCGAGCATCACACCGGCGGGCGTCCCGGCCGAGGGAGCCTGGTCCGCACCGGAGGCACGGGCGGCCTGCCGTCCCATCGTCAACTGCTTCTCCCGTCGTTGGGAGAGCGGCGGCTCCGCTCTACTGATATGTTCATACGCTCCCCATGCGAGCATGTCAATGTAATTTTCGAAAGTTAGCGCGGCCTGCCACTGCCGGGGTGAGCCGGGTCGCGCTCGCGGGCGACAGACCGGCCGCCGAGCCCAGGAACTGCTCCAGCGTCGGTACGAAGTCGCCGGAGGACAGGCCGTGCAGGTAGAACAGCGGCAGCACCTAGCTGATCTTGGGGGACTTGCGGCACCAGGGCGGCAGGATCGTCGAGGAGAACCGTTCACCCGCGACGCCTTCACCTCGACCGCCCCGGCCGCCGTGGTGACCGTGCGCGGCTGGTGGTAGCCGTTGCGCACGACCAGGCGGTGGCCCTTCTGGTGCTGGATTCCTCTTTCCGTGGGTATATGCCCTGATGGCGGGGTGGTTCGGGTGCTCGGGGGCGGGTGCTGGTCGGTGGTGTTACGGGCACGGCCAAGCCGTGATGAGGATGAGCAGGCAGTGGTGCGTCGGCTGTCGCGGGCCCGCAAGGCGCCGCGGGATGCGGTGATGCGGGCACGGATGGTCGAGCTGAGCTGGGCAGGGCTGCGGGTGCCGGCGATCGCGCAGGAGCTGGGCTGCGGCCAGAAGACGGTGCGGCGTTGGCTGCACCGCTTCAACCGCTTCGGGCTGGAGGGGCTGGAAGATCTGGGCGGGCAGGGCCGCAAGCGGCGGATCACCGAAGCCGAGCGATCCCGGATCATCGCCCTGGTCAAACAGGTGCCGCCAGGCAGGCTGGAGGTGCAGCCCGGCCGGGATCTGTGGGCGGCCGACGAGTCAGGGCCGGCCGAGTGGACACCGGACTCCCTGGCTGCCCGGGCGCGGCAGCTGGGCATCGAGGTCGGTCGCTCCCAGGTCCGCAGGGATCCTGATCGCCGCGGGCGTGCGCCGGCGCCGCACTCGCTCCTGGACCCGCTCGAAGGACCCCGACTTCACGGGAAAAGGACGCGGATCATCGGCCTTTACACCCAGCCGCCCGACGGCGCGACGGTCATCTGCGCCGACGAGCTGGGGCCGGTGATCCCGCGCACTTTCGCGCCCGCGCCAGGCTGGTCACCGGACGGGCATCGGATCAAGTCCGAGATCGACTACAGCCGCGGGCCCGAGAAGACCCGGGTCTACGGGGCCTTGCGTGTCCGGGACTGCCGGCAGATCACCATGGCCACATCCTCCCGCAACAGCGTCTCCTACCAGCAGTTCCTGCAACTGGTCGAGGACGCCAACCCGACCGGCGAGATCTGGATCGCCACCGACAACCCTTTCCTCCCACAACAGCCCGTCCACCCGGACCTGGCTGGAAGACCACCCCCGGATCCACCACACGCTCATCCCGGTCGGCGCGTGCCGGCTGAACCTGCAGGAAGGTCGGTGGCGGATCTTCCCCAAGACCGCCCTGGCCGGACGGTCCTTGGCCAACCCCGACGACATCACGCAGGCCACCGCCCTGGCCACCCGCCAACTCAACGCCCGAGCCACACCCCGGATCCGGGGTCGACCAGCCCCGTCCACCCGCCAACTACGACGCCGATATCCGTACATCCAATGAGGAATCCAGCACTAGCGCCCCACATGCTGGAACGCAAGTCCGGACGGATCATCGCCATCGCCTCCGGTGCCGCTCGCCACGGCGTGCAGGGCATGGCGGATTAGGAAAGCCGCGATTGGGGTGCACCCGACCGACGCCGACGTGGACCGCAAGGTCATGTCGCTGGGGTTGCACCACATGCCTGTCGCGGCCTACCACCAGAGGACATCGCACAAGCTGCGGTGTTCCTGGCCTCAGGCAAGGCTCGCTATGTCTTCGGCGGCAGCCTGGACCTAGGTGCCGGTTACGCGGCCAACCACACGTGATGGCCCGCCGAAGGGCGCGCCGAGTCCTCGGCAGACAGGCGAGCCTGAGTACAGCGAGGGAAACGTGCTTACATGTCCCCATTTAGTCGATATGCACTAAGGTTTCGAAAGTCGCCGCAGCTTGCCCATAAGCCAGGTAAAATCATGGACCATGGCGAAAGAAGGTCGATCGGCGACACGCGCGGCCGCTGTGCATCAGAGGCTGAGGGACGACATCCTAGGGGGACGGTTCCGCCCTGGTGAACGTCTGAAGTTCCATCAGATTTGTGAGGATTACAAAACTTCGGTAGGTGCCGCGCGCGAGGCACTGACCCGACTGACATCAGAGGGACTCGTCCGCTCGCAGCCCAATTTTGGCTACATGGTGACACCGCTGTCCCTCGAAGATCTTGAGGATCTCACGGCTGCACGCGTGGAGCTGGAGTGCATGGCTCTGCGCATGTCGATCGAGAAGGGCGACCGGCAGTGGGAGGCCAACGCGGTCGCCGCACATCACCTGCTTGCCCGGACACCCTTCACCTCATCTGAACAGCCCAGCCGCCCAACGGACGAGTGGGCGCGAGTTCACACCGAGTTCCATTTCGCCCTGATCGCAGGGTGCCCGAACCGACGCATCTTGCAGGTGGCCCGGAGTCTTCGCGAGGAGGCGGGCCTTTACCAGCTGTGGTCGGTTTCACTCCAGCGGAAACCGGACCGCGACGGTGCAACCGAACACCGGGCACTCCTTGAGGCGTGCGTCGACCGGGATGCCGAGCGCGCCGCACTCCTGCTCCGCGAGCACCTCCAGCACACGGCACGACTGCTGCAAGCAGACGGCCTTCACGAGCTGCACGCCCCATCCGAGGAATGACAGGTCGAGGACGGGGACTCATTCAGCGCCTCCGATGTCCGTCGCCATGCCGCGGAGGCGTGCGTTGCGGAGTTCGAGGGCTTCCTGTGGCGGGACTGTAAGTGGCCGGTTCGTAAGGCGATGTCCGTTTCTGGCTGAGGTGGGGGCAAGGACGCTGGTGGAGTTCTGTCGGCTATTGCTTCCTGGCGAAGTTGCCGGTGTCGGCCTCGGTGAGGATTCCGAGTCTGACCAGGCGTTTCAGCTTGGCGCGGGTGCCTTCGACGTTCTTCGGCAGCAGTTCGTGGCCGAGGGCTTCACAGACGTCCTTGGCCCGCGGACGACCCGGAGGCGTGGGGCGAGACCCGGCTCGACCTCTCCGAGCTGTTCCTGCGAGACGCGGTGCAGGCGCTCCCGCAGCTCGCCGCGCTGTACCGGGAGGACGTCCCCGACCTGGTGCTCAGCGACATCTCCGGCTGGGCAGCACAGGCCCTCGCGCACCGTTGGGGCGTGCCCTACGTGTAGGTCTCCCCCAATCTGGTGCCCTGGGAGGGTACGAGGAGGACATCGGCGCGCAACTGGCGCGGGAGCTGAAGTCCTCCGCGCGCGGCCGCGCCTACTACGCGCGCTGGCACTCCTGGCTCGCCGCGAACGGCCTCGCGGGCAGCGACCCGGACACCTTCATGGGCCGCCCCCCGTTGCTCGTCCTCATTCCCCCGGCCCTCCAGCCGTACGCCGACCGGGTGGATACCCGCCGGTACAGCTTCGTTGGCGCCTGCCAGGGCGTCTGGCGGCGCCCGGCCGCGGCCGGGGGCAAGCGGGTCGCGCTGGTCTCGCTCGGCTCCAACTTCACCAAGCAGCCCGGCTTCTACCGCGCCTGCGCGCTCGCCTTCGGTGCGCTGCCCGGCGTGTCACCCACGCCGCGGCTGGCGGCGCCCAAGAGGGCCTGGCCACCGGCACCCCGATGCTCTGCGTGCCGCAGGCCGCCGACCAGTTCGGCAACGCCAACAGGCTGGTCCTGCTCGGTGTTGCCGAGCGCATCGACACCGCCGACGCCACCGCTGAGGCGCTGCGTGCGAACTGGATGAGGTACTGCTCGGGCCTCTCGGCGACCCCCTCGTCTTCGACGATGCGGGTCACGTCCTCACCGCCCGTGCAGTAGACCCGCACATGCCAGTCCGCGCCGGGGCCGCCCAGTTCGATCTCGTCGGGAATCGGGCCGGATGCCAAACGGCCCAAACCCGCAAAACCCCCGTCCCCGAGTGGATGACGGTGTCGGCCCGCAGATCCCACACGCGGCTCGCGTCGGCGGGCGGCTCGCAGTCCCAGATCTGGGCCGTCATCACGGCCGGGTGTGACCGGCACTCTCGATATCAACCCGGCCGGGGTGAGCAGTGACGAACACCCCCTCGTCCATGACACGACCCTCTGGATACGCGAGCTGGGTGGACTCAGCGTCCTGCAGACACATGCCGTGGAAGTCCACCTCGGGCTCCAACTCTTGCTCTCTCAGCATTTCCGGCTCGCACACAGGGGCACTCCTCACTCCTCAACGGCCAGAGGACCCATCCCATCCCCCCAAGCCCAGCGTCACGGCACGCAGCACGCACAACATGCCGTGCGTGCCGAGCTCGGCCGGTATTCCTGCCAGCTCCCCGACCTGCCCGGCGGTCTGCGCCCGCTGCGCGACAGGGACGCCACCGACGACGAGTGACGCGGCACTGCCGTACGGCATCATCGGCTCGTCGTGGTCGTGACCATCTTGTTCACGGTGTACGTGCTGGTCAGCAGCCCAGAAGAGTCCGGGGGCATGTCTCGCAGGCCGGGGCCGTGACGCCGCGCCGACCCGCCCGTCCCGTGACCAGCGCGGCACGCCTTCTGCCGGCATGAAGGTCGGCAGCGCACGCGCCCATGGGCGGGCGGCAGTGAAGTGTGGGGTCCGACGGTCAGGCGGCGGGTCATCAGGGTGACGGCGCGGTGGGAAGGCACGAGAGGGTCATAGCCGTGTGGCTGTGCGGACCAGCCCCGCGAGGGCGAGAGAGCGGCTGTGCGCGGGCCAGGCGATGTGAGTGACGACGGGGGGTGCGTCGGTCAGGGGGACGGCGGTGTGCTCGGCCCACAGCCAGGCGCGGGCGGAGTCGGGGAAGACGGCCACGGTGCGTCCGAGGGCGATCAGCTGGGCCAGCTGCGTCTGATCGTGGATCTCGGGGCCCGGACCGGGTGGGTAGGTGCCGTCACGGGACCAACGGGCGAGCGGAAGATCGGGGATGTCGCTGACGTCGGCCAGGGACAGAGTCTTGTGCGCGGCGAGGGGGTGCCCGGCGGGCAGGATGGCGATCTGCCCCTCGGTCACCAGTTCCTCGCTGTCGAACCCAGCGAGGGAGTTGAACGGCTTGTGCATGAGCGCCACGTCAGCCCGGCCATCGCGCAGCATCTCTTCCTGCTCGCATGTACCGCTCGGCAGCACGTCGATCTCGGCGGCGTCCGGCTCGGCCGCGTAGGCGTCGAGGAGCTTGTGCAGCAACTCGTGGGACGCGGCGGCCTTCACCGCCAGCACCAGGCGGTTGCGGGGGCCTCTCGGGTCGTCAGCGCCACCGGCGCGGCGGGCGCGGCGGGCGGCGGCGGTGATCGCATCGAGGGCCGCGCGGCCCTCGTACAACAGCATCTCCCCGGCGCCAGTCAGGGCGACTCCGCGACGGTTGCGTGTCAGCAGGGAGACACCGAGGCGCCGCTCGAGCCGCTGGATCGCCCGGGACAGCGGTGGCTGTGCCATGCCGAGGCGCTCGGCGGCACGGCCGAAGTGCAGTTCCTCGGCCACGGCCAGGAAGTACCTCAGCTCGCGGGTCTCCAAGATGTCCATGGCGACAGCATACCCCCGGTGATACCTTCCGGGTATCACCGGCGCCGTGTGGGTATTGGATGCGCCGCTGGTCGGCGAGCGAACATCAACGGCACGGGCGAAGCGAGATCCGCGCCGGTAGTCGGCGCGGACGAGGTGCCGTCGACGAGCGGCGGACCACGTGACACGCAGCCCATGAAGCATCCGGCTCAGCAGGAAAGACACAGCCATGAACACACTCTCTGCGTCACTCCCCGGCGGCACCTGGCCCCTGGGCGATCTGACCGTCACCCGCTTCGGCTACGGCGCCATGCAGCTCGCCGGCCCTGGGGTCATGGGCCCGCCTGCCGACCGCGTCGGCGCACTCACCATCCTGCGTGAGGCCGCCGACCTCGGGATCACCCACATCGACACCTCCGGCGCCTATGGGCCGCGCGTCACCAATCAGCTGATCCGTGAAGCACTGCACCCCTACCCCGAATCGCTGCACATCGTGACCAAGGTCGGCGCGGTCCGCGATGAGCAGGGCGGCTGGCCACCCGCCCGGCAGCCCGAGGACCTGCGCCGCGCTGTCCACGAGAACCTTGAGGACCTCGGCCTCGATGTGCTTGATGTGGTCAACCTCCGGCTCGGCGACGCTCAGGGCCCTCGGCCCGGCTCGCTCGCCGAGCCCTTCGAGGCTCTTGTCGAACTCCAGCAGCAAGACCTGATCCGGCATCTGGGAGTGAGCAACGCGACGGCGGAACAGGTCGCCGAGGCGCAGGCGATCGCGCCGATCGTGTGTGTGCAGAACATGTACAACCTCGCCCACCGCCAGGACGACGAGCTGATTGACGAACTCGCCGACAAGGGCATCGCCTACGTGCCCTTCTTCCCGCTCGGCGGCTTCACCCCGCTGCAGTCCACGGCGCTTTCTGCCGTGGCCACCCGGCTGGACGCGACGCCGATGTCGGTCGCCCTGGCCTGGCTGCTGCACCGGTCGCCGAACATCCTGCTCATTCCCGGCACCTCGTCAGTGGTACACCTGCGCGAGAACGCCGCCGGTACGGGGCTCTCGCTCTCCGACGAGGAACTCGCCGAGTTGGACAAGATCGGCCGCTAGGGCCTGCTGGGTGAGATCACCCGGTGAGGCAGAGCTGCGGATCCAGAGCAGGGAGCCGCAGAACTTCATGCCAGCCGGGACGGCGGTGACCGAGGCTGCGGCGCACTGGCCCGGGTGTGAAACGAAGGACAGGAGGCGGCAGCACCGGTCGTCGCAGAGGTGACCCCTTTCCGCTGAGGCTGTCGCGCGAGCCGGGCCGAGAGGTTCGGCATCCGCCACCGCCCGGCCCTTTTCGCGCGTGCCTTCTCCTCCTCGACCGCCTTCTCCAGCGTGGTGAGGACACCGGCGTCCACGAGCATGTCGACGGCGTCGTGGCGGGCCCGGGTGTCCACGTACTCGTTTGAGTGCACCACCGCGTACGAATTGCTCCGGAAAGTTCTCCCGCAGGTTTGAAGCTCTGCGGGCTGCGGCTCTCGGCCCCAACGAGACGTCGCGCATCCTGAAGGAAGCACGGAAGTTCCAGGAAGAACGGAAGTCGTAGCCATTAACACACCAGCGAACGAGTCTATTGACCTGGTGCCCGAGAGCGCCTGGGTCAATTCGTCCTACAGCAGCGGTCCAGAAGGCAACTGTGTCGAGGTCGCCGTCGCTGACTTGGATGTTGAAATCTGGTCCTCCTCAGGGGATTTGAGGAGGACCACGCCACGTCTTTGTTCGCCAAGCGGCAACAGGCCGCGGGCTGGGCGGATGGACAACCAGGCCGTCGTGTTGGGGCAGTCACCAGCAGCCAACGGGCGCGTGGCCTCTGTTCGCTGTCACGGTCAGGTCATCGCTGCCGTGTCCACCACGGGTGTCGGTGTAGGCCAGGGTGCAGAGCGTCCCTGGAAATGAGTTCCCGGTCAACACCGCTTCGCCACAGCCGGTTGACGGACCGAATGCCCTCTACCGAAGGATCTCGGTAAGGCGACACACTGTGCGCCGGAGTTCAGAGGTGACGGGAGGCTGACATGAGCGAGACAGCAGTGTCGTGGGGTGTCACCCGGATGAGGCCCTACCCCGAAGCAGTCGTCCTTCCAGCGGCGAGGGTCGTCCTCGACCCGGCGACGCTGACAGGTCGTTGGGTCGGCCCGGACGGTCGGGACGTTGTGACGAAGATTGCTAGTTGACGTCGGGCGACGTTCGTGACCTGCACTGATGCCAACCAGCTCCGCGGCCGGAAGCACAGAATCAGGGAGATAGTTGGCACTTTGGTACAGCGCGGGTCACAGTACCTGTGGCGACGGCGCCTCCGACATCGTTGTCGAAAGCGCGGCCTGCCCGAGGCGCGGCCCTACGGGATATAGCACGCCCCGAGGGGGTACCGGACGCCGGAGAGTGTGGTCGGCCTACGGCGTGTAGTGGGCATCACTGCCGTACAGCTCCCTGGTGAACGCGGAGACATCGGCGCTGCGATCGGCGCCGTCGAGGTTGTACGTCAGATAGACGCCGTACCCCTCACTGACCGTGCGGCGGGCGAGGTTGGCGGCCGTGCTTTGTGAGGTTCCGCCGATCTCGACGGCCGCCGGCGACAGCTTCGACTTGGGCAGTGCGATGCCGGGGACCTGCCAGGTGCCGTAGTACGGGTTCCAGGCGTAGTCGAACTTGGACGAGACGTCGACGCCGCCGTAGGACAGGCGCGACGCGGCCGGACCGATGTTGTAGAGGCTGATGATCTTGTCCGGCATGTTGGCACGCAGTGCCGACACCAGGTACACGAACGAGCTGGCGTTGGGCTGGCCGGTGCCGTTGTTGCCGTAATCGGCGTACTCGTCGTCGAAGTCGATGCCGTCGAGGCCGTATTTGGCCACGGTGTTCGACAGTTGTTTCGCGAACGTCGAAGCCGCCTGCTGGGACGGGAAGTTGGCGAAGCCCGCGCCCTGGTGGTTGCCGAGCACCGAGAGGACGACCTTGATGCCCTTCTGCTGCAACGGCCGTATCTGCGTGGCGGCGTTGTCGAGGACGCGTTGCACGTTCTCGTTGAAGTACAGGGTCGCCGCCTTCGTGCCCGTGTTGTAGTTGATGTTCGCCGCGAAGATCACTGCGACGTCGAAGACGTTGCCGCCGCCGTTGGCGAGGGTGTACTTGCCGACGTTCAGCATGCTGTTGTTGTTCACCTCGACGTACGCCACCGAGGTTGGTCCCTGTTTCGCGGGAGCGGGGGCCGCCGCCGCGCCGGTCGTGGCGGTCGCGCCTAAGGCGAGGGCTGTAATGGCCGAGAGCGCGAGCACGGCCGTCCGTATTCTGCTCCGCACCGGAGTGAACATCGTTGATCGGTCTCCCATCTCATGGAGCGGCGCCCGACCTGTTCGCGAGCGCCGAGAAAGCCCCCCGGATCTTTCCGTTCCCGTGACCGAACCCCCAGACCATGCGGGAACTCTTCACGACTCCCACGCACGCACGTCGCACCGTAACCCTGGGTCCCGGCAAGGGAGTTAATAGAACGCTGCGCTGCCGCGCCGGCCCAGGCCGGCGACCAACAGAAACCCACGGAGATCGGCATCGACGCGATCACCGCCGGCGCGGACGAACAGGCATGCACGCCGCGGATCCGCAGCACTGGAGCAAACGGTCAGCCGCTCCTCTCCAGCAGACCTCAGGTTCCGCACCTCGCGGATCGAACGTCTGACCGGTGTCAACCATCCCTCTTTTGTGCCAACCAAGAATCCTCGTCACATTCTTCCAGTCCTCTTCCTGCGTTGCCTTGAAGATCCTCTGCCTCAGCCGCCGTACGTTTTCCTCGCAGGTGGCCCAGTCGATGCCGTGCCCGTCGAGTAATTCGTCCTCGGGTCCGTTCACCACGGGCGAGGACGTCACGACAGGTGCCGTGATCTTCATGTTCGCCTCCGGTGTCTAACTTGTCCCTCGGTTCCGGCTTCCTTGCAATAGTGACTTCAAAGGCTCACCTGATCCACGTGGGCGCCCTTTCGGGCCGGGCCACCGAGGCCCGTATCCGGCGAGTCATGCGAGAGCGGGTGAAGGTCCCAACTCCCGGTTTCCTCCGGCCTTTCGGCCCGCCGGCCTTCGCTTCTTGGATCTTCCTTCTCCCACCGGGGACTTCAGCCTTCCTTGCGGTCGGCCTACCAAGCCATTGGCTTGGACCCCGTCGGGGTTTCCACGTTCCGCACCAGTAAGACGCGGCTGGGGTGGGCGCCCCCTCTACCCCGGGACCAGTGGTGTCCTCCCTCCGGGCTCAGTTGCCCGAAGGTCGCTTGGTGCCAGCACCGGGTCCTGTGACCGCCGCCAACACGCCATCGACGCGGTCTCAAAGTCACGGGGCATCATCAAGAGTTCACTTGCGTTCGCCCGTCCAGCCTTCCCCTCGCCTGTTGCCCCCCGATGACCGAGGTGCTCTTGGGCTTGACCGCTCCGCTTCACACCCCGCCGTTGCCAGCGACGCGTGGGAGCGCGCGGACGGGCCTAGGACAGTGGCCCGGAGTTCAGCCGATCGATACCTCCTTCACGTGGCTGTCCTTACTTACCTGGAGCGACTTTCGTGTCGCACACTGAGCGCTTGAGTCGGCGAGTGAGCGCGTGAGTCGGCGACTGGAGCGGGCGGCGTCGACGGCTCGGGTGAGCTGGGCGCCTGCCTGCGCGCCGGCCCGACCCGTCCGGCGCACCTGCCGCTGTCCGATTTCCGCCCGGCCCGCGGAGAGGGAAGAATCACCGGGCACATCGCGCACGCTCGGAAGGACGTCAATTGACCTCGGACATAAGCACGTTCACTGCCCCCTCCGCGGAACGCCCGTCCTCTCCTGTGCCCGTCGACTGGGGGGCTGTCGAAGACTGGCTCGGGCTGCGGCTGCCGGCCGACTACAAGCAGCTGGCCGACCGGTACGGGCCGCTGGACTTCGGTGAGTACCTGTGGATCCATGTGCCGTGCGTCCAGCGGAACCGCTTCGACTACGGTGAGTGGCTGCGCGCGACGCACCGGGAGGCGGGGATCGCGGCGCGGGAGCTGCCGGGGGCCGAGCGGCCCGTGCTCCACCCCGAGCCCGGCGGTCTGCTGGCCTGGGGCTGCACCCGGGGTAGCGACGTGCTGTTCTGGGACACCTCGGCCTCCGACGACCCCGACGCGTGGACCGTGGTGGTGCGGCACTCGGGTGCGGTACCGGGCAGCGGCCTGCTCCCCTGGCACCGGTACGGCCTCACGCTCACCGGCTATCTGCGGCACACCGTCCGCGACACCTGGGAACTCCCCTCTCCTCCCGGCCCGCTACTGGGCCCGCTGCCCGGCACCGTCGCGCGGACCGCCTTCCTTCCCGACGCCGGGCCGTGGACCCCTCCGACGCCGGTCCCGCCCCGGCTCACCGAGGCCGAGCGTCGTGTCGCGCTCAAGACCGGCACCGGGCTGGAGGCGCTGCGGCTGCTGTCGCCCCCGCCCCAGCAGCCGTACCTCGGTGACGGCTCCTGGGAGCGGCTGTTCGCCGAGCTGGGCACACGGCTGCCCGCGGAGTACGTGCAGCTGATGAACGAGTACGGCGCCGGCATCTGGAGCGGGTGGCTGCGTTTCCACACCCCGCTGCGGACCGGCGAGCGGCGTTTCCTCACGCACATCGAGGACACCGCGGACGCCTACCGGCAGCTCAAGGACGGCCACGCGCAGTGGTACCCGCTGGCCACCTGGCCCGAACACGGCGGCTTCCTCCCGTTCGCCAACTCCATCGACGGTGACTACCTCGGCTGGCTCACCAAGGGTGGGGATCCCGACACCTGGCCACTGATCGTCTGGCCCCGCCACGCGCACCAGGGCCCCATCCTGGAGGACGGCCTGATCGACACCCTCCTCGACTGGCAGCGCGGCACGCTGGTGACGCACGGGCTCGCCACGCTGGACGAGGACGACGACCCCGTTGAGTTCGCGGACTTCCGGTCCTGGGACGACAGCGCATACTGGTGACCCTCCGGCCGGCGACCCTCCGGCTGCCCCCTCCCCCCGGCCGGCGCGCTCGGTGTCGCGTTCGCGCGGGCGTCGTACGTGAGCGGGACCATTCGAAACCAACACGAACAGCGGTACTGCCGAGGCTGCTCAACTCGCCAAGCCGGATGCCCAGTCACAGCGTGTGAGCGCCAACGACGGCGGGCCCCCGACACCTTGGGTTCTAATGGTCCTCGCAACACCCGCGATCTGTGGGAGTTGCGAGGACCGTGGCCGTTGGACACGATGATCTTTCGGGGTTGAGGGAGCG
>NZ_JBHVQT010000020.1:0-154745 GCF_042886315.1 Streptomyces sp. NPDC058001
GGGCCCTGTGGGGGCCGGCTGGTTTATTGGCGCACTTGGCCGGGGGCCCCCGCTCCCCCTGCCGGCCCCGCTGGGGGGGCCCGGCTTTCGGGGGCCCCCCGCCCCGGGGTGCCCCCTTTTTTCCGCCCCACCACGGATCCGTCGTTCCGTCGGACGGCGTCAGCGGGTGCCGACCGCCGCGCGGACCGCCTTGCGAGCCATCTGACAGTCGTCGTGCAGCCGCCTCAGCAGCAGCCGCTGCTCCTCACCGGAGGGCGCGGCACCGGCGGGTGCCGGGGTCGCCGGGGCCGTGTCGTTCATCGAACGCTGCACGGCCGTCTCATAGGTCCTGATCTCACGTGTCAGCACCAGCATCAGATTCACCAGGAACGCGTCACGCGACGCAGGACCCGCGGACTGCGCCAGCTGACTGATCTGCCGCCGCGCCATCGGGGCGTCACCGAGCACGGCCCACAGCGTCGCCAGGTCGTATCCCGGCAGATACCAGCCCGCGTGCTCCCAGTCGACCAGGACGGGACCGGCGGGCGAGAGCAGCATGTTCGCGAGAAGCGCGTCGCCGTGACAGAACTGGAGCCGTACGCCCTGCCGGCCCGACGACTGCGCCACACTGTGCAGCAGCTTCTGAAGGTCGCCGAGGTCGCGGTCGGTGAGCAGCCCCAAC
This sequence comes from Streptomyces sp. NPDC058001, assembly GCF_042886315.1. Lineage (NCBI taxonomy): Bacteria > Bacillati > Actinomycetota > Actinomycetes > Kitasatosporales > Streptomycetaceae > Streptomyces > Streptomyces sp. NPDC058001. The sequence continues at coordinate 662 of NZ_JBHVQT010000020.1, forward strand.
TCGTGGTAGCGCGACATCCGGGACACATAGTCCAGCGGCCTGCCGAACGTGCCCTCGGGCGGCTGCCACTGGTTGAGCCGGCAGATCGCGGCGAGCGCCGTACGGACGTCGGCACGCGGCGGGGCCTCCACCGGATGCCGCTGCAACGCGGCGACACGGCCCGGCATCCGCTCGATCACCAGCGTGCAGTTGTCCGGATCCGCGGCGATCAGCCGCGGCACCCGCACCGGCGGGCGGTGCCGGACGAACGAGCGGTACGTGGCTATTTCGTGCCTGCTGTGCTCCGCCCACACAGGCGAGTGGTCCAGTAAACACTTCGCGACGGCGGTGCTGCGCCCGGTCGTTCCGACGAGCAGCACGGAGCGTCCGCTGCGTCGCAGCACCTGTACCGGGTTGAACTCCGGACAGATCCGGTGCACCGACGCGAGCGCCGTACGCAACTGCGCGCCCTGGGGGCCGGACAAGTCGATTCTCCCGCTGAGCGGTTGGGCGCCGGGCCCCGCCAGGCGGCGCGACCGCCCTGTGCCGAGCGCGGAACGCGCGGGGTCGAGATAGGGGCCGGTGCCGGGGGGCGGGGCCACCTCGCGCGTCCTGGCCGGGGTGCGCGGAACGGTGGTGTGCTGGGGCCGGGGAGGAGCGGACACGGAGGACGATGCTGCGTACATGGGCGAAACAGATCCCTTCGTGTGCCGGCAGATTGCAGTGCGCCTCCCCGCCCGGCCGCCTTCGGCGCACCCTGGGGAGTGTCCTACGGCCGCCGGGTCGGGGTGGCGCTTTCCTACCTGACACCCGATGCCGACTGGCCCACCATCTGGCGCACCCTGGCGAACCCTGGCGAATAGTCGCGCAGCAACTGCCGCCCCTGTTCACGGGTCTAGTGTCGAACCAGCCGAGAACCTGGGGGCTTGACGTGAGCGGACAACCCAACACCCGCCTTTCCGACCTGTTCGGTCTGACCGGATGGTCGAAGGGCGAACTCGCGAGAATGGTCAACCGGCAGGCGACGGCCATGGGCCACCCCCAGCTGGCGACGGACACCTCGCGGGTGCGGCGTTGGGTCGACACGGGAGAGATCCCGCGCGACCCGGTACCGCGGGTGCTGGCGGCGCTGTTCACCGAGCGACTCGGCCGTGTCGTGACCATCGAGGATCTCGGTCTGGTCCGGCACGGGCGTCCGGGAAAGCGGCGCGGCGGCGGGAGCGTGGAGCATCCCGACGGCGTGCCGTGGGCGCCCGAGCGGACTGCTGCGGTCCTCACCGAATTCACGGGAATGGACCTCATGCTCAACCGACGCGGCTTGGTGGGCGCGGGTGCGGCGCTTGCCGCCGGCTCCGCACTCAGCAGCGCCATGCACGACTGGCTGCACACCGATCCGGCCCTCATGGCCGACGCTCCCCGTACCGGGGATCCCCTGCACGCCGACCCCGCCGGGTTCGACCGCTACGAGGCCGCCCCCATCGGGTCGCAGGAGATCGAGGAACTGGAGCGCTCGGTCGAGGTGTTCCGGGCCTGGGACGCGGCCCGCGGCGGCGGACTGCAACGCAAGGCGGTGGTGGGCCAGCTCAATGAAGTGGGCGGCATGCTCGCCTACCGGCACCCCGACCATCTCCAGCGGCGCCTGTGGGGCGTCGCCGCCAATCTCGCCGTCCTCGCGGGCTGGATGTCCCACGACGTCGGCCTCGAACCCACGGCCCAGAAGTACTTCGTCATCGCCGCGCACGCGGCCCGCGAGGGCGGCGACCGGCCGCGCGCCGGGGAGGCCCTGTCCCGGGCCGCCCGCCAGATGGTGCATCTGGGCCGTCCTGACGACGCACTCGACCTGATGAAACTCGCCACGTCCGGCTCCGGCGAGGAGACGCTGCCGCGCACCCGGGCGATGCTCTACACCATCGAGGCGTGGGCGCAGGCGTCGATGGGCCGCGGCCAGGCCATGCGCCGCACCCTCGGGCACGCGGAGGACCTCTTCGTGTCCGACAAGGGCGATGTGCCGCCGCCGAGTTGGATGCAGATGTTCGACGAGGCGGATCTGCACGGGATGCAGGCCCTGGCCTACCGCACGCTCGCCGAGCACGAACCGGCGGCGGCGAACACCGCGCAGCACCATGCGAAGGAGGCCCTGGAACTGCGGGCGGGTGGCCGGCAGCGGTCACAGATCTTCGACTACATCTCGCTGGCCTCGGCCTGTTTCATCGCGGACGATCCCGAACAGGCCGATCGGTACGCGCGTCTGGCCCTGGTGTCGATGGGGGACAACTCCTCGCACCGCACCTGGGACCGGCTGCGCGAGATGTACCGGCTGACCGGCCAGTTCGCGGACTACCCGAAGATCGAGAACCTGCGCGAGGAGATCGAGTTCGCGCTGCCGAAGATCGTGGGCAAATCCAGGGGAGGCCGGGCACAGGCGTAACGGCGGCGGGTTTTTTCCGTCGGTTGACGGTTCGTTCGGGTGCCGCTCAGTCGGTGACCCGTGCGATCAGGACGCAGGCGTCGTCCTCCCGCTCGGTCTCGCCGAACTCCTCGACCACCGTGTCCACGCATTCCTGGACGGTGTCGGCCTCGGCGAACCGGGGTGCCAGGGCGAGGAGCCGGAGCTGTGCGGCGATGCCGGCGCGCCGGGGGACCAGTCCGTCGGTGTGGAGCAGCAGGAGATCGCCGGGTTCCAGGGTCTCTTCGGCCTGCGCGTAGACGGCGCCGGTGGTGGCTCCGAGGAGTACGCCGGGCGGCGGTGGCAGGGCGCACCCCGTTCCGTTGCGGAAGAGCAGCGGGGCGGGGTGTCCTGCCTGTGCCCAGACGAGGGTGCGGGTCTCGGGACGGTAGCGACAGCAGACGGCGCTGCCCAGGGACGGCTGGACCGACGCGTCGAGCAACTGGTTGAGCCAGCCCATGAGTTCATCGGGCCTGGCCCCGGCGACCGCCATGCCGCGCAGCGCGCCGAGCAGCATCGCCATGCCCGAGGTGACGGTCACTCCGTGCCCGGTGAGGTCACCGACGCTCAACAGGATCTCGCCGTCGGGGAGTTCCAGGGCGTCGTACCAGTCGCCGCCGATCAGGGCACTCGTCGACGAGGGCAGATAGCGGGCCGCGAGGTCGAGTGTGCCGGGGCCGCCGTGCGGGAAGCGGAGGGGTCCGCGCCAGGGCGGCAGCACGGCCTCCTGGAGTTCCACCGCGAGCCGGTGCTCGGTCTGCGCGATGTGCTGCTGACGCCGGAGCGAGTCATGGGTCTCGCTCACCGCGTGCCGGCTGCGGCGCAGTTCGCTGACGTCCCGCAGTACGGCCCACATCGAGGCGGTGCTGCCGTCGGCGTCGAGTACCGGTTCGCCCATCATGTGCACGGTCCGCAGACCGCTGTCGGCGCGCGCGACGCGGAACTCGCCGTCGATCGGCTTTCCGTCGATGAGGCAGTCCGTGACCATCGTGGTGAGCATGCGCTGGTCGTCGGCGTGGACGAGGGACGGCAGTTCGTCCAGGGTGAGCGGGGGAGCGGTGGGGTCCCGGCCGAGGATCTCGAACAGCTCACCGGACCACGTGGCCTCGTCCGTCAGGAGGTTCCACTCGGCGCTGCCGACCCGGCTGAGGAGGGAGCCGCGTGCGGGCTCGGGAACGGCGGCGCGCGGCGCCGGGAGGCCGGGCAGCGCGGGCCGCACGGGCGGTGGGCCGTCGCGGAGTTGGGCGAGGTGCTCGTCCAGGTCGTTGAGCTGATGCATCGCCAGGTCGCACAACGCGCGCTGCCAGCGGCCCTGTTCACCGTCCTGCGGGGACGTCTCGCGGCGCACCGCGTCGACATCTCCGCGCAGTCGGCGGGTCTGCGTGATCAGCGAGTCGACCGTGCCGCGCGGGGACGGCTGGTCCGCTGAGGGGTCCGCAGAGACATGGGACGGCATGACCTACTCCGGGGGAGGAACGGTACGACCACGAGCGGGGGGAGGACCGGTTACGACTGTCGCACAGCCCGGCACGTGCTGTAAGGGATTTGGCAACACACGATGCGGTGGTGCTTCTGGCATATGCCTGCGGCTTCCGGTGGGGGGTGCGTGAGCCATGTCGGCCGGTCGGCGCACGCGACAATCGCTGTGACGCAGGTCACAATAATTGATGGCAGACTTCGCGTAATACAAGGAACCCGCGGGGGTCGTACGGACGTAGGAAGTGAACCAGAAACGGAAGCAAGAAGTGATGTCCGTGTCCTTGCACCAGCCGACCAGAGCCCGCCTGATCACGCCCGAACGGCAGGAGCGTGACCTCATGGTGACGCTGCGCTATGACGCCGATGATCCGCTGGCCGTGCATGTGGTGTTCCCCGTTGAGGTGTCCCGGGACGGTACCGAGGTCGTCTGGACGTTCGGCCGTGAACTCCTGGAGACGGGTCTGCGTATCCCGACGGGCTGCGGCGATGTGCACATCTGGCCGTGCGGGCGGGCCCGGACCGTCCTGGAGGTGCACGCCCCCGACGGCATGGCCCTGGTGCAGTTCGACGAGGCCGCCCTGCGCCGCTTCCTGGTGCGCACGTACGCCCTCGTGCCCGCCGGCCAGGAGGATCTCGGCCCGGCCGTCGAGCGCGGCCTGTCCGCACTGTTCGCGTAGCGCGCCGGCCGCCGCGCGAATCCCACCCGGACCCGGCCCGCGCCTAGCTGGGAGTGGCCGCCCCCCGATGCCGTCCGATGGCCGCCCGATCTCACCCAATGCCGCCCGAATGCGGGCATGACGCGGCGGCGCCCCCTCTGAGATGATCGGCCGGGGGGTGCGTCCATGCGACCGTCGGGCCAGCCGCAACAGCCGCAACAGCCGCAACAACCAGTCGTCGTACCGGTGTTGGAGTCACGCATCGCGCTGGAGTGGGGCTGTGTCCTGCTCGTCGTCGGGGTGCTGATGGCCCCCGCGCTCGCGCTGCCGCTCGGACTCCTCGATGAACCGCTGCTGTTCTGTCTGACCCCCGTGGCCGTCGGCATCCTGCTCCACTTCGGGCTGCGGGGCCGTTTCGTCGTCCGCGTCGACGACTCCGGCGTCACCGTCGTCCGGCCGTGGAAGAGCCGCCATGTGCCCTGGAGCCAGATACGCGGCCTGTGCGTGCAGCGGCACCACACCGGATCCGTCACGGACAGTGACTGGTGGAAGATCCGCCTCGTCGCCGAGCGGCCGGGCGCGGGCGCCGTGCACGGACCCGTCATCGTCGCCCTCGACGCGCCGCAGAGCGCCCTCGACCGGCCCACTCCCGCCGAGCACGCCCGGCTGGCACGCCACGGTCGCGTCTTCGCCCAGTTCGCCGCCCGTGACCTGGGTCTGACCGGACATCCCGCGCCGTGCGACGACGAGGTGGCGTACATGGAACGGGCGCTCGCCCTGTGCGCGGGCCGCGGCGAGGGAGCGCTCGACCGCTGACCAGGGGCGCGTAACGCGTTCGGCGCGAGACTGGGCTGTCACGCGACAGGGCCGGCGCGAAACGGACCCGACCGGGCTCGGCCCGTGCGGCGCGTCTGCTCCGTTCAGGCGACCCCGTCGCCGTCGCGCGTCGCCGGTGCGGCCCACCGGGCAGACATGGCCTCGACCCCCGTACGCCCGCGCCGGCCCACCCGAGGCCGCGGCACCAGCCCCCGGGAGACGAGAACCGATGACATCCCGACCCAGGACCAGCGAGTCCGGCGGCCCCCAGCCCAGCGGCCCCCAGGCCGGTATGACTCCGCCCAGCAGCCCTCCGCACAGCAGCACCCCGCCCGACAGCGGCCCTCCCGCCGACGCACGGCCCGCCGTCCACGTCTGGCCGCTGGACGACCTGCCAGCCCTGGAGTTCGACCCGCTGCTGTACGAGGTACTGCACGGCGAGCGGATCGCCCGGATCAGGCTGCCGTACGCCGATCAGCACGAGGCATGGCTCGTCACCCGCTACCAGGACGTCAAGGACGTCACCTCCGACCCCCGGTTCAGCCGCACCGAGCTGGTCGAGCGGACCGTGACCGGCATGTCCGGGCACCGCGTCGCCTCGACGGTCGGGCTCAACTACGCCGATCCGCCGTACCACACCCACCTCCGCAAGATCGTGCAGAAGGCGTTCACGGGACAGCAGATGAAGCGGCTGCGGCCCCTGGCGCAGGAGACCTGCGACAGCTTCCTCGACACGATGGAACGGCAGGGCTCACCGGCGGACCTGATGGAGTATCTGCACGCGCCGATGCCGCTCGCCGTGGTCTGCGATCTGCTCGGAGTTCCGCGCGCCGAGCGGGACGGGCTGCTCGGCTGGGGCGACATCATCCTCTCCATGACCACGCCCGAGGCGGGGAACGCGGCCAAGGCGCACGTCCGCGAGTTCATCGTGACGCTGCTGCGCAGCCGCCGCGGAGCGGAGTCGGACGATCTCGGCGGGGTGCTCGCCGAGGCGATCGACGCCGGTGACATCAGCGAGGACGAGGCGGTGTCCCTGGCCACCGCGATCCTCGTCAGCGGCGCCCACGCGGTGCGCTACAACAGCGCCAACATGGTCTACATGCTGCTGACGCGGCCCGACCTCATGGCCCGCCTGCGCGCCCACCCCGACACGCTGCCGCAGGCCGTGGACGAACTCATCCGGCACATCCCGCACCGCAACGGCGTCGGACTGCCCCGTATCGCCACCGAGGACGTCGAGGTCGGCGGTGTGGTGATCCGCGCGGGTGAGGCCGTCTACGCCTCCTACCTCGCCGCCAACCGCGATCCCGAGGTCTTCGAGGACCCGGACAGCGTCGACTTCGGCCGACAGGGCGTCGCCCATCTGTCGTTCGGCCACGGACCCCACCACTGCATGGGGGCGATGCTGGCCCGGATGGAGTCCGAGGTGATGGTCGGCAGCCTCCTCGCGCGCTTCCCCGACCTGCGGCTCGCGGGACCGGTGGCCGACACACGGTTCCAGAGCAAGGGGTTCATCCGGGGGCCGCAGACCCTCGTCGTCGCCTGGTGAGTCAGTAGTCAGTAGTCACTACTCAGCAGTCAGTCAGGAGGTCAGGAGCCAGCGGGTCGGCTCAGGTGCCCTTCGTGCCGGGCGGCTCCGTCGTGCCCGGCGGCTCGGACGGGTCACGTGGATTTTCGGTCGGGTCGGTCGGATCGGAAGCGCTGAGGAGATCGAAGGCTTTACGCAGATCGGAGGCGCTGAGCGGACCGGAGGCGTCGGCCGGATCGGGCGGGCCGGCGGGATCGGGCGCGATCGGGGGAGCCGCCGGGATCGACGGGACCGACGGGGCCTGCCGGTCGGACGCCGGGCGCTGGTCGGGCTGCGCGTCCGACGCGGGCAGGGGCGTCGGTGCCGCCCGCTCAAGGAAGCGGAGCAGTTCGACCGGGAAGGGCAGCACCAGTGTCGAGTTCTTCTCGGCGGCGACCGCGACGACGGTCTGGAGGAGCCGGAGTTGGAGTGCCGCGGGCTGTTCGGACATCTGGGCGGCGGCCTCGGCGAGTTTCTTGGACGCCTGGAGTTCGGCGTCGGCGTTGATGACCCGGGCCCGGCGCTCACGGTCGGCCTCGGCCTGCCGGGCCATCGACCGCTTCATGGTCTCGGGCAGGGACACGTCCTTGATCTCGACGCGGTCGATCTGGACACCCCAGCCGATGGCCGGGCTGTCGATCATCAACTCCAGCCCCTGGTTGAGCTTTTCCCGGTTGGACAGCAGATCGTCGAGGTCGCTCTTGCCGATGATCGACCGCAAGGAGGTCTGCGCCATCTGCGAGACCGCGAAACGGTAGTCCTCGACCTCGACGAGGGCGTTCGTCGCGTCGACCACCTTGAAGTACACGACGGCGTCGACCCGTACCGTCACGTTGTCCCGGGTGATGCCCTCCTGCGCGGGCACGGGCATCGTCACGATCTGCATGTTGACCTTGTGCAGCCGGTCCACGATCGGAACCACCATCGTGAAGCCGGGGCCGCGTACCCCGCCGCCATGCAGCTGCCCGAGGCGGAAGACCACGCCCCGCTCGAACTGCTTGACCACGCGTGCGGCGCTCGCGGCATAGACACCCGCCACGGATACGAGCGCGATGCCCGTTGTGATCAGCTCCTGGACCATGAGGGCCCCCTGACGTCGAGCCGTCCTGCCTCCAGGATATGCCTCGAATGTCCGGTCGGAACGGGGTCGCGGTCCCTATTCGGCGGGTGGCGAGAGCGGGCGGCGGCCCTTACGCGCAGAGGGCCGCCGCGGTCGGCAGGAGCGCCATCATCGCGCGGGCGGCGGGGCTCGTCGCGTCCTCGTGCGGCAGCACCGCCACCGTTCGGTACCGGGCCCCCGCCGGGTCGTCCAAGGGGTGCGCGACCAGCCCCGCGGCCTCGGGTTTACGGGTGAAATGGCGCGGGACCACCGCGATGCCGAGCCCTTCACGGACCAGCTCCAGGAGGCTGTGCACGTCGTTGACCTCCAGTGTCACCGTCCGTCGCACCCCCGCCGCGTCGAACGCCGCGTCCGTGGTCCTGCGCGGGCCCCAGTCCTCGTGGAAGTCGACGAACGCCTCGTCGGCGAGGTCACCCGGAGCGACGACCCGGGCGAGCGGAGTGTCCAGGGCGACCGAGGTGTCCGGTACGTGGGACCCGTCCGGCGCGACCGACGCACCCGGCACCTGCGGTACGGAACGCCCCGGCACGGAACGCCCCGGGTGCCCCAGTCGGTGCGCGGGATGGCACAGCACCGCCATCGGTTCCTCGGTCAGCGGCACCATCCGCACCGGCCCCACCGTGCCACCCGCCGCGACGGCGAACGCGAGGTCGAGACGCCCTGCCGCGACCTCCTCGACCAGCAGCCCGGACCCCGCCTGCCGCAGCCGGATCTCCACCTCCGGATGGCGGGCCCGGAACGCGGCGAGGAGCTTCGCCACGGGCACCCCCGCGATGCACTGCTCGGTCCCCAGGGCGAGCCTGCCCCGCACTACCCCCTGCACCGCGGCCACGGCCGCCTCCGCGGCCCGTACCCCCGCGAGCACCCGTTCGGCCTCGCCCAGCAGGGCGCGCCCGGCCTCAGTGAGTGTCACCTGTCGCGTGGTGCGGACGAACAGCGGCGCGCGCAGCTCCCGTTCGAGCGCGCGGATCGACGCCGACAGACCCGACTGGGACACCATCAGCCGCTCGGCGGCGCGGGTGAAGTGCTGGTCCTCGGCGACGGCCACGAAGTGCTGGAGATGGCGCAGTTCCATGTGCGCAGCGTAGTCACGGCCCGCGCGGACTCAGAAGCCGGAGTGCTGAATGGGATCCGATTCTCCTGTTGGACCACTCACGGCCCGAAGGGAAGACTGGTCCCGACGATCACCCTTCACGTCCACCCTTCACGTCACCCGTCGCGTCCCACCCCTCGCGTCCCACGGGACCGTCCGAGCCACCCCGAATTCCCGGAGCACACCGTGTACATCGCCCAGCCCGACCGCTACGCAGACATGCCCTACCGGCGCACCGGCCGCAGCGGTCTCCAGCTGCCCGCCCTCTCCCTGGGCATGTGGCACAACTTCGGCCCGGACCGGCCCGCCGAGGCACAGCGGGCGATCCTGCGGCGCGCGTTCGACCTGGGGATCACGCATGTCGACCTCGCCAACAACTACGGGCCGCCGCCCGGCGCCGCCGAGTCGGCCTTCGGCGACGCCCTGCGCGCGGACCTGCGGCCGTACCGTGACGAGTTGATCGTGTCGACCAAGGCCGGCTACCTCATGTGGCCGGGCCCGTACGGCGAATGGGGCTCGCGGAAGTATCTGCTGTCCTCGCTCGACCAGAGCCTCGGCCGCCTCGGGCTCGATTACGTCGACATCTTCTACTCGCACCGCTTCGACCCCGAGACGCCCCTGGAAGAGACCATGGGCGCGCTGCACTCGGCGGTCCAGCAGGGCAAGGCGCTGTATGTGGGCGTCTCCAACTACTCGCCCGAGCAGACCCGCGAAGCGGCCCGTATCCTCGGCGAGTTGGGCACCCCGCTGCTCATCCACCAGCCCCGGTACTCGCTTCTCGACCGGAAGATCGAGGACGGCCTCCTCGACACGCTCGCCGACCTCCAGGTGGGCTCGATCGCCTACTCGCCGCTGGAGCAGGGCCTGCTCACGGGCCGCTACCTCAAGGGCATTCCGGCCGGTTCACGCGCGGCCGGGGGCAGCCCGTTCCTCACCGCGGACGAGGTCACCGACGACCTCGTCCGCAGGCTGCGCGCGCTGGACGTGCTGGCGAAGGACCGGGGCCAGACGCTGGCGCAGCTGGCGCTCGCCTGGGTGCTGCGCAACGTCACCTCGGCCGTCATCGGCGCGAGCAGCACCGAACAACTCCAGGACAGTGTCGCCGCCGTGCGGAACCTGGAGTTCGAGCCGGCCGAGCTGGAGCGGATCGACGCCCTGGTGAACGGACCGCTGCCGTCCTGACCGCGTGGTGACCCGCGTGCGGGCCGTGTCCTGACCGGGCCCCGCGGGTTCGCGGGCGGCCGGCGGGTTTGCGGAACAAGGGCGCGGGTGGACGATGGAAGGGCGCGCGAGGCTCGCGTGGCGCACCCGGCCCGTCCGCCCGCCCCGGCCCCGCCAGGAGGTTGCGCATGGACAGCGAGAACGCCCGAGGAGACGACGTCTACCAGCCCGACGGCTCCGAGGTGCAGGACGACGAGGGTCTTCTCGACGACGCGGACACCCTGCTGGGAGACGGCACGGGCGACCCGCTCGACGAGGGCTGGTCGCCGCCCGAGAGGCCGCGCGGTGTGGAGAGCGTCGGCGTCACCGCGTCCGAACAGGGCCGCGGTGAAACCCTCGACGAGCGTCTCGCCGAAGAACTCCCGGACGTGACCGTCCCCGAAGGCGACGGCATCGGGGACACCTGGGACACGGACGGCGAAGCGCGTGACGAGGAAGTGGGCGACCGCCGCGCGGGCCGTCTCGTCGCCCCGGACGAAGGGGCCCATGAGAACCCTGTGGGGGACCTGGTGGCGTACGACGTCGGAATCGACGGCGCGGCTGCGTCGGCGGAAGAGGCGGCCGTACATCTGGTGGACGCCGAAGGCGACATCCCGTGAGATCCCGCCCCGAACGTCCACAACGCCCCCAGCGCACGCCCGGCGTAAAGGGTCCGCCGTAGGTGAATACAAATTCACCCGCTATGGTGAATGGGAATTCACCTAGCGCCCTTGACGGGGGGATCTCATGGCGCCCGCGCCGATATCCGATGAACCGGTCGAATCGGCTGAATCCGCCGCGTCCCATGTGTCCACCGCGCCCCCTGCCTCCCCTGTCTCCCCCGCGCCCCCTGCGGCCTCTGTGTCCGCCGAAGTCACCGGATCCGTCGGACGGCGCGCCCTGCGGGACCGTCTGACCGTTCCCGTCCTCGCCTTCGGCGGCACCCTCATGGCCGTCATGCAGACCGTGGTCGTACCGCTGCTGCCCGATCTGCCTCGGCTCACGGGCGCTTCGGCCGGCGCCGTCTCCTGGTTGGTCACCGCGACCCTGCTCACGGGCGCCGTCCTGACACCGGTACTCGGACGCGCGGGTGACATGTACGGCAAGCGCCGGGTGCTGCTGGTCGCGCTCGCCCTGATGACGTTCGGTTCGGTGCTGTGCGCGCTGACCTCGGACATCCGGCTGCTGATCGCGGCGCGGGCCCTCCAGGGCGCGGCGGCGGCGGTCGTGCCGCTGTCCATCAGCATCCTGCGCGACGAACTGCCGCCCGAGCGGACCGGTTCGGCGGTCGCCCTGATGAGTTCCACGGTCGGTATCGGTGCCGCCCTCGGCCTGCCGCTCACCGCGCTGATCGTGCAGTACGCGAACTGGCACGCCATGTTCTGGGTCACCAGCGCGCTCGGCGCCCTCGGTCTGGCGCTCGCCTGGTGGGCGGTGCGCGAATCCCCCGTACGGGAACCGGGGCGCTTCGACACGCTCGGCGCCATCGGGCTCGCCGCCGGCCTGGTGACCTTGCTCCTCGCGGTGTCCCAGGGCGGCCAGTGGGGCTGGGGCAGCCCGCGGATCATCGGTCTGTTCGTCGCCTGCGTGCTTGTCCTGGCCCTGTGGTGGCGCCGGCAGCTCCGGACCGAACGGCCCCTGGTCGACGTGCGGCTCGCGGCCCGCCGTACCGTGGCGCTGCCGCATCTCGCCGCCCTGTTCGCCGGTTTCGCCTTCTACGCCAACTCGCTGGTGACCGCCCAACTCGTGCAGGCACCCCTCGCCACCGGTTACGGACTCGGTCTGTCGATCGTCGCGACCGGTCTGTGCCTGCTGCCCAACGGCGTCATCATGCTGGTTCTCTCGCCCGTCTCCGCGCGGATCTCGGCGGCGCGTGGCGCCCGGGTGACCCTCGCGATCGGCGCCCTGGCGATCGCCGCCGGATATGTCGTACGGATCGCCGACAGCCGCGACCTGTGGGTGATCGTGCTCGGCGGGGCGATCGTGTCCATCGGCACGACCTTCGCGTACTCGGCGCTGCCCACCCTGATCCTGCGGGCCGTTCCGGCCGGGCAGACCGCCTCCGCGAGCGGTGTCAACGTGCTGATGCGCACCATCGGCCAGGCCGTGTGCAGCGCCGCCGTCGCCGCCGTCCTCGTCCGGCACACGAGCCTGGTCGACGGCTCCCCGGTGCCCACCCTGCACGGATATCTGCTGGCGTTCGCGATCGCGGGTACGGTCGCACTGATCACATGTGCCGTGGCGCTCGCCATACCCGCGGACCCGAGGCAGGGCGGTACGGGAAGGGCGCGCGGGGGCGCCGTGCGGGAGAAGGCTCTGGAAGGAGCATGAACGTCATGACGACCTCGACCCCCGGCCCGGCGTCGCCCGCGCCCGCCCCGGGACCGGTGCGCCGTGACGCCGAGGCGACGAAGGCGGCCATCCTCCGGGCGGTCCGCTATCTGCTGGCGCGCCACGCCTACGCCGACATCACGCTCAAGGCCGTCGCCGAACGCGCCGGTGTCAGCGCGCCGTTGATCCTGAAGTACTTCGGCAACAAGGACGCCCTCTTCGAGCGGGTGCTGTCCTTCGAGGCCGACGCCGACGCGCTGCTCGACGCCCCCCTCGAATCGCTCGGCCGGCACATGGTCCGGCATGTCCTGGTGAGCCAGTCGCAGCAGCGCGGCGACCCACTGCTGCGCATCGTGTTCGCCCCGCTCCAGGGCGAGCGGGGCGACATCCTGCGCGACAACTTCCGTAGGCAGGTCACCGACCGGCTCGCCGACCGCCTTGAGGGACCCGACGCGGGACTGCGCGCGGAACTCGCCGTGAGCACCCTGCTCGGACTCGGTGCGATGAACGGCATCGTGCGCGGACCCCATCTGCGCGCCACCTCGGAGGCTGACATCGTCGACCGCTACGCACCCGCGGTACAGGCCCACCTCACCCCGTGAGCCGCCCGCCGCGAGGTCAGCCAGCGCCGCTTCGTCGCCGTCCCGGGGCGAGCACCCTTGCGATGACGGACACGCCCTCCGCGATCTCGTCCGGTGTGCGTGCCGCGTACCCGAGGACGAGTCCGGGCGGACCGGGGCGCTGTCGGTACCACGACAGCGGATGCACCTTGACGCCGTCGGCCAGGCAGGCGGCGGCGAGGTCGGTGTCCACGAGCCGCCCCCGCCCCGAGCCGGCGCCGTCGAAGGTGACCGTCACATGAAGCCCGGCCGCGGCGCCGTGCACCACGGCCCCGGGCAGTTCGCGCCCGATCGCGGCGACCATCGCGTCCCTGCGCCGTCGGTGGCGCACGCCCACCGCTCGGACATGACGTTCCAGGGCACCCGACTCCATGAGCCGCGCCAGGACGAGTTGGGGCAGGGCGGCATTGCCGAGATCGGCGAAACGCTTGGCGGCGACCAGGGCGTCCCGGTACCGGGCGGGCGCGAGGACCCAGCCCACGCGCAGGGCGGGCGCCAGGAGTTTGGACGCGCTGCCCGCGTACCAGACGTGATCGGTGAGCAGCGAACGCAGGGCGGGCACCGGCGGCCGGTCGTAGCGGTGCTCGGCGTCGTAGTCGTCCTCGATGATCAGGCCGCCCTCCCGCGCCCACGTGCCGAGTTGCCGTCTGCGTTCGCCGCTCAGCACGACACCCGTGGGGAACTGGTGCGCGGGCGTCAGGAACACCGCACGCGCCCCCTGAGCGCGCAGCGCGTCCACCCGGACGCCCTCGGCGTCGACCGGCACCGGTGGCGTCGACAGCGGTCCCTGGGCGAGATGCTGCCGGGCGCCCAGCGACCCCGGGTCCTCGATCGCGATCTGCCGGACACCGTCGGCGTGCAGCACGCGCGCGAGGAGGGTCAGCGCCTGGGCGGTACCCGCGACGATCAGTACCTCGCCGGGGTCCGTCCGGATGCCCCGGTTACGGGCCAGCCAATGGGCGACGGCGGCGCGCAGGGCAGGGGTTCCGCGCGGATCGCCGTACCCGAGTTCGGTGGCCGACAGGCCGGACAGCACGGCCCGTTCGGCACGGAGCCATGCCGCGCGCGGGAAGGCCGCCAGATCCGGCGGACCGGGGACGAAGTCGATACGGGCCGGGGCGTCCCGGAGCGCGTCGAAGACGTCGGCGCCCGGAGCCGCCGTGAAGGACGGCGGTGGCGGTGGCGGTCGCCGCGCCCGATGCGGCACGGTGACCCTGTCCGGCGCGGGCGCGGCGACGACCACCGTCCCGTTCCTGCCCCGCCCCTCGACCAGGCCGTCGTCCGTCAGCCGCCGGTACGCCTCCGTGACGACGCCCCGTGAGACCCCCAGCTCGGCCGCGAGGACCCGACCGGCGGGCAATCCGCTCCCGACCGGCAGCCTGCCGTCCGCGAGGGCGTCCCGCAGCCGGTCGGCCAGCCATCCGGCCATGCCACCGGTGGGAGCGTCCGCGACATCGAGGTGCAGAAAGTCCGTACCGGCGCCTTCGGACCTGTCGACCTGCTCGCCTTTGGACCTGTTCACCGGTCCATTGTCCGTACAGGCTCGTCCCATGACCACCACCGGATATGTCCACGGGTACTCGCGTCACGAGACCCGCCGCCTTGGGGACCAGGCGGACACGCTGGCCCGACTGCTGCACGCCGACACGGTGTTCGCGCCCGGCAGCCGGGTCCTGGAGGTCGGCTGCGGGGTGGGTGCGCAGACCGTCCACCTCGTCACGGGCAGCCCGGGCGCCCAGGTGGTCGCCGTCGACGTGTCCGCGAACTCCCTCGCGCGGGCGCGGGCACGCGTGGCCGCCCAGGCACCGTGGGCCCGGGTGGACTGGATACGGGCCGACCTGTTCGACCTGCCTTTCGCCGACGCCGAGTTCGACCACGTCTTCGTCTGCTTCGTGCTGGAACACCTCCAGGACCCCGAAGCGGCTCTCGCGGCGCTGACGCGCGTTCTGCGGCCCGGTGGAACCGTCACCGTCGTCGAGGGGGACCACGCCTCCGCGTTCTTCCATCCGGACAGCGCCCGCGCGCGTGCCGTCGTCGCCCATCAGATCCGGCTCCAGGCCGACGCCGGAGGAGACGCCCTCGTGGGCCGCCGGCTCCAGCCGCTGCTCACGGCCGCCGGTTACCGGGACGTCGTCGTGTCGCCCCGCACGGTCTACGCCGACAGGACCCGGCCCGAGCTGGTGGAGGGCTTCACCCGGGCCACGTTCATCGCCATGGTCGCGTCCGTCGGCGACGAGGCGGTGGCGGCCGGACTCACCACGCGCGCGGAGTGGGACCGCGGCATCGAGGACCTCAACCGGTCGGCGGAGGACGGCGGCACCTTCCACTACACGTTCTTCAAGGCCCGCGCGGTCCGACCGGCGGCCCCTCACACGCGGGGTGCCCGGTCCACGTAGTCCTTCGTCGCCGCGTCGAGTCCCACGTCGTGCCGCGCCTGCTCCGACATGTACCAGCGGTGCTCAAGGAGTTCGTGGAAGAGCTGCGCCGGGTCCAGGGTGCGCCGGATGCCCTCCGGTACCGCCCGGACGGTGGGCCGGAACACCTCGCGGACCCAGCGGTGCGCGAGGACCTCGGTGCGGGCGCCCAGTGGGTCGCCCGGGGCGTAGTCGTCCTGGGTCGCCATCCAGTGCTCCAGGTCGTTCAGGAGCCGCCTCGCCTGGTTCTCCTCGGTGTCGAGGCCGGTGAGCCGCAGCAGTTGCCGCTGATGGTGGCCCGCGTCCACGACCTTCGGCACGAAGGTCACCGTATCGCCGTGGTCGTTGTGCCGGATCTGCATTTCGGCCACGTCGAAACCGAGGTCGTTGAGCCGCCGGATCCGGCGGTCCATGTCGCGCCGCTGGTCGACCGGGTACACCGACTCGCGGGTCAGTTCCGTCCACAAATCGGTGTAGCGCTCGCAGATCGTCGTACCGAACAGGATCGGGTCGACGGACGGGTGCAGCGCGCCGGACGCTTCGAGGTCCATGAGTTCGCCCGCGATGTTCACCCGGGCCAGGTCCACGTCGTAGTCGCGCTGTCCATTGCTGAGCCGCTCGTGCAGCTCCCCGGTCTCGGCGTCCACGAGATACGCGGCGAAGGCGCCCGCGTCCCGGCGGAACAGGGTGTTCGACAGCGAGCAGTCGCCCCACGCGAACCCGGCCAGATGCAGCCGCACCAGAAGCACGGTCAGCGCGTCCATCAGCCGGTTCATCGTGCTGGGCCGCATCGTCGTCTCGAACATCGAGCGGTACGGCAGTGAGCCGCCGAGGTGCCGGGTGATCAGTACCGGTTCCAGCGGGGCGCCGGACGCGTCGACGCGTCCGGTGACCACGGCGAGCGGGTCGACGGCGGGTATCCCCATCCGGTCCAGGGTCCGCAGCAACTCGTACTCGCGGGTCGCGGGCCGTTCCGCGAGTTCCTTCACCGCCACGACCTCGGTGCCCGCGCGCGCGTAGCGCACGACGTGCCGGGAGATGCCGCGCGGCAGGGCGACCAGATACTCCTCCGGCCACTCCTCCAGCGGGGTGTGCCACGGCAGGTCGAGGAGGAGCGCCGGGTGCTCGGGGTTGGTCGCGCTGATCTGGAGTGCCATGGATCGCCTCACATCCGGTGTCGCGGACCGGGAGCGGTCCGTGGGGTGCCGACCTGTCCGGTATGCGCCGGAGGCCGGATACCGGCGGGTGGCCGAACTGATGCCTGCCTCCCGCCGGTGTTCGTAAGCTACTTGCCCCGCCGTGCACGGCGGGACGTGGGAGGAGGGGCGGTTGTGGAGTGGCAGTGGCTCAGCGCGGGAGCCAGGGCGGTTCCGGAGCCGGTGGCGACGCCGCTGGTGTGGGCGGGAGCGTTTCTCGGTTCGGCCGTGCTCGTGGCGGGGCTCAATCAGCTCGGTGATCTGGTCGAGCCCGTCTTCTATCTGGTCGCCCTGTCGGCCCTGGCCGCCGGGCTCGGGGCACGGGCCAGAGTCGTGGCGGCGCCCGGAACGGCGGGCCTGTGCTGGCTGTTCCTCAACGGATTCGGGGCGCCGCCGATCGGTGAGCTGACCTGGAGCGGACCGCCCGACGTACTGCGGATGTCCTGTCTGCTGGGGGCCGCCCTCATCGGCACGGTGATCTCACGGCTGATCGGTGCCAGATCCGCGTACCGCCGCGTCTCCCCGCCGTGACCCGGCCGCCCTTCCCTCCGCGCCCCGATCCGGAACCGCATTCATAAACCTTTCATGCCGATACCAGGCTTTTGTCTGCGTTTGGCGGCCTTTTTGCCCGCCGCGCCGCCCTGCGTGAGGCATTTGTGGGTTTATCGGAAATATGGTGCCCGTGTTGTCAGTGTTGCCAGGGGAACACGCAACGTGTCCTTCACGGGCGCGGGTTGGGATGCCGATGAGCGAGATCAGCCGCCGAAGCGCGGTCGGACTGGGGCTGGGAGTCGGTCTGGGAGCCGCGGCGGGACTCACCGGGTGCGGGACCGACGTCGAGGCCGGCTCCTCCGCGGGAGAGAGGCGGCAGCAGGCCAAGGAAGGGCAGAAGGCGCCGCCCCGGCTGATCGGCGACGGCTCGACCGCGTACACCGGGAAGCAGCCCGGACAACCCGGCCCGCCCGCCCGGCTCGAACGTGGCCAGACGCCACCCCAGTTCGTGGTGTTCTCCTGGGACGGCGCCGGTGAGGTCGGCAACGGCCTCTTCCCGCGCTTCCTCCAACTCGCCGAGCAGTACAACGCCCATATGACCTTCTTCCTGTCGGGCCTGTATCTGCTGCCCGAGTCGAAGAAGCGCCTCTACAGCCCGCCGAACAACCCCGTCGGCGCCTCCGACATCGGCTACCTCACCGACGGGCACGTCAGGGAGACCCTGAAGTACGTCCGTCAGGCATGGCTCGACGGCCACGAGATCGGGACACATTTCAACGGGCACTTCTGCGGCGGCAGCGGCTCGGTCGCGTACTGGACGCCCGCCCAGTGGGGCAAGGAGATCGAACAGGCACGGTCGTTCATCAAGACCTGGCGGACCAACACCGGCTGGCGCGGCCAGGAGCCGCTGCCCTTCGACTACGACACCGAACTCATCGGCGGACGCACCCCGTGCCTGCTCGGCCAGGACAACCTGCTGCCCGCGGCCCGCCAACTGGGCTGGCGCTACGACGCCTCGTCGCCCGGCGGTGTGCAGCGCTGGCCGGAGAAGCGGCAGGGGCTGTGGGACCTCCCCTTGCAGGGCATCCCGTTCCCCGGACACAGCTTCGAGGTCCTGTCGATGGACTACAACATCCTCGCCAACCAGTCCCAGAACTCCACGAAGGCGCCCTCGCACAACTACCCGGCCTGGCGCACCCAGGCCACCGAGTCGTATCTCGCCGGCTTCGAACGGGCCTACGAGTCGAACCGGGCGCCGTACTTCATCGGGAATCACTTCGAGGAATGGAACGGCGGGATCTACATGGACGCCGTCGAGACGACGCTGAAGCGGATCGCCGACCGCAAGGACGTACGCCTCGTCTCCTTCCGGCAGTTCGTGGACTGGCTCGACGCCCAGGACAAGGCCGTCCTCGCCAAACTGCGCACCCTGGAGGTCGGGACGCGACCGCCGGGCGGCTGGAAGACCTTTCTCGCCTGACGCGCCGCGCCGCTTACCTTGACGCGCCGCGCCGCTCACCTTGCGCGTCCGCGCGTGTGTCGTCCGCGCGCCGAACGCCGACGGAGAAGGCCGCGACCCGGCCATGTCCGGGTCGCGGCCCTACGCCGCCCGTGCGGGCGGCCGTCAGGTTGCTCCGCGTCAGTCGCGCACCGGCGCGGGTTCGGCGAGATCGGCGGGCCCGGCCTGCTCGGGGGCCCGTGCTGGATCACCGGGGTCGGCCGCTTCACCCCGTTCCGTACCCGCCGTCTTCTCGCGGCCCGCGCCCTGCGACCTGCGCGCCCGGACGCGGGCCGTCACGCGGGCGGCGATCGGCTCGGTGTAACGGGCCGTCAGCGGCCCGAGGATCACCAGGATCAGCACATAGGCGGTGGCCAGCGGGCCGAGCGACGGCTCGATACCGGCCGCGACCGCCAGGCCCGCGATCACGATGGAGAACTCGCCGCGCGCCACCAGCGTGCCGCCCGCACGCCAGCGGCCCTTGCCGCCGACCCCGGCGCGCCGCGCCGCCCAGTAGCCCGTAGCGATCTTCGTGAGGGCGGTGACCGCGGCCAGCGCGAGCGCGGGCAGCAGGACCGGCGGAATGCTCGCCGGATCGGTGTGCAGCCCGAAGAACACGAAGAACACCGCGGCGAACAGGTCCCGCAGCGGACTCAGCAGTGTGTGCGCGCCCTCGGCCACCTCACCCGACAGGGCGATACCGACGAGGAACGCGCCGACGGCCGCCGACACCTGGAGCTGCTGGGCCAGACCCGCCACCAGGATCGTCAGCCCGAGCACCACAAGGAGCAGCTTCTCCGGGTCGTCGCTGGACACGAACCGCGAGAGCACCCGGCCGTAGCGGACCGCGACGAACAGCACCAGGCCCGCCGCGCCGAGCGCGATGGCGAGGGTCACACTGCCCGCGGCGAGGGACACCCCGGCCACCAGCGCCGTGACGATGGGCAGATAGACCGCCATCGCCAGGTCTTCCAGGACCAGGACGCTCAGGATCACCGGCGTCTCACGGTTACCCACCCGGCCCAGGTCGTTCAGCACCTTGGCGATCACGCCCGAGGACGAGATCCAGGTGACACCCGCCAGAACGACCGCGGCCACCGGGCCCCAGCCGAGCAGCAGCGCGGCGATCGCGCCCGGCAGCGCGTTGAACGCGAAGTCGACCGCGCCCGCCGGATAGTGCGTCTTCAGATTGGAGACGAGATCGGTGGCCGTGTATTCGAGGCCCAGCATCAACAGGAGCAGGATCACCCCGATCTCGGCGCCCGTCGCCACGAACTCCTCGCTCGCGCCGAGCGGCAGCAGCCCGCCCTCGCCGAACGCCAGCCCGGCCAGCAGATACAGCGGGATGGGTGAGAACTGGAGCCGGCCGGCTATCCGCCCCAGCAGGCCCAGGGCCAGAATGATGGCACCGAATTCGATCAACAGAACGGCAGAGTGCACGCTCTCACTCCCGACCCAGAATCGCAGCGGCGGCCTCGACACCCTCACGGGTGCCGATGACGATGAGCGTGTCCCCACCGCCGAGGCGGAAGTCGGGGGTCGGCGAGGGCACGGCGCCCGAGCGCCGCAGCACCGCCACGATGGACGCGCCGGTGTCCGTACGGATCCTGGTCTCGCCGAGTACCCGGCCGTTCCAGTGCGAGGTGGCGGACAGTTCGATGCGTTCGGCGACCAGCCCCAGATCGGTGGTGTGCAGCAGGTTCGCACTGTGGTGCGACGGCATCAGCGCGTCGATCAGGGACGCGCTCTCGGCGCCCGTGAGCCGCAGCGACTGCGCGCACTCGTCCGGGTCGTCGGTCCGGTACACACTCACCGTCCGTGCCCCGTCACGGTGCGCGACCACCGACAGGTGCCGGTGTTCGCGTGTGGTCAGGTCGTATTTCACGCCGATCCCGGGCAGGGGCGTCGTACGCATCCGTGGAGCAGGCACAGCCTGTCCCCCCTCGAAGTTCTCGTCGTTCTCATCGTGGATGTTCCGCAAAGGCGACATGCTGCCACCTGCGCCCACACCGTCGACATGGGTGTCAGCACGGATGGACCTCACCGCGCGGGGCGGTGCAGACTGACCGGGGAGAGGTCTGCGCCGCAGGTCACGGGGGAGTGTAAGGAAGGGTATCGGGAGCGTGTCGCTGTTCTGGCGGATCTTCCTGCTGAACGCCGCCGTGCTGGTCGTCGCCGCGACACTGCTGCTGGGACCCGTCACCGTGTCGACGCCCGTGCTCCCCGGTGAGGCCCTCGCCGTCGTCGTGGGACTCGCCGCGATGCTCGTCGTCAGCGCCTTTGTGCTGCGGATCGGACTGGCACCCCTGCAACGCCTCAGCCGCGCCATGACCACCGCCGACCTGCTGCGCCCCGGCCGCCGCCCCGAGGTCACCGGACCCTCCGAGATGGCCGACCTCATCACGACGTACAACACCATGCTCGACCGGCTCGAACATGACCGGGCCAGCAGCACCTCTCGCGTCCTGTCCGCGCAGGAGGCCGAACGGCAGCGCATCGCGCAGGAACTCCACGACGAGGTCGGACAGACCCTCACCGCGGTCCTCCTCCAACTGCGCCGTGTCGCCGACCGGGCGCCCGGGGACCTGCGCGAGGAGGTCGCCCTCGCCCAGGAGGCCACCCGCGGCAGCCTCGACGAGATCCGCCGCATCGCCCGCCGGCTGCGGCCCGGCGTCCTCGACGAACTGGGCCTGGTCAGCGCGCTGCGGGCGCTGGCCGCCGAGTTCACCACGCACGGCGTCCAGGTGCGCCCGCACTTCGCGGGGGAACTGCCCGCCCTGGACGACGAGACGGAACTCGTCCTCTACCGGGTCGCGCAGGAGGCCCTCACCAACACGGCACGGCACGCGGCGGCGGACCGGGTCTCGCTCGCCCTGGACGAGATCGCGGGCGCCGTGGAACTGCGGGTACACGACGACGGCAAGGGCATCGGGGACGCGCCGGAGGGCGCCGGGATCCGGGGCATGCGGGAACGCGCCCTGCTGATCGGCGCGACCCTCACGGTCGGACCGGGCGAGCACGGCGGCACCGAAGTGGTGCTGCGGGCGGCGGTACGGGACGGAGCGGACCGATGAGCGAAGCCTCGCCGCAGCGGCCGGGGCCGGGGATCCCGCCGTACCGGGGGCGTCCGGCGACCCGGATCCTCCTCGCCGACGACCACGCCCTGGTACGCCGGGGGGTGCGGCTCATCCTCGACGGCGAACCGGACCTCGCGGTGGTCGCCGAGGCCGGCGACGGTGCCGAGGCGGTCGCGAAGGCCCGCACCGTCGAGGTCGACCTCGCGATCCTCGACATCGGCATGCCCCGAATGACCGGCCTCCAGGCAGCCCGTGAACTCACCCGCCGCTTCCCGGATCTACGGATCCTGTTCCTGACGATGTACGACAACGAGCAGTACTTCTTCGAGGCGCTGAAGGTGGGAGCGAGCGGCTATGTGATGAAGTCCGTCGCCGACCGTGACCTGGTGGAGGCGTGCCGGGCCGCCATGCGGGACGAGCCGTTCATCCACCCCGGCGCGGTCACGGCCCTCGTCCGCAGCTATCTCGACCGGGTCCGCCAGGGCGAACGGCTGCCCGCGCGGGCGATCACCGACCGCGAGGAGGAGATCCTCAAACTCGTCGCCGAGGGACACACCTCGAAGGAGATCGCCGACATCCTCGTGATCAGCGTGAAGACGGTCGAACGCCACCGGGCCAACCTCTTGCAGAAGCTGGGCCTGAAGGACCGCCTGGAACTGACCCGGTACGCCATCCGGGCGGGACTCATCGAGCCTTAGGGCCTGCCAGTTTCCGTGCTCGTGTCCCGCAGCACCAGGGAGAGGAAGCCGAAGGTGCCGCGGTAGACCCGCAGCCATTCGTCGCGGTGCGTCGCCGCCGCCTCCAGGGCCGGCCCGCTGCCGGGATCCTCGGGGTGGTCCAGGGCCCACGCCGACAGGGACCCGGTCCACGCCCACTCGTACGCGTCCAGCTCGCGCCGTGAACTCACATGCCCGTGCACCGGAGTCCAGCCGTCGGCGACGACCCGCTCCATGGTGGACGCGAGATCGGCGAAGTCGCCCAGCATCCCGATCGCCTCTGGCGTCGGCTCGGCCTCCCAGATGCCGTCGCCGACCAGGACGTGCCCGCCGGGCGCGAGATGGGGACGCGCCGCCGCCAGCGTCGGCAGCAGCCCGCCGAAGGCGTGCGCCGCGCCGACACTGAGGACCAGGTCGAATCTGTGCGGGGCACGGAACTCGGAGGCGTCCGCGTGGTGCAGCGTCAGCCGGTCGGCGACGCCGAGACCGGCCGCCGCCTTCCGGGCGTGCTCCAGGGCGGGCTCCGACAGGTCGACGCCCTCGGCCCGCGCCTCCGGATACGCCCGCAGCACCCTCAGCAGCCACTCACCGCCGCCGCACCCCAGATCGAGCACGCGCGCGTCCGCGCGCGCGAGACCCCGCTCCAGCAGGATCCGTACGGCGTCGTCGTCCACCGGCGCTGCGATCGGGTGGTCGGTGTGGGCGATACGGGAGATCAGTTGACGGTCCATCCGCGCAGCCTCGCATCGCGCGCAACGGACCCGCATCGCATTTTCGGACGCACCGCCCAGGCCGGTACGGGAACGGCACATCACAGGGGCAGCGCGCACACCGCGACCGGGGACGCGAACGGATCGCCGGAGAGTCGGAGTCCACCGCTGTCGGCGTCGACCTGGAAGACGCTCACGGTCCCCGACCGCTGGTTCGCCGCGAACAGCAGTCGCCCCGAGGGCGAGAACGCGATCTGGCGCGGGAAGTCACCGCCGACGGGCACCGTGTCGAGCAGCCGGAGCCGCGCCCCGTCGGCTTCGACGGCGTACCGGGTGAGGCTGTTGTGCCCCCGGTTCGCGAGATAGGCGAAGGTGCCGGCCGCCGTGACGAGGATCTGCGCCGGGTAGCTGGTGCCCGCGCCGGTACCGGTGGACTGGGGTTCGCCGGGGGTGAGCCGCCCGGTCGACGGGTCGTAGGCGCAGACGACGGCCGTGTTGTCGAGTTCGCACGCGACATAAGCGAAGCGGCCCGACGGATGGAAGGTGAGATGGCGCGGCCCCGCGCCCGCCCTGAACCGTGCCTGCGAAACGGCGGACAGCGTGCCCGCCTCGGTGTCCAGCCGGTACGTGTACACCGTGTCGGTGCCGAGGTCCACGGCGAGCACATGGCGGCCGTCGGGGCTGGTGACGATCTGGTGGGCGTGCGGCCCGCTCTGGCCGGGACCCGGCGGTGGACTGGAGTGCGTGACGAGGTCCGTGCGCTCACCGAGGGCGAGGGAGTCGTCGATGGGGTGGACGGCGACGCTGCCGGACGTGTAGTTCGCGCTGAGCAGCCAGCGGCCACCGGGATGCACCGACAGATGGCAGGGCGCGGCGCCGCCCGTCGACCGCGCGCCGGCGACCTTCGGCGGTCCGTCCTTCGGCAGCCGGACCGCGGTGACCGCGCCGTCGGCCCGCTCGTCCACGGCGTACAGCGCACCGCCCGAGGGATGCACCGCGAGATACGACGGGTCGGGCACGCCGGTCAGCGTTCCGGTGCCGGTGACGCGCCCTGTGGCGTCGTCGTAGGTCGCCAGGCCGATGCCTTTGCCGCCGCCGTCGACCGACGTGTACGTACCGATGAACAGCGGGCGGGCCGTGTCGGCGCGCTCCGCCGCGGGGGTGCGGGCGACCGCGCGTCCGGTGGCGGATACGGGGTCCGTGGCCGCCGCGCAGCCCGTGGCGGCCGACGGGACGACCACCGCCCCGGCCGCCGCGGCGAGGCCGCCCAGGAGACGGCGCCGGTTCGGACCCTGGCCCTGCCGTGCGGCCGGTGCCGTGCCTTCCGTGCGCCCCATGTCCTCAATGTCCCCGCTCATGCCTTCACGTCCGCGTTCGGTACGGGCGGCACCCGGTCGAGGTCCATCCCGAAGTGCTTGGCGTAGGTGGCGAGTACCTCGGCGTCGTCCGCCAGTTCCGTGGTGTGCTTCTCGCCGCCGACCGTCGTCGTGAGCTTGCGTCCGCTCAGTGTGATCCGGCCCTCGTCGGTCAGGATCGAGCACACCAGGGAGCGGGTGAAGTGCGAGGCGGGCGATGTGCGGTGGTACCAGGCCCCGGCCTCGAAGTCCCGCAGCGCGCGCGGACGTCGGTCCAGGAGGTACATGGCCCGCCCGTCCCTGAGGACGTCGACGTCACCGTCCGCCGCGTCGACCAGCCGGAACGTACCGCCGGGGTCGGTCTGGTCGCCCCGGTCGTCGAACGCCAGCGGAAAATGGCTCAGCCCGCCGAACCCGATGTCCGTCAGCCACGGATCCCCGTCCGCCGCCCGCACGAGCAGCGCCAGATGGTCGTACGGGATACCGGGCACGCCCTCGCCGTACACGCGGGCCTGGAGCAGCGTCACGTCGTAGCCGAGTGCGGTGAGGAGGGCTCCGAAGGCGCCGTTCAGTTCGTAGCAGAACCCGCCGCGCCGGGCGTCCACGACCTTGGCGACCAGGGCGTCCTCGGAGAGCACGACGTCCTCGCCGAAGTGGATCGAGAGGTTCTCGAACGGGACGGTCCGCAGATGCGCGAGCTGTAGGTCGCGCAGGGCCTTGGCGGTCGGGGCCGTGGGGCGTTCGGCGCCGATGCGCCGCAGATAGGCGTCGATCTGTGAGGACTGCATACGCCCAGTCTGACCGCACGGGACGACGGTGGCCATGCCCGCCGGACCGATTCCCCGCAGCCCTCGGAGCCCCCAGCACATCCCGTCTCCCGGCACATCCCGTCCCGCGACCTCACGGGCGTATCGCCTCCGGCGGACTCAACGGACGGGGGTCAGACCGGCGGCGCGCAGATGGCGCGCGACCTCGGTGACCGCGTCGGTGGCGAGTCCGATCTGTGGGAACGCCGTGTCGCCGCGGTCGATGACGCCGAGGAGGTGGAGCGCCGCCTTGAACGCGCCGAGCGCCGAGGAACTGCGGCCCATGTCCGTCTCCGGACCGACGTCGACCATGCCGAAGAGGGCCACGAGCCGCTCCTGTTCCTTGGCCGCCAGACTCCAGTCACGGGTGCGCGCGGCCTCGTACAGGCGGACATAGCCCGCGGGGTCCACATTGCCGAGGCCGGGCACCACGCCGTCGGCACCGGCCAACAGGGCCGCGTCGACGGTGAGTTCGGAGCCGGTCAGGACCGAGAAGTCCGGCGCGGGACCGTCGGCCCGCCCCTCGCGCCCGCCGAGTGCGACCAGGAGCCGCCGTAGCCCGCCCTCGTCCCCGCTGCTGTCCTTGAGCCCGGCGAGCGTCCCGTCCTCGGCCAACTCCCGTACCAGCGACGGCGGGAGCTTGGAGTGGACGGCCACCGGGATGTCGTAGGCGAACAGCGGAAGGCCGGCTTCGTGGCGCACCGCGCGGAAGTGCCGGGCGATCTCCGTGCCGTGCGTGCGGGTGTAGAACGGCGCGGTCGCCACCAGGGCGTCGGCGCCGCACGCGTCGGCCACGCGCGCGGGGCCGACGACACGGGCGGTCGTGGTGTCGATGACACCGGCCAGCACGGGCACGCGCCCGGCGGCCGTGGCGATCACCGTCTCCAGGGCGACGCGGCGCTGTGCGTCGGTGAGATACGCGACCTCGCCGGTGGAGCCGAGCGCGAACAGGCCGTGCACACCCCCGGCGAGGAGATGGTCGACAAGCCGGGCCAGAGAGACGGTGTCGACCTGCCCGGAGGCGTCGAGCGGGGTACAGACGGGCGGGACGACCCCGCGCAGGGGGCTGGTCAGGTCCATGCGGGACTCTCCTGAGCTGAGGGAACATGGGACGTAAGATGTCCTACGTCCAGATGTCACCCTAGCCAGCACGGAGCACGCAAGGTCAAGAGGTGCGGGGATCGGAACCGTGATTCGCCAGGTCGGATGGGGTGTCGGGAGTCGACGGGTGCTGGAGTGTCGGAGCGGGCCCGATGCGGTCAGGCGGGGTCCGGCCGGTGTGCCCTGGCCTCCGCGATCCGGCGCCGTACGGGTGCGTAGTGCTCGCCGAGCGCCCGGGTGAAGCCCTTGATGTCGCCCGCGCGTGCCGCGTCCACGATGCTCTGGTGCGCGGTGACGGTGGCGGCCCTGTCCGCGTCCGTGAAGCCGTCGAGACGCGGGGCGACGATCGCGTACACGTCCCAGAACGCCACGGAGAGCTGACCGATGAGCTGGTTGCCGAGCGGTGCCACGAGCAGCGCGTGGAAGGCGCGGTCGGCGGGGACGAGATCGGCCCCGCCGTCGTCCACGGCGGCGGCCTGGGCGCCGTGCTCCCGCATCCGGGCCACCAGGGCGTCCAGCCGGTCCAGTTGGGCGCCGTCGAGGGACGCCACGATCCGGTCGGCCATGCCCTGCTCGAACAGCTCCCGTACATCGACGAGGTCGGCGAGTACCTGGAAGTCGTCGTCCGGGCTGAGCAGCCCCCGGAAGGCGAGTGCCTCGACCAGGGACGACAGGCTCAGTCGCCCGACATACGTGCCGTGACCGTGCCGGACCTCCACGATGTCGAGCGCGTCGAGGACCTTCACGGCCTCCCGGACGCTGGAGCGGCTCGCGCCCAGTGCCTCGCACAGCTCGGTCTCGGTGGGCAGCGGGTCACCCGGCCGGAGCCGGTTGTCCAGGATGAACCGCTTGATGCCGTCGGCGACCTCCTGGCGGAGCAGCCGCCGTGCGGGCCGGGCCCTCGGTGCGGGACGGGCGTCGGTCATACGTGAACCCCCAGGCTCCTCGGCCGCCCCGGACGGCGCCTCGGCCCCTCGGTCCGACGGGCGGCGACCGCACCACGCTACCAAGGCATCGGACATCAGACTTCTCAGGCATCCGACATCAGACATCCTCCGTACGGGAAGCGCCCCGGGCCTGGACGATCAGGCCCGGGGCGCCCCCGTTCACCGCACCGCTACGGGCTCAGCCCGTGTACTGCGCGAACACCTTGGTGAAGTCCCAGGGCTGCTGGCTCACCCCCGAGCAGGTGTCGGCGCCGCCGCCCGTGCAGGGCCGGTCCCGGTTGACCGACCAGAAGGTCAGCCGCGCCAGGTGGTGCTGCTGGGCGTACGCCAGGATGGTCCGGAAGTCGGCGACCGTGACGGTCTCACTGTTGTCCGTGATGCCGTTCATCGACGAGATCCCGGAGTGCCGGTACGCCTCGTCGTCCGAGTACCCGTAGGCGTTCTTGACCGTGTTCTTCAGACCCTCGGCCGCCCGCACGGTGAGCGTGCCCATGT
This sequence comes from Streptomyces sp. NPDC058001, assembly GCF_042886315.1. Classification (NCBI taxonomy): domain Bacteria; kingdom Bacillati; phylum Actinomycetota; class Actinomycetes; order Kitasatosporales; family Streptomycetaceae; genus Streptomyces; species Streptomyces sp. NPDC058001. The sequence continues at coordinate 28,776 of NZ_JBHVQT010000020.1, forward strand.
TCTGGCCCGCACCGCCGAAGTTGAACGGCATGATCGTCCAACTGTCCACGGTGAGCCCCGACGCGGCGGCCCGGTTGACGAGACTGTTGTCCGGACCGTTCTGTCCCGAGCCGAAGGTGACGTAGATCTTGATGCCCGGGTTCGCGGCCTTCACGGTCTTCAGGGCGTCCACGGTCCGCTGTTGGACCGTCGGGCTGTTGTACGCGTCGGCCTCGATGTCGATGTCGATGGCCTTCAGCCCGTAGGCGTTGATCACCTTCTGGTAGGCGGCGGCGAGTTCGCCGGCTGAACCGCAGGAACTCTCCAGCTTGTTGCCGCTCCAGCCGCCGAACGACGGGATGATGTCGCCGCCCGCGCCGCGCACGGTGTTCACGGTCTGCTGGTCGACGCCCCCGGTGAGCGGGCGGCTGCCGTCCCACTGCGGGTTGCAGTAGCCGTTGCTGAGGACGAACGCGAGCGTGAACCACTTGACGCCGGTCGCGTTCATCACCGTCGTCGGACTCGGCGGACTGCCCCAGCCGTTGTACAGGTACGGGGCCACCGCCATCGGCCCTGACGGTGCGGGACCGCCCGAACCGGGCGCGCTCCACTTCTGGTTGGCGGCGCCCGTGCAGCTCCAGATCTGGAGCCGGGTGCCGTTGGCGGAACTGTTGCCGGTGGCGTCCAGGCACTTGTTCGCCTGCGGGTTGACGATGTCGTTCGCGGCGGTGACCGTCCACTGCTGGGCGGCGGAGCCGTTGCAGTCCCAGAGTTGTACGAGACTGCCGTTCGCCGTGCCGCCGCTCGCCACGTCCAGACACTTGCCGAGGGCCCGGACGGTGCCGTCACCGACGACGTTCCACTGCTGCGCGGCGGTGCCGTTGCAGTCGTAGATCTGGACGGCGGTGCCGTTGGCGCTGTTGGCCGCCGCGACATCGACGCACTTGCCGCCGATGCCGGTGATCTGGCCGGTGGCCGCCGTGGCGGGCGCCGCCTGGAGCAGGCCGCCGGCCAACGCGGCAGTCGCGGCCATCAGAACGATCCGACGAACTCTCAACTGTTCACCGTCCACTTCTGGTTGGCGCCGCCGCCGCACGTCCAGATCTGCAGCGGTGTGCCGTTGGCGGAGTTGTTGCCCGTCACGTCCAGGCACTTGTTCGCCTGGGGATTGACGATGTCCTTGGCGCCGCTGACGGCCCACTTCTGGGCCGCCGAGCCATTGCAGTCCCAGAGCTGGACCTTGGTGCCGTCCGCGACCCCGCCCGACGCGACGTCGAGGCACTTGCCGAGGGCGCGGATGGTGCCGTCGGTGTTCACGCTCCACTGCTGGGCCGCGGTGCCGTTGCAGTCGTAGAGCTGTACGGGGGTGCCGTTGGCGGTGTTCGCCGCCGCCACGTCCACGCACTTGCCCGCGAGTCCGGTGATCGTGCCGCCGGTGGGGGGTGCCGTGCTGCCGGTGGTGACCTGGACGTGGTCCACGACGAGTTGCTGCGGGAAGGAGGTGCTGCCGTCGGGGTCACCCGGCCAGTAGCCGCCCACGGCGAGGTTGAGGATCATGAAGAAGGGCTTGTTGAACACCCAGGACCTGCCGCCCAGATCGGCGGGCGTGCGCCGCTGGTAGACATTGCCGTCCACGGACCAGGTGATCGAGTCGGGGGCCCAGTCGACGGCGAAGGTGTGGAAGGCGTCCGCGAACGCCTGGCCGCCCGGCAGGGTGTAGCCCGCGCCGATGCCGCCGGAGCCGGAGTAGCCCGGACCGTGGAGCGTGCCGTGCACGGTCGACGGCTCGAAGCCGACGTTCTCCATGATGTCGATCTCGCCCGAGTTGGGCCAGCCGACCTGTCCGATGTCGTTGCCGAGCATCCAGAACGCCGGCCACATGCCCTGACCGCGCGGCACCTTCAGCCGTGCCTCGACATGTCCGTACTGCGAGGTGAACTTGCCCGCCGTGTTCAGCCGGGCCGATGTGTACTCGCACCGGCCGTACCAGCACTGGTAGTTCTGCGGGTTCTCGCGGCGGGCGGTGATGACGAGATGGCCCTGTCCGTCGAGCGCCGCGTTGTTGTTGCCCGCGGTGTAGTACTGCCGCTCATGGTTGTTGACGTTGTCGCCGGTCTCGATCTGCCACTTGCCGGAGTCGACCGCCGAACCGGCCGGTCCGTCGAAGGTGTCCGAGAACGTCGTGGCGGTCGGCGCGACGGCCGTCGTCTTGGTGTCGTCGGAGGCCGCCGACGCGGGAACGGCCAGCGCGGGCGCGACGACCAGGGCGGACAGCGCGGCGATCAGCCAGCGCCGTGCGAGGCGTGGGGAGTGCATGACTCTCCCTTCCGGAACAGCAGGAGTACACATGTCAGATGCATGACACATGTACAGGACTGCGGTGGGGGGTGCCGGACGGCACCGGAGGAGGCGCCTGATTCACTTCGTGATTTAAGAAGTGAAGTAAGGGGGTGTCAAGAGCTTGGTGCAGACCAAAGTTCTGAACGCCGGACTTCTGAACGCCGGACCTCTGAACACCCGTGGGCCGCGCGGGAGTCGCGCGGCCCACGGGGGAACGAGGGGGCCGCTCAGGCGGCGCGCCGGGGACGGCGCCGGTGGCCGCGCACGATGTCGTGGTAGCGGTGCCCGCTGCCCTTGATCGTGCGCCGCTGGGTCGCGTAGTCGACGTGCACCAGACCGAACCGCTTGTCGTAGCCGTACGCCCACTCGAAGTTGTCGAGCAGCGACCAGGCGAAGTACCCGGCGAGCGGGGCGCCCTTGCGGGCGGCGCGGGCACAGGCGGCGACGTGCTGGAGCAGATACTCGGTGCGCTCCGGGTCGTCGACGGTTCCGTCCGGACGGACGATGTCCGGGTACGCGGAACCGTTCTCGGTGACATACAGCCGCCGGGGCGCGTACTCGTGTGTCAGGCGCAGCAGCAGCCGTTCGATGCCGTGCGCGTCGATCTCCCAGTCCATACCGGTGCGCGGGACGTGCAGCCGCCGCACCTGACGGGCGTGCGGCGCGGGACCGGCGGGGTCGTCGGCGACGACGGCCGGGAAGTAGTAGTTGAGCCCCAGCCAGTCGAGCGGCTGCGCGATGGTCTCCGCGTCGCCGGGCCGCTCCGGGAGGTCGACGCCGTACACCTCGCGCATGTCCGCGGGGAAGCCGCGGCCGTGCACCGGATCCAGCCACCAGCGGTTGGTGTGCCCGTCCATGCGCCGCGCGGCGAGCACATCGGCCTCGGACTTCGTGGCCGGCTCCACCGTGCTGAGGTTGTTGACGATGCCCACCTCGGCGTCGGGCACCGCCGCCCGCACCGCCTGCGCCGCCAGGCCGTGACCGAGCAGCAGATGGTACGAGGCCCGCACCGCGGCCGTGAGATCGGTGAGGCCCGGCGCCATCCGGCCCTCCAGATGACCGATCCACGCGGAGCACAGCGGCTCGTTGAGGGTGGTCCAGTGGGTGACCCGGTCACCGAGGCGCTCCGCCACGGCCGACGCGTACGAGGCGAAGTGCTCGGCGGTGTCCCGCTCGGTCCAGCCGCCCCGGTCCTGGAGCACCTGCGGCAGGTCCCAGTGGTAGAGCGTGACGGACGGGGTGATGCCCGCGGCGAGCAGGGCGTCCACCAACTCCTCGTAGAAATCGAGGCCCTTGCCGTTGACGGGACCGTCGCCGCCCGGCACCACACGCGGCCAGGCGATCGAGAACCGGTAGGCGTCGACGTCGAGTTGCTTCATCAGCTCGATGTCCTCGCGCCACCGGTGGTAGTGGTCGCAGGCGAGGTCACCGGTGTCATCGTTGTCGATCTTGCCGGGGGTGTGCGAGAAGGTGTCCCAGATGGAGGGCGACCGGCCGTCCTCGGCCACAGCGCCTTCGATCTGGTAGGCCGAGGTGGCCACCCCCCACGCGAAGTCGTCCGGCAGGGCGGCGAAGTCGATCGGGTCGGACACGGAAATCCTTTCGGGAGAGATCACTTGACGGCTCCGGCGGTGAGCCCGGCCACCAGATACCGCTGGAGCAGCAGGAATCCGGCGACCACGGGCACGCTCACCACGAGGGAGGCGGCCATGACCTGGTTCCAGTACACGTCGTTCTGGGTGGCATAGCCCTGGAGGCCGACGGCCAGGGTGCGGGTTGTGTCATTGGTCATGACGGACGCGAAGAGCACCTCGCCCCAGGCGGTCATGAACGCGTACACGGCGACCGCGACGATGCCCGGGATCGCCGCGGGCACCACGATCCGGAAGAGCGCCCCGAGCGGCCCGCAGCCGTCCACCAGGGCCGCCTCGTCGAGATCGCGGGGCACCGAGTCGAAGTACCCGATGAGCATCCAGATGGAGAACGGCAGCGAGAAGGTCAGATAGGTGAGGATGAGCCCGCCGCGCGAGCCGTAGAGCGCGATGCCCGTCGTGTTGCCGATGTTGACGAAGATCAGGAACAGCGGCAGCAGGAAGAGGATGCCCGGGAACATCTGCGTCGACAGGACCGTCACGGTGAAGACCCGCTTGCCGCGGAACCGGTAGCGGCTGACCGCGTACGCCGCGAACACCGCGATCGTCACCGAGCAGACCGTCGCCGCGCCCGCCACGATCAAGGAGTTGACGAAGTACCGCGCGAGCGGCACGGTGTCCCAGATGTCGATGTACGGGCGGATGGTCAGCCCACTGGGAATCCAGCGGAAGGTGCCCGAGACGTCCTTCAGCGGCTTGAGCGAGCTGGTCACCATCACGAAGATCGGCAGCAGCACGAACCCCGAGAGCAGCGTCAGGAACACCCGCCGCGCCCACACGAACGACGCCGGCGGCGCGCTCGGCGACCGGGGAAGGGCCGAGCGGCGCCCGGCCGGGGCGCCCGGCGACTTGGTGGCGCTAGACATCGGCATGCTTCCTTCCGCGCGACGTGACCAGCAGATACACGGCCGTCACCACGAGCAGGAACAGCAGCAGGAGCACCGACATCGCGGAGCCCGTACCGAAGTTCCAGGTGACGAACGACGACTGGTAGATATGGATCGAGATCAGGTCCGCGGGCTCCGGCGCCGACCGGCCGAACAGGACGTACGGCGTGTTGAAGTCGTTGAACGTCCACAGGAACAGCACCAGGACCAGGACCTGGTTGACCGGGCGCAGCGACGGCAGGGTGATCCGGCGTATCTGCTGCCAGATGCCCGCCCCGTCGATCGACGCCGCCTCGTACAGGTCCTTGGGGATGTTCTGGAGCGCGGCCATCACGATGAGGAACGCGAACGGCCAGGTCTTCCACACCGCGACCACGACCAGCGCGACGAAGCTGTTGTCGCCGATCAGCCAGAACGTCCGCTCGTCGGTCAGCCCCAACTGGTCGTGCAGGACATGGTTGATGAGGCCGTTGTCCCGCTGGAACATGAACGCCCAGGTGATGACGGCGGCATAGATCGGCAGCGCGTACGGCGTCAGGAACACCGCCCGCAGCAGACCACGGCCGCGGAAGTTCTCCTGCATGAAGATCGCCGCGGCGGTCCCGAGCAGCCAGCAGAAGCCCACCGTCAGCACACTGAACGCGACCGTCACGAAGAACGAGTGCAGCAGCGACTCGCCCACCGGGGCGTCGAAGTCGACGGACAGCCTGTAGTTGTCGAAACCCGCCCAGGGCGCGGCGCCCCAGTCGCGGATGTAGAACTGGGTCAGCTCCTTGAAGCTCATGAAGATGCCGATGACCATCGGCACCAGATGGATGAGGAGTTCCAGGAGCAGGGCGGGGAGCAGCAGCAGATACGGCAGCCCGACACGGCGGAGCCGGCCGGGCAGCCGCGGCCGGCGCCCGGCCGACCGCGGCTGCCCGCCGCCGGGCCGCGGTGAACGGCCCGGCGGTGCCTCCTGTTCGGCGGCGGTGGTAGTCATCGGCCGCCGCTCACTTCGGCATCTGCTGCTGCGCCTTGGTCAGCGCGCTCTTGACCGAGTCCGTGGTCACCGGACGCCCGGCGGCGGCGTCGGCGAACAGCTCCTTGATCGCGGTGCCGACGGTCGTCTCGAACTGCGACTCGTTGGCCACCTGGGGCAGCGGCGCCGCGCTCTTGGCGAGCGTGTCCCGCAGCACCGAGGTGTCGGGCGCGCTGAACGCGGCATCGCTCTGCGCCGCCTTCACGGGCGGAATCGAACCGTAGGTCTTGTTGAGCAGCTTCTGCTCGGCGTCGCTCGTCATGAACTTCACGAACTTCGTGGCGCCGTCCAGGTTCTTGGTGTTCTTGAAGACCGCGATGTTGATGCCCGCGACCATCGAGTTCACGTTCTGTCCGGTACCCGGGGCCCCGCTCGGCACCGGCACCGGCGCGACCCCCCACTCGTCGGGCTTCATGCCCTGTGCGGCGAAGGTGCTCGCCGCCGCCTGCCACAGCACCATCGCCGTCTTGCCCTGTGCGAAGTCGCGCAGCGACTGGTTCTGCGCGTACTCGGCGTTCCCCGGCGAGATGATCTTGTCCTTGGCCATGAAGTCGACGTACTGCTTGACCGCCGCGACCGCGCCGTCCGAGGTGAAGGTGGGCTTGCCCGAGGCGTCGAAGAAGTCGGCGCCGTGCTGCTTGCCCAGCGCGAACGCCTGGTGGATGTTGTTCGACAGGTTCGAACCCTCGGCGCCGAGCGCCCACTTGCCGTCCTTGGAGATCTTCTTGCCGTCCGCGACCAGCTCGTCCCAGGTGGCCGGCGGCTCGGTGATGCCCGCGTCCGCGAACATCGCCTTGTTGTAGTAGAGCGCGTACGCGAGCGAGTACAGCGGCACCGCCGACGGGTCCTTGCCCTCGGCCCCCGCCGAGCCGAGCGCGGACTCCACGAACCGGTCCTTGCCGCCGATCTTGTCGAAGTTCTTGGCGTCCCACGGCAGCAGCGCGCCGGTCGCCTGGAGCGAGGCGGACCAGGTGTTGCCGATGTTGAGTACGTCGGGTCCCTGGCCGGACGTCGTCGCCGCGAGGATGCGGTTGAGCAGATCGGACCAGGGGACGACCTCCAGTTTGACCTTGATTCCGGTCTGCTTCTCGAACTTCTTCAGCTCGGCGGTGAGGATCTTCTTGTCCGCCTCGATGCTCGGGCCCTGGTTGGAGGCCCAGTAGGTGAGCGTCTTGGGGGAGTCGTTGCTGCCTCCGCCGGTGTCGCTGCCGCCACCGCACCCGGTAGCGGCGACACAGAGGGCAGTGGTCGTGAGGACCGCGGCTGCGGCTCGGAATCTGCGCATGGTGGTCCGCCCCTTTCAGGGGTGTCCAATGGGTGGCCGCGTTCAGTCCCTGAACGGCCTCATGGCTTAATTTAGGACGTGAGTTAAAGCGCAAGAGAAGGTCGCGTCAAGAGGCCGCGCAACGGTATGTTGCGGGCAGGGAAGGAGACACATGGCCGAGCGCAACAGACGGACGGTGCGTGACCTGCGCCGGGGCAACCGATCAGAGGTATTGCAACGGTTGTATTTCGACGGGCCGATGAGCCGCCAGGCACTCGGTCCGGCGACCGGCCTGAGTTCAGGCTCCGTCAGCAACGTGGTCTCCGAACTCACCTCCGACGGACTCCTGGAAGAGGCCGGCGTGGTCGACTCCGACGGCGGCCGGCCGCGCACCCTGCTGCGGGTGGCGCCCGACAGCGGCCGGCTCATCGGCGTGGACGTCGGCGAGACCCGGGTACGCGTCGAGCTGTTCGACCTCGCCCTCACCGAACTCGCCCGCGCGGAACTGCCGTTGGGGCACCAGGACTACGACGTCGACCTCATCGTCCGGCACATCAGCGCGGGTATCGCCGCCGTCCTGGACGGGAACGCCGTCCAGGCCGACTCGCTGCTCGGTGTCGGTGTCGGCGTGCCCGGCATCGTCGACCGCAGCGCACCCGGCGGCGCGGTGGTGCACGGGCAGACCATCGGCTGGTCGGCGGTCCCGCTCGAAGCCCTGCTGCGGGACGCCGTCCAACTGCCGGAAGGTGTTGGGTTCTTCATCGGTAACGGCGCCGCGGCACTCGGCCAGGCCGAGATGTGGTTCGGCGGCGGGCGCGGCGCCCGGGACGCCGCCATCGTGCTGTTCGGCTCCGGCGTCGGCGCCTGCATCGTCACCGACGGCGCGATCCACGACAGCCCCGGCGAGTGGGGGCACCTCACCGTCAACGTCCGTGGCCGCAGGTGCCGTTGCGGTGCCCTCGGCTGTCTGGAGGCGTACACGGGCTCCGAGGCGCTCCTGGCCCGCTGGCTGGAGGCGGGCGGACGGCTGCCCGAGGACAGCGACGAGGAGAGCGGTGTGACGGCGCTGCTCGCCGCCGCGCACCCGGGGGACCCCGACACCGCGCCCGACCCGGTCGCCGTCGCCGTCCTCGACGAGACCGCCGAGTACCTGGGGGCGGGCATCTCGGACCTGATCAACCTGTTCGCACCCGAGCGGGTCCTCATCGGCGGCTGGGCCGGACTCCAACTCGGCCCGCACATCCTGGACTCCGTACGCCGCTACGCCGAGGGCTTCTCGCTGCACCACCCCGCCGCACGCGTCAGTATCGAGATGGGCCGACTCGGCCCCGACGCGGTGACGGTCGGCGCCGCGACCCTGCCCCTCGCGGACTTCTTCGCCAACGGCGGCCGACGCGCACGTCCCGGCGGCCGTGACCCGGAGGAGAGCGGTGAGCCGGGCTGGCAGACGGTACTGGAGGGACGCGCGCGGCGGTGACCTTACCCTTGGGTGCTCCTGGGCTTGGGGCGCGGCTCTTCGGGCCGCGCCTTCTTGGCCTTGGCGGGGTGGGCCTTCTTGAACGGTGACTTCTTGAACGGCACCTTCTTGAACGACGCCTTCAAGAAGGGTGTCTTCTTGGGCTGCGCCTTCGCGGGCTGCTTCTTCTTGGCCGAAGCCTTCCTGGGCTGCGCCTTCTTGGCCGGAGCCTTCTTGCGCTGCGTCTTCTTGGGCGGTGGAGTCGGTCGTGGGTCCGACAGGGCGTGGTAGCGGTGGGCGATGCGGCGGCCCAGGAGGACGTACGCGAGCAGCGCGCCGCCCGTGTTGAGGATGACGTCGTCCACGTCGAAGGCCCGGCCCTCGACGATCGCGCCCTGCGCCAGCTCCACGAGCACCATCACGAGCCCGGTGACCATCAGGACCCGAAGCCACCGCAGCCGCCGCGGTCCCAGCACCGGCAGCAGCAGTCCGAAGGGCGCCCCGAGGAGAAGGTTGCCGCCGATCTGCTTGCACGCGGCGAGGAACGTGTAGTCCTCGGCGTACTGGCGCAGCGAGTGACCGGGACGCAGATTCGACCCGGCCATCGGTACCGACACGGGCGACGGTGACAGGGTCAGCTTGGCCAGCACGGCGGAGAACGCCACCAGGCCGATGAACGCGAGGGTGGCCAGCAGGGCGCGCGTCACGACGCGACCCCACGCAGGCCGCGCGGAAGCACCAACTGCCGCCGCCGGGCCGGATGTTCGGCGTCCCGACGTTCTCTGCCCGGATGCTCTCCGTCCGGGTGTTCTCTTACGGGGTTCTCCGGTTGAGGTCACTACGGCCGTGTTCCCCGCGCCACTCGCCGTACACACGACGCACCCGGTCGGGGACGGGAAGCCGCTACTCGGGGCGCAGTACCTTCAGCGCGCGGTCCGCGTGCACACTCATCCGGATCTCGCTGCGCACCACTTCACGTACCGCACGATCCGTACCGATCACGAACGTGACCCGTTTCGTCGGGGCGAGCGAGAAGCCCCGCTTCACACCGAACAGTTCGCGTACCGTGCCGTCGGCGTCGGACAGCAGGGGGAAACCGAGGGAGTTGCGGCCCGCGAACTCCTGCTGGCGTTCCACCGCGTCCCCGCTGATGCCCACCGGCTGTGCGCCCACGGCCCGGAACTCCGCGGCCAGGTCCCGGAAGTGACATGCCTCCGCCGTGCAGCCGGCGGTCATGGCCGCCGGATAGAAGAACAGCACCACCGGGCCGCCCTTGAGCAGTTCCGAGAGTGTGCGCGAGGTTCCCGTCTCGTCCGGGAGCGTGAAGTCCTCGACGATGTCACCGACGTTCATGTGCCCACGTCCCTTCGTCGGGACCAGACACTACTCGACGGTAGAGACCGCCTTGCCCCCGGTGTGCCGCCGACCGGGCCGCGCCGCGCGCTGAACCGGTCGGCGGTCGTCCTCCGTTGGTTTCCCGGGGGGACTACCTCGGGTTCTTTGTGTCCAGGCGGTTCGCTGTTTCCAGACGTTGGGCCTGCTGCCTGCTCCTCATCGCCACGGCCGCGCAGGCCAGACTCAGCAGAATGGTCAGGGCGCCGATCACGACCTGGTTCACGATGACGCCGGTGTCCGGGCTGGTGCCGACCCGCCAGGGCGAGATGATCAGCCAGATGCCCATGGCGCACATGGCCCAGCTCAGGCCGTACATCCTGGCGGGCCGCACGGTGAAGCCGAGGGCCAGCAGCCCGATGGCGAACCCCATGATCAGGTTGTGCGTGACGAGTGCGGGTTGGCTGGTCGTGAAGTGGACCACCCACGGGGAGATGGCGCAGTACAGACCGACCAGGAACACCGGTCCGTCCACGAGCGCCACATCGCGACCACCGAGCACGCGCTCGTAGCGTGCCCGCATTTCCGAAGCGTCAGGGTGGGACGAGATGTCCGTCGCCCTGTGGTGCGAAACGTCGGCCATGAGACTCGACTCCTTCGTTGCGACAACTCCGACCGCACGGGATGCGGCACTTCGCCGCACATACCCATTCTGCTCTCATTTATCCTTTATGTGTAGATAAGGCAAGATCCTGTGCGTCTTTCTTCCCGGTATCTCCCGCCTCACACGTCCCACGACGTGGCCGGACATCCGTGAACCGCCGGCGGGCGCGGCCTGCACGTCGTACGGCGATGTGCCCACGCGGTGCGCGCAGTTGGAGGACCTGTCGTCAGGGAAGGGTGACGCGGATCGGGCCGCAGCCGACCCGGGTCGCCTCCGCCGCCACGAAGGGGGGAAGCAGGGCGGCGACATCGTCCGCCCGATCGGCGTCGTCCGCCTTGACCAGGAAGGTGACCTTGCCGGTCTGGCACTCGGCCTGGAAGATGCCGAGATCGGGGCGGAGCGCCCCGTAACCGCGCGGATTCCGCAGTTTGGTGCCCCCGTCACGGGCGAGGTTGTCGAAGATTTCGGCCAGGCGCGGATCGGAGACCGTCATCAGCCGCAGCCCGGGACGGCTCGACAGGCCCCGGTCACAGGTACGGACCGGACCCTCACCCCGGGTCACCATCGGGCGGTACTCGTCGTACTCCCGCTTGCCCGGCAGCCGCAGGCCCTTCACCCCGCACAGCGCGCCGGGTTCCTCGTCGATGTGGCTGGGCGGCGCGGGCAGGCCCCGCACGGGGTCGGGCACCGTGCCGCCGCAGCCCTGGTCGGCGAGGACGTGGTTGACCATCCGGACCACGGCCCGCGCCATCGCGGCACGCCGCCCGGTGTCGACGTCGTCACCGGGGTCGTGCCTGCCCTGGACGACGTCGACCACGGTGGGTCCCTCGAACTCGTCGGGTGCGCCGAGGCAGCCCTCCGGGAGGGCCAGCCAGGCCCGGGTGTCCGACGCCATGCCGAGCAGCCCGCCGCCGAGCGGGGTGAGCCGTGGGCCGAGGAATTCCTCGGCCCACCGTCCGGTCCCGGCATAGGTGGTGTCGAGGGTGTACAGCCGGGCCACGAGGTCGGAGCCGGCCGTGGTCAGACGGCAGGTTCCGGTGGGTCCGTCGAAGCCTCTCTTGTCCTGCCAGATGGGGAGTTCGGCGGCCGTCACGTCCTCGGAACCACCGAACAGCGCCTTGAGTTCCGGCTCCCCGAAGCCGTCCCAGCACTGGTTCCCGGCGGCGCTGAACGGGCCCGTTCCGCTCTGCCACGCGGTGACTCCCGCGCCGGCGAGCACCCCGGCGACAGCGGCGGCCACCACGGGGCGCAGCCGTCCGCGCAGCAGCCGTCGGGGGTGCCACCAGCGGCGGGGCGGGCGCGGCCCGGTGTCGGGGGCGGCCGACTCGGCGGCGGGGGCAAGGGCGTCGGCGTCGGGCATGGGAAGCGGTTCCCCCAAGGGAGTTGGAGAGGTCGGGAGGGCGAAGGCGGTACGGGGGCGTCAGGCGCGCGGTGCGACCGGCGGGCAGCCGAGGCGCTGCGTCACCGCGTCCGTGAACGCCACCGTGTCCCGGTCGGACATGCCGTGCGTCAGGAACGTCGCCGGACGCCCCGCACAGTCCGCCCGTACGACCTTGTACGTGTCGGTGAATATCCCCGTGCCGCGCCAGCCGGGCGCCGGTGCCGCCGTGCCGGTCGTGCCGTCGAACAGCGCGGCCAGGCGGGGTTCGGCCACCATCAGGGCCGTGTAGAAGTCGCCGGCGCCGCGCCAGGGTTGTACCGCGCAGGACTGGAGGTCGCGGGTGACCGCACCGACGCGGTACTCCAGATCCCGGGCAAGGTCCGGGTCGACCTTGAGGCCGGGGATGCGGCAGGCGTTCGTGAAGTACCGCTCCTCGTCCTCCGGCACCCGAAGCACCGGCGAGGACGTCCGCAAGGGCTCGCCGTCCGCGCAACCGGCCCGTTCCATGCCCTGGTTGGCGGCGGCGACCAGCAGAGCGGTCACCCAGCGCGTCCCGCCGAGTCCGGCGCTCGACGCCGTGGAACGGCCCTCATACGCCTGGGACGCCTTCGACGCGAGCGTCACGGTGGTCGGGCGCCCGTCGGCGGTGTCGCATCGCTTCGGAAGTACCAGCATGCCCTTGCCGCCGCTGACCGTGCCCGGCAACCGGTCGGGCATCGGCGCCGTGCCGTCCCCGAGGAGGTCCACGAGCCATGCCATGCGCTCCCGGGCGTCCTTGGGCGCGGGGCCGTAGGTGACGGTGACCTCGCTGGTCTTGTTGACCTCGTCGCCGTCCCTGGCGGTGTACCCGGTGTCGACGGCGACCGTGCAGGTACCCGTCGGCCGTGCCGGGGTCGGCGCGGTCGCGGTCGACGAGCGGCTGCCGTTGCCGTCGATGAAGGCGTCGTCGCCCAGGAAGCCGGGACCGCTGTTCTCCTGCCAGGAGCCCCAGCAGTACCGGTCGTCACCCGGGAAGGGCCAACTGCCGGTCGCCCAACTGGTGGTGGTGCCCGCGGCGAGCAGCACCAGCGCCGCGCCGCCCGCGAGCAGCAGCCGCCCGCGCCGGTCCCGGGTCAGCCGCCGCCATCGTCCACCGCGGCCGGCCGTGGCGCCGTCGTCCTGCCCGTCGCCGTCCCGTCCTTCGTCGGCCGGCGCGTTCCCGGTCAGTGCCTCGCCGGTACGCGCCGCGTCAGCGCGTGCGTCGTCCCCGACCCGGTCGTTCCCCTGGGTCACCCCGTGTCCCTCGTCCCCGTGTTCGTCGAGCCCCCGCACCGGACCGCTCCCCACCGGATGTCACACCCGGTACGGCCCGACCGCAGATCGTATCGGCACCGAGTTCGGCCAACTCGCCGGGGTGCGGACCCGGTTCGGCGCGAAACGGGTCGGCCGGAGACGTGTCGGCCGGAGACGTGTCGGCGCGAAACGGGTCAGAGCGAAACGGGTCAGCGCGAGGCGAGCAGGGCGTACAGATGCGGGATGCGCGGCGCCGTCTCCGGGAGCCGCCACCAGCCGGACGGTGTGGGGGTCATACCGGGCCAGCGCGGCCAGGGGAGTTCGTCGCACTCCCGCAGCCGCTCCACCCGCAGCCCCGCCCCGACGACCGCGGTGACCACCTCGTCGAGACCGTGCGCCCACTCGAAACTCTCGGTCGCCCCCTCGACGGCAGGCCCGTCCGTGTACGTGGACGACGACGCCTTGCGCAGGGCGCCGCGACCGCCCAAGTAGTCGTGCCGCAGCAGGAGTTCGGGCCCCTCGCCGTCGCCGGGCTTAGGGCCGAGCGCGTTGAGCAGCGGATGGAACTCGACCAGATAGAGCCGGCCGCCGGGGCGCAGCAGCCGCGCGATCGTATGCGCCCAGCGGTCCAGGTCGGGGAGGTAGCACAGGGCCCCCTTGCCGGTGTAGACGATGTCGAAGCGGCGGCCGTCCAGCGCTTCCACGGCGTCGTACACGTTCGCCCGGACATAGGAGATGTCCGCGCCGTCCCGCTCGGCGATACCGGTGGCCGCGGCGACCGAGGCACCGGACAGGTCGAGTCCGGTGGCGCGGGCCCCGCGCCGGGCGAAGGCGAGGGTCTCGGTGCCGAGATGGCACTGGAGGTGCAGCACGTCCTGCCCGGCGAGGTCGCCCAGGTCCTCCCATTCGAAGGGGGCGAACCAGCGGGCCGGGTCGGGCGAGGCGTCGAGCCCGTAGAACCGGCTGGCGAGATGGACCGGGGTGCGGGCGTCCCAGTTGGCCTCGTTGGCGAGCATCATGCCCTGGACGTCGGATCCCCACGGCTCGCTGTGTTCGGTCGCGTCGGTCATGGACCCATCGAAGCGCACGGCCGAGGGGTTCGGGTACGGCCGGGGCCGCCGATCGTTATGCTTCCGGTCAAGCGTTCAAACGAACATCCGAGGCGGTACGGCCAAGGGGGCGATCCCGAATGCGGGAGCCGATCGAACAGAGGCGCCGGCGGATCCTGTCCGTCGTGGAGTCGCGGGGGCCGGTCCGGGTGAGCGACCTCGCCGCCGAGCTGGAGGTCTCGGTGGTCACCGTCCGCCGTGATGTCGAGGACCTGGCGCGCGCGGGCAGACTGCGGCGCGGCCACGGCGTGGCGCGGCCCGTCATCACGGCCGAGACCGCTCCGGGGCCCGGCGAGCCCGGCCGTGGCATCGGCGCCGTGGCCCTCGTCGTCCCCGAGCGGCACTCGTACCTGTATGAGACGTTGCACGGCGCCCGCACGGTCCTGGAGGAAGCGGGGGTGCACATCGCCCTGCACATCGCGCCGAAGGCTCCGGGCACCGAACGCCTCATCGTGGAGAAGGCGCTGGCGGGTGGCGCGAGCGGTCTGCTGATCGCCCCGCGCTGGCGCAGCGCGGCCAGCGAGGAGGCCGACTACGCCTGGCTCGCCGCGATCGGCGTACCGACGGTGATCATGGAACGGCGCCCCCGGCCGGGCAGCGCGCTGCACGCCACCGACTCCGTCTGCTCCGACCACGGCTACGGCGTCCATCTCGCCGTCGAACACCTCGTCTCGCTCGGGCACCGCAGGATCGTCCTCACCGCCCGCGACGACAGCCCCACCGCGCGCGCCATCCGGGTCGCCTTCGCCCGGATCGCGGCCGAGCGGCCCGACGTCGAGGACGCGACCGTGCTCCTCAGTTCCCCGGACGCGGGCGCCGAGCCCGACCCGGGGACCGGCCGCACCGCCCCACCCCCGCTCGACCTCGCCGCCGTCCTGCGCGAACGGCGCGCCACCGCCGCCGTCCTGCACAACGACGAGGACGCGGTGCTGCTCGTCCAGCGCCTCGCTGACAGCGGGGTACGGGTGCCGCAGGACTGCTCGGTGGTCGCGTACGACGACACGGTCGCCGGATTCAGCAGCACCCCGCTGACCGCCGTCGCGCCGCCCAAGGCCGAGGTCGGCCGGGCCGCCGCCGAACTGCTCCTCCGCCGGATGGACGCCGGGGGAGCGGCCGAACCGGTGCGCAGGATCGAGCTGTTGCCCGAGCTGAAGGTCCGTGGCTCGTCCCAACCACCCACGGTGTCGCCCACCGTGCCATCGGTCCCGTATTCACAGTGAGCGTTTGACCGCTTTGATTTACTTCTGATCGATCTCTTGACCCAGTCCGGTCAGCCGATCAGGATTCCCGTGTCTCGAACAGGAGCCGCGGGAGGCACCATGTCCGGTCGACCGAGCCGTCGATCCCTGCTCGCCGCATGCGCCGCGCTTCCGCTGACCGGCGCCCTGAGCGCCTGCGGCGGCAGCGGCGGATCCGTGGGCACGGGGAGAACCACGCGCCTCACCTTCTGGTCCGCCCTGCGCGGCAGCCAGCAGGTGGTGGACGAGTTCAACCGCACCCACGACCGCGTCCAGGTCGACTTCAACCAGATCCCCGGCGGCGACCAGGGCGGTTACGCGAAGCTCAGCAACGCCGCCCGCGCGGGCAACGCACCCGATGTGGCCACCCTGGAGTACCCCCAGGTCCCCGGCTACGCCATCGACGGCGTCGCCCGCGACATCACCGCCCTCGTACCCGACCGGCTGAAGGCGAAACTGCTGCCGCAGGCGCTCGGCCTGACCACCTTCGAGGGCCGGGTCTTCAGTGGCCTGCACACGGTCCTGCCGTCCATCGTGAACATCGCCCTGTGGAGCAACCTCGGCTACAACATGGTCGTCTGTCTGGTCCTCGCCGCGGTGATGGTCCCGCAGACCGTGCTCGCGCTGCCCCTGTACCTGATGGCGTCCGGTACCGGCCTGGTGAACACCTTCTGGGCGGTGTTCGTGCCCGTCCTGTTCAACCCCTTCGGCGTCTATCTCGGACGCATCTTCAGCCAGGGATACGTGCCCGACGAGGTCCTCGAAGCCGCCCGCGTGGACGGCGCCGGTGAACTCACCACCTATGCGCGGGTCTCCCTGCGCATGCTCGGGCCCGGACTCGTCACTGTCTTCCTCTTCCAGCTCACCTCCATCTGGAACAACTTCTTCCTCCCGATGGTGATGCTCTCCGACCAGCACCTCTATCCCGTCAGTCTCGGCCTCTACAGCTGGAACAGTTCCGCCACCGTCTCACCCGAGTACTACCCCGTCGTCATCACGGGCTCGCTGCTCGCCGTGCTGCCGCTGATCCTCGCCTTTGTGCTGCTTCAGCGGTTCTGGCGCTCCGGACTCACCGCGGGCGCCGTCAAGTAAGGAGTTCTTGAAGCCACATGCACACCGCACCGAACGGCCGCCCCCGTGCGGCCGTCGCCATGTCATCGCAGGCCGCCGCGGCCATCCTCGACCCGGCGTCCCTCGCGGCACTCGCGCAGATCTGCGACCTGCCGCCCCTGCCCGCCCTCGACGACTTCAGCACGCCCAGGGCCCGCGAGATCCTCGCGGACACCGATCTGCTCGTGACGGGCTGGGGCTGCCCGCCCCTCGACGCCGCCGCACTCGCCGCCGCACCCCGTCTGCGGGCCGTCGCGCACACCGCGGGCTCGGTACGCCACCACATCACCGACGCCTGCTGGGACCGCGGCATCGAGGTGTCGTCGGCCGCCGCCGCCAACGCGCTGCCCGTCGCCGAGTACACCGTCGCCATGATCCTGCTGTCCGGCAAGCGGGCCCTCGAACAGGCCCGCGACTACCGCGCCGCGCGCCACCGCGCCGACCCCCTGGCCATCTCGAACGCCGTCGGCAACTACGGCCGCACCGTCGGCATCCTCTCCGCGTCCCTGATCGGCCGACGCGTGATCGACCTGCTCCGCCCGTACGACCTGGAGATCCTGCTCCACGACCCCTACGTCACCCCGGAGGAAGCCGCCGCGCTCGGTGTCCGCCCGGTCGGGCTCGCGGAACTCTTCACCGCGAGCGACATCGTCAGCGTCCACACCCCGCTGCTGCCCGAGACACAGGGTCTCGTCAGCCGCGACCTGCTGACCTCCATGCGCGACGACGCGGTCCTCCTCAACACCGCACGCGGCGCCGTCGTCGACCAGGACGCCCTCACCGACCTCGTCACGGCGCGCCGGATCCGGGCCGTCCTCGATGTCACGGACCCCGAGGTGCTGCCCCCCGAACACCCCCTGTGGGACTGCGACACCGTGCTCATCACCCCCCATCTCGCAGGCTCCCAGGGCAACGAGTGGCGCCGCCTGGCGGACCTCGCGATCGGCGAGGTCACCCGATGGGCCGCGGGCGACGGATTCGCCCACCCCGTACGACGCGAAAGGCTGGCCTTCACGGCATGAGCGCCATCAGCGGCATCAGCGGTACGAGCGGCATGAGCGTTCCCTTCGAACTCCCCGCCGAGAACCGGGAACTGAGCCCCCGTACCGGATACACCCGCGAGCACTGGGAAGCCGTCGCCGACGGGCTGCTGCGGGCGGCCTGGGCCTGGGCCACGCCGGGCGGCGCCCTCCTCGACCTGCCGGGCCGCCCCTCGCAGTCCGGTGTCCGCTCCGACGGCCTGGAGGGATACGCGCGCACCTTCCTCACCGCCGCCTTCCGCGTCGCCGGAGCCGACGGCAAGGACCCGCACGGCTGGCTCGACCGGTACGCCGAAGGGCTCACCGCGGGCACCCGCACCCCCGGCCGAGACGACACCGAGTCCTGGCCGCACATCCTCGGTCACGACAGCCACGGCCAGCCCATGGTGGAGTCCGCGTCCGTCGCGCTCGGACTGCGGCTCACCGCGCCCTGGCTGTGGGACCGGCTCCCCGCCGAGACACAGGACCGCGCCGAACAGTGGCTGCGCGGCGCGCTCCGGCACAGCCCCTCGCCCAACAACTGGTACCTGTTCCCCTTCACCGTCGCCGGCTTCCTGGAGTCCGTCGGCCGCGGCGACGACGAGACCGCCCGCGCCCGGGAACGCGCCCTCGACCTCATGGAAGGCTGGTACCTGGGCGATGGCTGGTACAGCGACGGCGACGGCCGGGCCTTCGACCACTACAACGGCTGGGCCCTGCACCTCTATCCGACGCTCGACGCCCACCTCGCCCAGGACACCGCTCTGGCCGACCGCTTCGGACCCCGCCTCCGTGCCCATCTGACGGACTTCGCGCCGCTCTTCGGCGCGGACGGCGCGCCGATCCACTTCGGCCGCTCCCTCACCTACCGTTTCGCCGCAGGCGCGGCCGTGGGCCTCGGCGCCGTGACCGGCCACACCCCGCTCACGCCCGGCACCTCACGGCGGCTCGTCAGCGGCACCCTCCGGCACTTCCTCGACCGTGGGTCCGTGGGCCCCGACGGGCTGCTGAGCCTTGGCTGGCACGGCCCGCACCCGCCGACGCTCCAGCGCTACTCCGGCCCGGCGTCCCCGTACTGGGCGTCCAAGGCGTTCGTGTCCCTGCTCGCCCCGGCCGGTCATCCGCTGTGGACGGCGACCGAGGAACCCGCGCCGAGCGAGGACGCGGACCGTGCCGCGGCGATGCCCGTGCCGGGGTTCCTCGCGCAGTCGACCCGGGCGGACGGGATCGTACGGCTGCACAACCACGGCAGTGACCATGTCCGGCCGCAGGAGGGGGAGTCGGCCTCGCAGGACGACCCGCACTACGGCCGACACGCCTACTCCACCCGGACCGGACCCACGTCCGGCGAGAACATCGCCGACAACCAGCTCTCCGTAGAGGTCGGCGGGGTGCGCAGTACGCGCCGCCGGATCCGTCCGCTGGGCGCGGGCCAGGGAGCGGGCTGGGCCTGGGCCGCGTCCTGGCACCGGCCCGTGTTCCCGTCCGGACCGCCGATGGTGCCGGGCCTGCGCGTCGAGAGCGTCACCGTGGTCCGGGGCCGCTACGAGGTACGGGCGCACCGCGTCGTCGGCGCACCGCCGGGGGCCCGGGTCCACCAGACCGGCTGGGCGACCGGGCCCGACGAGGATCTGGTGTCCGGGCTGCACGCGCTCATCGGCTGGACGGACACGACGACCACGCGGGCTCCGCAGGGAACGGCGTTCACCCGCTGGGCCCTCGTACCGGGTCTCACCGCCGACGCCGAGGGCACCACGGTGTTCGCGGCGCTGGCCGTGCTCACCGGTGAACCGGACGCGGCGCCCCTGGCCGACGCGGTGAGCGGGGCGAGTCTCGCGGCGGGCGAGGACGCCGTCGAGGTCCGGTGGGCCGACGACGGATCGACGACCCGGGTCACCTTCGACCCGATCACGGTGCAGCACCGCGGGGCGCCCTGAGCCGTCGGGTCATTTGGTGCGGGTGAGGGGACGGCACGTCGGCGTTCCCTCACCCGTGGTCCGGCACCCAGCTCCCGTGGAAACCGAGCGGCACCCGCCTTTTCGGTTCGTTCGCCGTCGTTCAGGACGCCAATTCACGGGCCCGGCGAGCCGCTTCCGCGACCGGGCCGTGGTGCACGGGGCCGTGGCCCGGCAGCAGCACGTCGGCGGAGAGTTTCTCCAGGACCGCCAGCGACGCCAGGGTGCGCGCGCGGTCGGTGTCGAACATCGGCGGCAGCAACTGCGGACCACGCAGCCGGGACGTCGGATGGCCACTGGTCAGGGCGTCCCCCGAGATCACCAGGCCGGACTCGGGCAGGTGGTACACGCAGTGGCCGCCGGTGTGGCCGGGCGTGTGCACCGGTACGGGCCGGCCCGGCAGGTCCAGCGCACCGGCGGTGGGGAAGGGGCGCGGATCGGCCACCGGGACGTGCGCGGTACCGCCGGAGCGCAGCGCGTGCACCGCCCACGGGAGCACACCCGGCCGCCAGGCGTTGGCCAGCACTTGGGCGGAGGACACCTGGTGAAGGAACTCACGGCGCGCGTGCGGCACTTCGGCCTCGTGCAGATGGACAGGCGTGCCGTATGTACCGCTCAGGTACTGCGCCGAGCCGATGTGGTCGTTGTGCGCGTGCGTGATCAGTACCGCCGTCACCGCCTCGGGGCGGTGGCCGAGCGCCGCCAGCGAGTCGAGCAGCCGCTGCCGGTCGGCGGGGTAGCCGGTGTCGACCAGGGTGACGGCGTCCCCCTCGGCGATGACGACCCAGTTCGTGTCCCCGCCGTGCACCAGATGCACTCCGGCCGCCGCCTGGACCATCGCACCCTTGACCATCGCGCCACCTCGTGAGAACTCTCGACCGATCCGACCCGCGTACCCTCTCACTTCCCGCCCCGCACAGCAGGTCAGGTTTCCGCCTGGATCCACGCCGGGGACGGGCCCGCCCGGTGGGGGGGTGGGCGGGCCCGCGCAGGAGGTCGGTCAGCCGCCGACGTTCACATCGACGCAGGCGTAGAAGGCGTTCACGGTGTCCGCGATGTTCCACACCGCGAGGACCTTCTGCGTGCCGAGCGGCCCGCCGAAGTCCACCTGATGGGTGACGGTCGCACCCGGTTGCGCGCCGTTGTCGTTGAACTCCGCGATCTTCTGGCCACCGGCGTAGTACTGCCAGGTACTGGTGGCATGACGGGCCGTCAACTTCCACTGGAACTGCGTCGAACGGCTCACCGGTGTGACGGCCCAGCCCTTGCCGTCGTCGTCCAGTTCGGCGAACCGGGAGTTGCCGCCGCTGCAACTCGTCAGCCCCTTGGGGCCTTCCACGCTCTGCGGCTCGTACTTGATGTCGCCACAGTTGACCGTGCCCGCGGCGCACTGCGCCTGCCGGCTGGGCGGTGTGGAGATGTACCCGTGGGCACTCGCGGAACCCGTCGGCAGGCCGATGGCGAGGACCGGGGCCAGTGCGGCGCCGATGATCGCGGCCGTCTTCTTCCTGGCGTGCATGAACTCTCCTTCACTCCTGGCTTCCCTGCGGGCGTACGGGAGTTGTGGGGACCCCGGTACGAACAGGTCGGCCACTCAAGGGTGGGGGCCGAGAGGCGCGCGGGTGCGCGGTGCGTCAGTGTGTGCAGACGCGATCAACCGCGTGCATCCGGAAGGGGATTGCTACTTGGACTAGACCATACAGGCGGACGCGAACACGTCAAGGGTCAAGCGGAAGAACGCAGTTGAGGGGCGTGCGAGGTGCGCCCGGGGCGCGCCAAGGCGAGGGGAGGCGGGGGTTCCGGTGTGCCGGACGGCGGGGGAGCGGAACATTCGCGATCGACATGGGTGGCCGACTCATCGATGTCATGGGTCCCACCTGGGACGACTGCGGCCCGCTGCCGCGACCTGCCCCCTGTCGCCCTCACATCCCCCTTGCCCCGGCCCCTCGACCTCGGCCGCTCTACCCCAGCCCTCCGCCCCCCTGCTCCTCCCGCTCCCCCTACGCTCCCGCGCCCCCTCACGCCCCGCGCTCATCCGCTCTTCAGCCGCAGCTGTACGTCCTTCTCCTGGTCGCCCGCCGCCATGCCCTCCTCGGCGACGGTGAACGCGGCGGAGAGGGCCGCGCGCAGCCGGTCGACGGCCTGGTAGCCGCCCTGGACCTCGGCCGTCACCGTGGCGGCCAGCGCCGTCGCGGCGGGAGCCCCCTGGATGGCGGTCGTGTCGAAGGTCGCCGCCCAGATCGACGGGCGTCCGCCGACCACGTCCCGGGGGGCGTCCTCGGCCGCGCGGTCGCAGACGAACACCGACCGCAATACCCGGAAGACCTGGCCCGCGTCGTCCTTGGAACAGTCACTCAGCTCCACCACGACCTCGGCCGCGGGATGTGCCGTCTTGTTCACGATGGATCATCCCTCTCTGAGCCTCCGGATCCGGGGCGGGGGCCTCACCTCCAGGCTGACGCGTGGGGCGCGCGGCGGCGACCCGAGGCGGCCGGAGGAGCGATCGCCACGGCACATCCGTGCTCAGGGACCCCTCCGGCCCCAGGGGTGTCGCACCCGGCGGGCGAGAAGGTGTGCTCACGGTATGAGCCCCCCTGTCCGCGTTGCGCGGGCCGCCCCGTCACGCCAGGGTCGAGGCAGGTGTGCGCCGCCGCACGCCGAGCAGGACTGCAAGCACGGAAACGAAGCACGGAAACCAAGCACGGAAACCAAGCACGGAAACCAAGCAGGGCACGAGCAAGCACGGCACGAAGCGAACAAGCACGGCACGAAGCAAGGACGACAGCCGACGCACCCAGGAGATGAGGCCCCATGCCGGACGTCCCCCCGGCTCCGACCACTCTCACCGACACCGAGGCGACAGCCCTGGACGCGCACTGGCGCGCGGCCAACTATCTCGCCGTCGGTCAGATCTATCTCATGGCCAACCCGCTGCTCACCGAACCACTGCGGCCCGAGCACATCAAACCCCGTCTGCTCGGCCACTGGGGCACCTCACCCGGCCTCAACCTCGTACACACGCATCTCAACCGCGCCATCCGTGACCGTGACCTCGACGCCCTCTGCGTCTGGGGCCCGGGGCACGGGGGACCGGCGGTCCTCGCCAACTCCTGGCTGGAAGGCACGTACACCGAGACCTATCCCGATGTCACCCGGGACGCGGAGGGCATGGGGCGGCTGTTCCAGCAGTTCTCGTTCCCCGGCGGCGTACCCAGCCATGTCGCCCCGGAGACCCCCGGCTCGATCCACGAGGGCGGCGAACTCGGCTACTCCCTGGCGCACGCCTACGGGGCCGCTCTCGACAACCCCGACCTCCTCGTGACCTGTGTGATCGGCGACGGCGAGGCGGAGACCGGACCGCTCGCCACGTCCTGGCACTCCAACAAGTTCCTGGACCCGGTGCGCGACGGAGCCGTCCTGCCGGTCCTCCATCTCAACGGCTACAAGATCGCCAACCCGACCGTCCTGGCCCGTATCGGCGACGCGGAACTCGACGACCTGCTGCGCGGCTACGGACACGAGCCGCTGCACGTCACGGGCGACGACCCGATGGCCGTGCACCACGCGATGGCCACCGCCCTGGACACGGCGCTCGACCGCATCGCCGTCATCCAGCGCCAGGCCAGGGGCGGCGGCGCCACCGAGCGCCCCCGCTGGCCCATGATCGTGCTGCGTACCCCGAAGGGCTGGACGGGTCCCGCCGAGGTCGACGGGCTGCCCGTCGAGAACACCTGGCGGGCCCATCAGGTTCCGCTGTCCGGGGTCCGGGACAACCCCGAGCATCTGCGGCAGCTGGCGGAGTGGCTGCGCTCGTACCGCCCCGAGGAACTCTTCGACTCGGTGGGACGGCCGCGCGGCCAGGTGCTCGCCTGTGTACCCGAGGGCGACCGCAGGCTCGGCGCGAGCCCGCACGCCAACGGCGGACTGCTCCTGCGCGATCTGCCGATCCCCTCGCTCGACCGGTACGCCGTCCCCGTCGACAAACGGGGCACGAGCCTGCACGAACCGACCCGGGTACTCGGCGGGCTGCTCACCGGGATCATGAAGGACACCGCGGAGCGCCGTGACTTCCGGCTCGTCGGCCCCGACGAGACGGCGTCCAACCGGCTGGACGCGGTGTACGAGGTCACCGCCAAGGCGTGGGAGGCCGACTTCCTGTCCACGGATGAGAACCTGGCCCGCGACGGGCGGGTCATGGAAGTGCTGTCGGAGCACCTCTGCCAGGGCTGGCTGGAGGGCTACCTCCTCACCGGCAGGCACGGGCTCTTCTCCAGCTACGAGGCGTTCGCGCACATCGTCGACTCGATGGTCAACCAGCACATCAAGTGGCTCAGGACCTCGCGGCGTCTGGCCTGGCGCCGTCCGATCGCCTCCCTGAACTATCTGCTGACCTCGCACGTCTGGCGTCAGGACCACAACGGCTTCTCGCACCAGGACCCGGGCTTCGTGGACCACGTCCTCAACAAGAGCCCGGAGGTCGTCCGCGTCTATCTGCCGCCGGACGCCAACACCCTCCTGTCGGTCGCCGACCACGCCCTGCGCAGCCGTGACTACGTCAATGTGATCGTGGCGGGCAAGCAGCCCTCCTTCGACTGGCTCACCATGGACGAGGCCCGCGCGCACTGCGCCCGGGGCGCCGGGGTCTGGGAGTGGGCGGGCACCGAGGACGGCAGCGCGGAACCCGACGTGGTGCTCGCCTGCGCGGGCGACGTCCCCACCCAGGAGATCCTCGCCGCCGCCGCTTTGCTCCGGCGCAACCTCCCCGAGCTGGCGGTACGGGTCGTCAACGTCGTCGACATGGCCCGGCTGATGCCTCACGAGGAACACCCGCACGGCATGACCGACTTCGAGTACGACGCCCTGTTCACCCGGGACAAGCCGGTGATCTTCGCGTACCACGGCTATCCGTGGCTGATCCACCGGCTCGCCTACCGGCGGGCGGGGCACGCGCATCTCCATGTGCGGGGCTACAAGGAGGAGGGCACGACGACCACGCCGTTCGACATGGTCGTCCGTAACGACCTCGACCGGTACCGCCTGGTCATGGACGTCATCGACCGGGTCCCCGGGCTCGGTGTGCGCGCGGTCGCCCTGCGCCAGGCGATGGCCGACGTGCATACCCGGCACCACGCCTGGATCCGCGAGCACGGCACGGATCTGCCGGAGGTCGAGGACTGGACCTGGACCGACTGACGACGCGCTCCGACGACGGACCGTTCCGGCCCCGGCACCCCCGTCAGGTGCTGGGCGCCGGGTCGGCCGCCGCCAGGAACTGGGTCGTCGCCAGCTCCGCGTACAGCTCGTCGCCGGCGACCAGTTCGCCGTGCGTGCCCACCGCCCGTACCCGGCCCGTGTCCATGACGACGATGCGGTCCGCGAGGGTGACCGTGGACAGGCGGTGGGCGACGACGAGGACCGTCGTGTCGCGCGCGACATCGGCGACGGTGTCGCGCAGCGCCGCCTCGTTGACGGCGTCGAGCTGGCTGGTGGCCTCGTCCAGGAGCAGCAGCCGGGGACGTCGCAGCAGCGCGCGGGCGATCGCGACGCGCTGCCGCTCACCGCCGGAGAGTTTGGTTCCGCGATGTCCGACGAGCGTTTCGAGACCGTCGGGGAGGCGTTCCACCAGCCCGTCGAGCCGGGTCGTCCGGAGCACGTGCCGCAGCTCCGTTTCGTCCGCCGACGGGTTGCCGAGCAGCAGGTTGTCGCGGAGCGTGCCCGAGAGTACGGGCGCGTCCTGCTCCACGTAGCCGATCGCCGCGCGCAGTCGGGAGACGTCCCAGTCCCGCAGATCCCTGCCGTCGACCACGATGCGTCCCGCCGTCGGCTCGTAGAACCGCTCGATGAGCGAGAACACGGTCGTCTTGCCCGCGCCCGAAGGGCCGACGAACGCTGTCATGCCGCGCGCGGGCACCGTGAACGTCACCCCGTGGTGCACCGGCGGCAGACCGTCCGCGTAGCCGAAGTGGACGGCGTCGAAGGCGAGCGACAAGGGTTCGGCGGCCTGCTCGGGCAGTGCGGCGGGCTCCGCCGGGGGCTCCACGGGCAGCCGCTGGGCCTCCTGGATACGGGCGATCGCCGCCGCCCCCGCCTGGTACTGCGTGACCGCGCCGACGACCTGCTGGATCGGTGACATCAGATAGAACACGTACAGCAGGAAGGCGACCAGGGTGCCGATGCCTATGGCGCCCGTCGCGACCCGGGCGCCGCCCACCGCGAGGACCGTGATGAACGCGACCTGCATGGACAGACCTGCGGTGTTCCCGGCCAGCGCCTCCCACTTGGCGGCCCGTACGCTCTGCCGCCAGGACTCCTCGGCCGCCGCGTGCACCGCCCGCTCCTCGCGGTGCTCGGCACCCGACGCCTTGACGGTGCGCAGGGCCCCGAGCACTCGCTCCAGGGACGTCCCCATCCGGCCGACCGACTCCTGGGCGCTGCGGGTCGCCTTGTTGATGTGGGGCACGATGACGCCGACGACCGCGCCGGCCGCGGCGATCACGGCGGCCGTGACCCCGAGCAGGACCAGGTCGGTCCAGCCCATCATGACCAGCGTCGCGACCAGCGTGAGCCCACCGGTGCCGAGGCCGACCAGGGTGTCGGTGGTGACCCCGCGCAGCAGGGTCGTGTCCGAGGTGACCCGGGCCATCAGATCGCCCGGTTCACTGCGGTCGACGGCGGTGATGCGCAGCCGCAGCAGATACGAGGTGAGCGTGCGGCGGGCGCCGAGCACCACCGACTCGGCGGTGCGGCGCAGGACATAGCCGCCGAGGGAGCCGATCGCCGCGTTCAGCACGACGAGGACCGACATCAATATCAGCGGGCCCGTGATCGCCTCGTCCTTGGACAGGTTCTCGATCAGGGACCGCGCCACCAGCGGCAGCGCGAGGCCGGTCGCCCCCGTGACCAGGGCCAGCAGGGCGCCCGCGAGCAGCGCCCAGCGGTGCGGCCGGGCATAGCCGAACAGCAGCCGCCACGCTGGTTGTTCGTCGGGGATCCGGTCGGGCCCCTCCCGGCTGTCGCCCTTGTCGCCGTCGCCGTCCCGGCCGTTGTGCCGGCCGCCGTTCCGGCCGTCGTGCTCGGCGTCCACGTGATCCCCCCGGTGCTGGAGTGGAGCGGCGGCCGGTCCCCCCGGGGCCGCGCTGGTCAGCCTGCCGCGAAGGCGACCGTCCCGTCCGGGAGTACGGCCTCGACCCTGGCGCCGTGCTCCACCGTCCGGCTGACGGTGCAGTACTTCTCATGGGTCAGGCGCACCCCGCGCTCGAAAACCTTCGCGGCCGTTTCGTCGCCCTCGGGCAGATCAAGTTCATAGGTTACGCGGAGCACCCCCACCCGGCCGTCGTCCTCAGGTCGTGACCTGGACTCGACGACGATCCGGAGCCCGTCGTGCTCGACGGCCCGCGCGGTGCGGTCCACGACGAGTCCGCCGCAACCGCCGAGCGCGGCGAGGAGCAGTTCCACGGGTGTGAACGAGGGCTGCGCGTCGGGGTCGTCGTCGGCGCCGATCCGCACCTCGGCGCCGCGGTCGTTGCGCGCGGTCCAGTTCCGGTAGCCGTTGCGGACGGTTTCGATGCGGTAATCGGCCATGGCGGACGTTCTCCCTCGCTGCTGTCGGACGGCGCCGGATCCCTCATCGGACCCGGCTCACCGAACCGTACTGACCGCTCGCCCCGGGGCCGCGCAGGCCGGACCTCAGATCGGACCTCAGCTCGAACGTCAGGCCGGACCTCAAGCCGGACCTCAGGGCGCCGACTGGATGTCGCCGTGCGTGGACGACGCGATGGGGTCCCGGTGCGCGAAGTCGCCCGGCGGGATACCGGGGTGATGGCCGAGCCGGGGCGCCGGCACCGCGGCCGGCGGGCCCAGCGTGAGCCGCGACACGATGCGGTAGCGGTCGCCGCGGTAGACCGAGTGCACGTACTCGACGGGCCGTCCCTCGGTGTCCGTGGTGAGCCGTTCGAAGAGCAGCGCGGGTGACAGCTCGGGGACGTCGAGGAGTTCGGCCTCCGCCTGGGTGACCACGGTCGGCTCGATCGCCTGCACGGCCTCCTGCACATGGACACCGTGCTGCTCACGCAGATGCTCGTACAGATCGCCGTTCTCCAGCTCCTGGGCGGACAGCTCGGGCACCAGGTCGGCCCTGATGTGCAGATGCTCGATCGCCATGGGGGAGCCGTCGACCAGTCGCAGCCGCGCCACGTAGACGATGTCGGCGGCCGGTGAGATCCGCAGTTTGCGGCCCACGCGGGCGCCGGCCTGGATGGTCGTGAACTCCAGGAGCCGGCTCGACCAGGCCCCCGACGCCTGGGGCACGCTCAGCGTCTGCTGTCCGGAGACCAGCTCCTGGGTGATCTTCTCCGGTGCCACGAACATGCCGCGGCCGTGTTCCCGTACCAGCAGGCCCGCCGCCACCAGTTCGTCCACGGCGGCGCGCAGGGTCGGGCGGGAGACGCCCAGGCGCGCGCAGAGTGTCCGCTCGGACGGGATGGCGTCCCCCGGGCGGTGGGACTCGATGAGTTCGAGGATGAAGTCGCGGACCCGCTCCCGCTTGAGCACCGCCCCTGGTGCGTCGGCGTTCATGCTGTGCCCCCTCTTGCACGGATGTCTCCGACCAGCCGGACCATTCTTTACCAGTTGATAACCAGTTGACTGCCAGTGGACCACAACTGGCCTGCTGGTCAGGGGAAGTGTAACCGCTGTCACCCACCGGCTCACCGCGCCCATACCGGCGGGCGGGGTCAAATCCCTTACGGCGGAGGGTCTTGACGCCCACATTGGTCTATGCCACCTTCAACGACCATCAAGAGGTGAGCTGTCCAGTGGGCTGCGCTGGTCAGGTGGTTTGGTCCTGTCTTCTCTGGTCCTGTCTTCTCCGAGGTGAACCGTGAAGCTCCGCTTGCTCGCCGGTGTGTCCGTGCTCCTGATGACCGCCGGACTCAGTGCCTGTAGTTCCTCCGACTCCTCGTCCGGCGCGGCCGGCGACGGCGAGGGCGGGAAGACCACCATCGACGTCTGGCTGATGCGCGACAGCGTCTCGGACGCGTTCCAGAAGGAGTTCGTACGGGGCTTCGAGGACGCGCACCCCGACATCCGCGTCAAGGTGCAGATCCAGGAGTGGGACGGCATCGGACAGAAGGTCACGGCGGCCCTGGCCAGCAATGACGCACCCGATGTCATCGAGGCCGGCAACACCCAGGTCGCCCAGTTCGCGCAGAGCGGCGGCCTGCTCGACCTCAGCGACAAGGTCGCCGAACTCGACGGCGAGAACTGGCTGAAGGGCCTCGCCGAGCCGGGGTCCTACGAGGGCAAGCAGTACGGCATCCCGTACTACGCGGCCAACCGCGTCGTCGTCTACCGCACCGACCTCTTCGAGAAGGCCGGCGTGGACGCGAGCGCCATCAAGACCCGTGACCAGTGGATCGCGGCGACTCGGAAGCTCAACAAGGGTGCCACACAGGGTATTTATCTGCCGGGCCAGAACTGGTACGCCCTGTCCGGCTTCATCTGGGACGAGGGCGGTGACCTCGCCACCGAGTCCGGCGGCACCTGGAAGGGAGCCCTCGACACCCCCGAGGCGATCCGCGGCGTCGAGTTCTACAAGAAGCTCCAGGCGCTCGGCAAGGGACCCAAGGACTCCGACGAGGCCCAGCCCCCGCAGGGAGAGGTGATGGCCAAGGGGCAGGTCGCGCAGATCATCTCCGCGCCGGGCGGCGCGAACCTGATCGCGCAGAACAACCCCGACCTCAAGGACAAGCTGGGCTTCTTCCCGATCCCGGGCAAGACCGCCGGCACACCGGGCGCCGTCTTCACCGGCGGCTCCGACCTCGTCGTGCCCACCGTCGCCAAGCACCACGACGCCGCGCTCACCTTCATCAAGGAACTCACCGGTGAGACCTGGCAGAAGAAGCTCGCCCTCGCCATGAGCTACGTCCCCAACCGGACGACGCTAGCCGACGCCGTCGCCTCCAACCCGGGCGCCGCCGCCATGGCCGTGGGAGCGGCCAACGGACACGCCACGCCCAACACCCCGGGCTGGGCCGCCGTCGAGGCCGAGAACCCCATCAAGGACTACCTGACCGCCGTACTCACCGGGGGCGACGCCCAGGCGGAGGCGGCCAAGGCGTCCGCCGACATCACCCGGGCCATGAAGACGGGTTCCTGACCGGACACCCCGGGCGACCCGAAACCCGATCCCCGAAACCCGGTCCCCGAAGCCCCGTCCCCGAAACCCCGGAAGGAGGAGCGCCGTGTCGGTCATCCGCGAGCGGACCGCGCCCCGCCCCCTCAGCCACCGCCCGCCCCGGCGCTCCCCGGGCGCCGAGGGACCCCGACGCACGGCGACGACCGACGGCCGCACCCCCTGGCCGTACCTCCTGATCGCACCCGCCGTCCTCGGCATGCTCTATCTGCTCGTCTACCCGCTGGTCCGCGCCGTGGTGATCTCGCTCCAGCGGTTCGGACTGCGGGAACTGGTCCTCGGCAAGGCGGAGTTCGTCGGCCTGGACAACTACCGGACCCTGCTGTCCGACCCGCGCTTCTGGGAGGTCGTCCGCCGCACGTTCCTCTTCATGGCGATCAACGTGGTCCTGATCATGGCGCTGTCCACCCTGGTCGCCCTGATGATCGAACGCCTGCGCAGGGTCGGCCG
Source organism: Streptomyces sp. NPDC058001 (assembly GCF_042886315.1). Taxonomy (NCBI): domain Bacteria; kingdom Bacillati; phylum Actinomycetota; class Actinomycetes; order Kitasatosporales; family Streptomycetaceae; genus Streptomyces; species Streptomyces sp. NPDC058001. The sequence continues at coordinate 59,097 of NZ_JBHVQT010000020.1, forward strand.
TACCGTCGTCCTCAGCGCCCTCGTCCTGGCCTGGGCGATGCCCGTGGTGGCGGCGACCACGGTCTTCCAGTGGCTGTTCCACTCCGAGTTCGGCATCGTCAACAAGGCGCTGACCGGCCTCGGCCTGGAGTCCTTCGACCGCTATCCATGGTTCGCGCACGGTCCGGCCGCCTTCGCCATCCTGGTCCTCCTGATCGTCTGGCAGTCGGTGCCGTTCGCCGCCGTCACGATCTACTCGGCCCTGACCACCGTGCCCGCCGAGCTGTACGAGTCGGCGCGGCTCGACGGCGCGGGCGGCACCCGGATCTTCCGCTCGATCACATTCCCGATGGTCCGGCCGATCTTCATGCTCGTCCTGTCGCTCGAAGTCATCTGGACCTTCAAGGCGTTCGTACAGATCTGGGTGATGACCCGCGGCGGTCCCGGCGACGCCACCACCATCCTGCCCGTGTACGCGGTCCAGACGGCCCTCTCCGGCCAGCGCTACGACCTGGGCTCCGCCGCGTCCATGGTCACCGTCGTCCTGATGTCCGGCGTGCTGGTCCTCTACTTCCGCCAGATGTTCCGCCAGGAGGCCGAGCAGCGATGAAGCCGATCCGCCACCGTCTGCGCCGACTTCCGCTGAACGCCGCCGCCGTCGTCACGGTCGTCGTCTGTCTCTTCCCCGTCTACTGGATGATCTCCACATCCTTCAAGCCGTCCCGCGACATCCAGTCCGACAGCCCCCGACTCGTGCCACAGACCTGGACCCTCGACCACTTCCGCAGAGCCGTGGACGCCGACGGCTTCGGACTGTTCTGGCGCAACAGCGTCCTCGTCACCCTCAGCGCGGTCCTCCTCGCGCTGCTCGTCGCGCTCGGCGCCGCCTTCGCCGTCGCCCGGATGCGCTGGAGGGGCCGGCGGCAGTTCATGCTGATGGTCTTCATCGCGCAGATGGCGCCCTGGGAGTCCCTGATCATCCCGATCTACATCATCTCCAGGGACACCGACATGCTCGACCGGCTGCCGACGCTGACCCTGGTCTACTTCATGATCACGCTGCCGTTCACCATCGTGGTGCTGCGCGGCTTCATCGCCACCATTCCGCCCGAACTGGAGGAGTCCGCGCAGGTCGACGGCTGCACCCGGCTCGGCGCCTTCCGGCACATCGCGTTCCCCCTGCTCGCCCCTGGCCTCATGGCGACCTCGCTGTTCGGCTACATCACCGCCTGGAACGAGTTCGCCTACGCCAACTTCCTCATCATCAAACAGCAGGACAACCGGACGCTGCCCGTGTGGCTGTCGTCCTTCCAGAACACCTTCGGCACCGACTGGGGCGCCACCATGGCCGCCTCCACCCTCTTCGCCCTTCCGGCCCTGGTGGTGTTCCTGCTGCTCCAGCGCCATGTGACCGCCGGCTTCGCCGCCGGCGCCGTCAAGGGCTGACGACCACGGACCCCCCGGGCCGAACCGCACGCGACCCGTCACGGAGGCCGACCTGTGCCCGCACACCGACCCGAACCCGCCCTCGTACCCCGCCCCACCAAGGCGGCCTTTCGCTCCGGTCACTTCACCTTCGACCGCACCACCACCCTCCGCGTCGACCCGGGCGCCGAACCCGCCGCCGACCTGCTGCGCACCCTCCTCGCCCCGGCGACAGGGCTGCCCCTGCGCCCGTCCCCGGAAGGACAGGTGGTGTTCGCCCTCGATGCCCAGCTCAGCGGTCTCGGCGAGGAGGGCTACGGACTCACCGTCGGGCCGCACGCCGTCCTCCTGCGGGCCGGACACCCCACCGGACTGCTGCGCGGTGTCCAGACGATCCGTCAACTCCTGCCCCCCGAAGCCCTGTCCGACCGCCCCCGGCGCCCCGGCCGCTGGCAGGTGCCGTGCGCCGAGATCACCGACATACCCCGCCACCCGTGGCGCGGCGCGATGCTCGACGTCGCCCGGCACTTCCAGCCGGTCTCCTTCCTGCGCCGGTACGTCGACCTGCTCGCGCTGCACAAGCTGAACGTGCTCCACCTCCATCTCACCGACGACCAGGGCTGGCGCATGCCCGTCGCCGCCTACCCCCGGCTCACCGAGATCGGCGGGCACCGGGCCGAGTCGATGGTCGGCCCGGCCGGCAGCGACACCTACGACGGCATCCCGCACGGCGGCTCCTACACGCGCGCCGAACTCGTCGACCTGGTCGCCTACGCCCAGGCCCGTGGCGTCACCGTCATGCCGGAGATAGAGATGCCGGGCCATGTACGCGCCGCCCTCGCCGCCTACCCCGAACTCGGCTCGAACCCCGACCGTCAACTCGACGTATGGACCCGGTGGGGCGTGTGCGACACCGTCCTCGCGGTCCACCGGGACCATGTACTCGACTTCTGCACCACCGTGCTCGGCGAGGTCATGGACGTGTTCCCGTCCCCGTACATCCACGTCGGCGGCGACGAGTGCCCGACCACCGAGTGGACCCGGAGCCCGGCCGCCCGCGCACGGGCCGCCGCCGAAGGACTCCCGAACCCCGAGGCGCTGCACGGCTGGTTCCTCGGCCGGATCGGCGCCTTCCTCACCGCGCACGGCCGGCGTCCCACCGGCTGGGCCGAGAGCGGCGGCGAACTGCCCGACGACTTCACCGTCATCACCTGGCGCGAACCCGCCCACGCGCTGCGCGCCGTCCGCCGCGGCCACGCCGTCGTCAGCGCCCACTACCGCGCCACCTATCTCGACTACGCCCAGTCCGACGACCCCGGCGAGCCCCCCGCCCAGCCCGGAGCCGTCGTCGACCTGCGGGCCGTCCACGCCCATGACCCGGTCGCGGACGACCTCCGGACCACGGCGTCCGCGCAGGTGCTCGGCGCCCAGGCCCAGCTCTGGACCGAGTTCGTCAGCACGCCCGCCCACGTCGAATACCTCACCTACCCCCGGTTGTGCGCACTCGCCGACCGGACCTGGACCGGTCCCACGGACTGGTCCGACTTCCTGGCACGACTCGGCCCCCACACGGACCGACTCGACGCACTCGGCGTCCGTCACCGTCCATCCCACCGTTCCGGAGAGGAAGCATCATGAGCAGGATCCCCCCGAGCAGGCTGCGCACCGCGGTCGCCACCGCCGTCGCGGTGACCCTGGGCGCCGCGGGACTCGCGGCGCTCCCGGGCACCGCGAACGCCGCCGCGGACGGCCTCGCCGTCCAGTACCGCACCAGCGCGTCCGGCGCCACGGCCGACCAGTCGGAGCCCTGGCTGAAGGTCCGCAACACCAGTGCCGCGGCGGTACCGCTCGCGAACGTCAAGGTCCGTTACTACTTCAAGGCCGACTCGGCGAGCACCGACTACCGCTTCGCCTGTTCCTGGGCGGTCAAGGGCTGCGCCAACATCACCGGCACCTTCGGCACCCTCGCCCACCCGACCGCCACCGCCGACCGCTATCTGGAGATCGCCTTCACCTCGGGCGCCGGCTCCCTCGCCCCGGGCGCCGACACCGGGGACATGCAACTCCGCTTCCACCGCGCCGACTGGCAGACCCTGCGGCAGAGCGACGACTACTCCTTCGGCGCCAACCAGACGTCGTACGCGGACTGGTCGAAGGTCACCGCCCTGCTCTCCGGCAGCCAGGTGTGGGGCACCGCACCCGAGGGCAACACACCGACCGACCCGCCCACCGACCCCCCGACCGACCCGCCCACCGGCGGCGCCACCCTGTTCGACGACTTCAACTACAGCAACTCGGGCGACCCGGCGATCTCGGCGCACGGCTGGAGCGTGCGCTCCAACTCCGGCGGCCCCGGGGTGCCCGGCGCCACCTGGGCCCCGGAGAACGTCACCTTCGCCACCACCGGCGGCAACTCCATCATGAACATGGAGACCTCGACGGCGGGCACCGGCGCGAGCACCAAGCAGACCGAAGTGCTCACCAAGGCGATGAAGTTCAAGAACGGCACCTACGCGGCCCGCGTGAAGTTCAACGACGCCCCGAAGTCGGGCCCGGACGGCGACCACCTGGTGCAGACGTTCTTCACCATCAACGACCTCAAGGCCCCGATGGCCGACGACTACTCCGAGTACGACTTCGAGTACCTCCCCAACGGCGGCTGGGGCGAGTCGTCGAACATCCTCTACACGACGTCCTGGGAGACGTACAACCCGGACCCGTGGCAGGCGGTCAACCAGCACACCGAGTCCCGCCAGAGCTACGCCGGATGGCACGACCTCGTGCTCACCATCGACAACAGCACCATCAAGTACTACGTCGACGGACAGCTCTTCGGCACCCATGACGCCGCGTATCTGCCGGAGCGTCCGATGTCCATCAACTTCAACCAGTGGCTGATCGACCTCGCGGGCCAGACCAGCACCACGCCGCGCGCGTACGACCAGCAGGTCGACTATGTCCTGCACGTCAAGGACCAGGTCCTCACGCCCGCGCAGGTCACCGCGAAGATCGGCGCCTACCGCTCGGCGGGCACGACGTTCGAGGACACGGTGCCGGGCGTCTGACCCGTCCCGTACGACCGGCGCCCGTACGACCGGCGCCCGTACGACCGAGCGGGGCGGAGACCGTGACGGCCTCCGCCCCGCTCGCCGGGTGCCGGGGGTCAGCTTGTGGTGGCCCCTTCGGGTACCGGCGAGCTGACCCAGGTGTTGGAGTTCCCGTCCGCCGGGAGCCAGCGCAGCCGCAGTTGGCGGTGTGCCGTCTCGCCGGACATCCGGGTCGTCGTCCCCTTGGTGCCGCACTGCATGCCGAGCACCTGCCCGCGCGGTGACTGCCAGGTCCCGGGCGCGGTGCCGTCGTCGGCCTGGAGCACCACACATCCGCGCCGGTCCGTCAGCTTGGTGACATCGGCCGTCACCAGGGTCCCGCCGTCCGCCGTCGGCCGCGTCGCGATCGTCGCCGCGCCGGTCTTCTCGATGTCGGCGACGACCAGACGCACCGGCTCCCGCTCCACATCCGGTCCCACGGCCACCGCAGGCCCCGCCGCGACCAGGGCGGACGCCACCGCTCCCAGCAGAATCGGCGCCAGCGCCACCGTCACGACATCACGTACCCGCATGTCGACCTCCTTCTGTGCCGGCCACCGCCGTCCGGTGGCCGTTCGCCCTGGTCAACCGGGTCGGCCCGGACGGCGGCACGCGGCGAACGGGTGAGCCGCCGGGCGTCGTGGGCCACCCGCGTCAACCTCTGTAGGCCAATCCCCTGACACCACGGAGATTCTGCTTAATGGCCATGAAATGCGGTGATATCGGGCCATGTGGCTCCAGGGCTTCGCCGGGCACGACCGAGCGTGGCCGGCCCTGTGGCCGGAGAGGACAGGCATATGCTCCGCATACGCACCGCAGCGCTGCTCACCACGGGCGCTGCCTCGCTGGCCGTACTGGGCGCCCCGGGCGCGGTGGCGGCCACCGGTGAGATCAGCGGCGCGAGCGCCGCCGTGACACCGGCGGTCGTCGCTCCCGGCGGTACCTTCACGCTGACCGTCGACTGCTCCGCCCTCGCCAAGCCGGTGGTGAGCACCGGCAACGGACAGGGCCTCGAAGCGCCGGTGACCCTGTCGTCCATCGGCGCCGGCAGATACCGGGGCATCGGCCGCCTCGCCCCCAATCTCGGCAACGCGACCGCCGTCGGCATCAACGGCAACTGCGGGTCGACGGGCAGCCAGTGGTCGGCCGGCCTCATCGTCTCCTCGTTCGCGACGAGGACCCCCACCCCCACCCCCACCGTGACGCGCGCACCGGCCGTCGGCCCCACGCGCGCCCCGGCCGTCAAGCCCGCACTCACGCCGGATCCCGCGCTCTCCACGACGGCCGGAGCGGTACGAGGCGGCCTGGGCGGAGCGTTCGGCGACCATCCCAACGGGACCGACATCGCCATCGGCTCCGGCCTCGTCGCCGCCGGACTGGCGACGGCCTATATCGTCCTGCGCCGCCGCACCCGCGCGCATCGCCACTGAACCGACCGGCGCCATGCCCCTCGTACGGTCGCGCCCCGGGTCCCAGGGACCCGGGGCGTCGTACGTGCCACCCTGGCGCGCTCAGTCCGAGGTACGGCGGCGTACCGCGAAGTAGACGCCGGAGCCCAGGGAGCCCGCCACCAGGGCGCTGCCCAGGGTGAGTTGGACCGGCCCGATCTCACCGATGCCTCCGCCGCTGCCGGCCTGCACGCCCTTGCGCTCGGACGGACCGAAGCGCTCCGACTCCCTGCGGTGCTCCGACTCGTTCCGGTGGCCCGGCTCCTGGCGATGGCCCGGCTCTTTCTGACGGTCCAGCTCCGTCTGACGGTCGGGCTCCCTCTGACGTTCGGGCTCTTTCTGGCGGTCGGGCTCCTTCTGCTGCTCGGGCCGGCGTTCCGCCGAGGGGTCCTTCTGCTGGTCCGGCCGGTGGTCCGCGCTCTCGGGGCCCTTGCCCACCTGGCCGCGACCGTCGTCCGCGATGGTCACCTGCACGGTCTTCGACCGGCCGTCACAGGTGAAGGTCACCTCGTGCCGGGCGGCCGGCTTGGCGTCCGGGGACACCCTTGTCCGCGTCTCACGTCCCTCGTTGAGTTCCGCGTGGTCGAAGACGCCCGAGTCGACGGTGACCTCCGGTACCTGGCAGCCGCGTGAGGTGAGCGTGACCGTGTCGCCCGGTCGCACCGTGGCCGGTTCCACGCCCACCTGCCACGACTCGTCGTCGGCCGACGCTGCCGGGGCGGTCACGGCCACCCATGCCACGGCGGCCACCGCGGCCCCCGACGCCCGTACGATCGCCCGCATCACACCACTTCCCGTCCGCTTCGCGCAGGTCCTTGCTGTGTGGACGCTAGGAGCGGGTGAACGGGGGCGCCGCTGGGCAAGGGCCATACGGGCGGCCGGCCCTGCCGTTCGGGCCAACCGGGGTGGCGTCCCGCTGAGTACCCGTACTCAGGTCCCGCGCGGGCCCGACCGGACATACTCACTCCATGACTTCACGAGGACGCCTGACCCTGGCGACAGCCGCGTTGGTCTCCGTACCGCTCGCGCTCACGGGCTGCGCCGACACGGGCCGGACCACGGACGCGTCGGGGACGGTGGCGGGTTCGGCCACGCCGCCTCAGGGAGGCGCCACCTCGGCATCGGAGGAAGGCGCGACCCCGGCATCGGACGCATCGGACACATCCGAGAAGGGGACGACCTCGGCACCGAAGCGGAAGGCGTCCTGCCCGGAGGCGACCGCGAGCACGGCGAGCGCGGACCCCGGCGCCACCACCGGCGAGCAGGGCGGCGACGCCAACCCCAAGTACGCCGAGAACCACGCCTTCCGTCAGACCCTCCCTCTCTCCGGCGACGCCCTGTGCACGGCCGCTGAGGAGACCCGCCGCGTGAAGAAGGCCCTGGAGGGGCTCGCCGGGACCCGGGAGGCGACGGTGGCCCAGGTCAGGACCGCCCTCACGGGCCTCGGCTACGACGCGTCCGCCGTCACCGCGAGCAGTTTCGGAACCGGCCTGATCAGTTACGTCGTCGACTTGCGCCCGGTCTGTGTCGAGGGCTCGCTCGGCAGCACCCAGGTGACGGCCGAGGCGCACGGCGTGTACATGGAGGGCACGGGCTGCCAGGAACCGGCGGGCGGCCACTGACCACCGCCGAGCCGCAGGGGCTCGGACGCTCCAACGCTCAGGACGACGGCGCGCGGCGGCCCAGGCCGAGCGTCAGACCGGCCGGCATCAGCGTCAGCCGCTCGGTGACCCGCAGACGGTACGCGGGATCGGCGGTCAGGTCGTAGCGGCGCAGCAGCAGACCGAGGACCAGTGTCGCCTCGTGCAGCGCGAACTGGCGGCCGATGCACGCCCGCGCGCCCGTACCCCACGGCTTGAAGGCGTGGGCGGGGCGGGACCGTACGGCGGCGGGCGTGAAGCGCTCGGGGTCGAAGGACTCCGGGTCGTCGCCCCACACGGACCGGTCCCGGTGCAGCATGATCGTCAGCACCAGCGCCCAGGCACCCTGGTTCATCGGATGGACGCCGGACAGCGTCGTGTCCTGCCGGGCCTCGCGCGCGAAGGCGGGCGCGGTCGGCCACAGCCGCAGCGACTCGTCGAGCACCCTGCGGACGTACCGCAACTTCGCGACCTGGTCGTACGCGGGCCGTGGCGTGTCGCCCCACACCTGGTCGACCTCGGCCCGCGCGCGGGCGGCGACCTCCGGGTGCAGTGCGAGGTAGTGCAGCGCGAACGACAGCGCCCCGGAGGTCGTCTCATGCCCCGCGACCAGGAACGTGATCACCTGTCGGCGAATGTTCTCGGGGGACAGGCGCTCACCCGTGACGGGGTGCGCGGTGTCCAGCATCCGGTCGAGCAGATCACCGGAACCACCGCCCTCGCGGGGCGCCGCACGCCGTGAGGCGATCACCTCGTCGACGATCCGGTTGAGATACGCGATGTCGTCGGCGTTGCGCCGGGCCGCGCCGCGCAGGATCAGCGGGGTCAGGGGAGTGGGCACGGCGTTGCGCCGCTGCGCGAACGACAGGGTGCCGACCATCGCCGTGACGAAGGGGTGCGGCCGGGACCGTTCGAAGGACCCGAAGTCATGGCCGAAACCGGTACGGGCGATCGTCTCCAGGGTCAGCTTGGTCATGTCGCCGGGCACATCGACCCGCGCGCCCGCCGACTCCCGCTCGTCCCAGTGCGCCGTCAGACGCTCGGCGACGTCCAGCATCAGCGGGTGGTAGCCCGCCATCGCCTCACGGCTGAAACCGGGCGCGAGCACATCGTGCGCCAACTGCCAGTTGGGCTCGTGGTTGTACGCGGTGAACAGACCGTCGCCCGCGACGGGACGGAGATTGGCTACCCCGAGCCCGACATGCTTGGCGAAACGCGACTCGTCCGCCAGCTCGGCCACCGGCTCCGCGCCCCACACGAAGACGATCTCCTTGCCGAACGCCTTCCGCCGGAAGACGGGACCCAGCTGCCGCGCGAACTTCATCGAGTCCTGCACCGGCGTCCGCACATGCGAGCCCAGCGCGTCGCCGAGCAGCGGCAGCCGGTGCGGGGGATGCGGGATACGGCGCAGCTCCGGCCAGCCCAGCTCCGCGCTGCGGAACCCCTTGTCGGTCCCGTCGGCCCCGTCCGTGTCCTTGGTCCCGTCGGCCCTCGCACCGCCGACCGTCCCCGTCGTGCCCGCCATCCGCGCCATCTCCCCAGTCGTTGTTGTACGCGGGTTCAACAGTGCTCCCAGTCTGATCCCGTTATTGAACTCACGTCAAGTAACGTGCAGTAGGGTGCGCAACATGGCCGGGAAACAGGGGGAGCGCACCACTCAGCCGGGGGAGCGCGGCACGCGGAAACGGCTGAGCACCGAGGAGCGCCGGGAACAGTTGCTGTCCGCCGGCGCGAGCCTCTTCGCGCAGCACCCGTACGACGATGTGTGGATCGAGCAGGTCGCCGAGATCGCCGGAGTCTCCCGAGGACTCCTGTACCACTATTTTCCCACCAAACGGGACTTCTTCGCCGCCGTCGTGGAACGCGAGAGCGCCCGCATGCTGCGCCTGACGGCCGCCGAACCCGGGGTGCCCGTGCGGGAGCAGATCCGCACCGGCCTCGACGTCTTCCTCGACTACGCGCACACCCACGCGCACGGCTTCCGCGCCTTCCACCGCGCCGCCGCCACCGGGGACCCCTTGGTGCGGGACGTCTACCGCGCGGGACTCGCCGCCCATGAACGGCAGATCCTCGACGCCCTCGCGGCGGACCCGGAGTCCGCGCGCATCACCCGGGACCCGGTCACCCTGCGGATCGCGGTACGGGGCTGGCTCGCCTTCATGGTCGCGGTCTGCCTGGACTGGCTCGACGCACCGGACCTCTCGCGCGAACAGCTACGGGACCTCTGCGCGAGGGCACTGCTGGGCGCGATCGAGCCTTAGCGGTGCCTTAGCGGTGCCTTGGTGGGGGTGCCGATGCGGAGTGGGGCGAACTGGTCGGTCCGGGAGGGACTGCACCGCCGAATACGGGGTATTCAGGTGGTATGACCGGAATGAGTGCACACCTGGTCCTGGCCTCCACGGAGGGGCTGCTTGTCATCGGCCCGTTCATCATCGGGGCGGTCCTGGTGGTGGCCCTGATCTGGATCGTCTGGCTGGGCATCAGGATGCGCAGCGCGGAACCCGGACCGCCGAGCGCTGACGAGCAACCGCACCTTCCCGATACGGGTGCGGTTCACGAGGTCAGTGAGCGGCGCGAGCCGGACGAGGTGCCGCCGGAGGGTAGCGGCCTCAATCCCTACCAGCTCCACGGGAACCTCCCGAACAAACGGAGCGAGGACCAGCGGCGCAGGCGCTGGACCCCGGGCCACGGAGGCTCCTTCGGGAGTGGCGGAGCGGGCGGGATGTAGCGGACCCGCCCGGCCCGCACGGTGCGCCGCGAGCGCCGGAGAGGACCCGCGGTGAGGGGGAAGAACGCCCCGAACGGCGCGAGCCCCCCGCTCTCCCGACGACTCCGACTCGTCCGATTACCTCGGCTTACGGCGAGCCCGTGGGCGCCGTTGTTTCTGGGGCCGGGGTGTGGTGTCCGGGCTCCAGTGGAGCGGGCGCGTGAAGGGCGCCGGTATCCGCGTCGCCGCGTCACCTTTCGCCGCGGTCAGTTGCGGCTGGGTCAGGAACAGGCAGCTCCTGAGGTCCGCCCCGCTCAGGTCGGCGCCCCGGAAGTCGACCCCGATCACATCCGCGAGCCGGAGATCGGCCCCCTTGAGGTCGGCGCCGACGAGCCGCGCCCCCCGAAGGTTCGCGCCCCGCAGATCGGCGCCCGCCAGTCTCGCCCCGATGAGATCCGCGCCCCGGTGATTCCGGCGGCCCGGGACCTCGGCCCGTACCAGCTCACTGGCCCGCAGCAGCAGCGCGCTCACCTCGTCACGGAGCGTCGGCACATCGACGTCGGTCAGGCTCTCGGCGGTGCCCCTGGTCAGGCGCTCGACCCCGTCCAGGGTCTGCCGGAGTTCTCCGTACAGGGGCCGGGCGGCCGGCAGTGTCAGTGCCTCGGTGAGGTGGCGGAGCAGTTCGTGGAGCTGGCGCATCACCGGGAACACGTCGAACATCTGTCGGGCGGTCCCGGGATTCCGTCGCCAGTCGCGCCCGCCGAATGTCACCTGCGCGACCTTCTGCCCGGCACCGAAGCAGTCGAAGACCGTGCAGCCGGTGAACCCCTTCTCGCGCAGATCCGTGTGGATCCCACAGCCGAAGTCCGCGCGCAGATGACCGCAGGGCTTCCCGGCCGGCTTGTCCACCGCGAAGTCGGACGAGGCGGCGAAAGGCAGGGCCACACAGCACAGGCCGAAGCAGTTGGCGCAGTCGGCCCGCAGCGGGTCGGGATCGCCCGAACGGGTGGAGGCTGAACCTTCGGTCGAGGGTGAGGCTTCGTGCTCTGAAGGCGACAACGCGCGATCTCTCCTGCCAAGGGGCGGGCACGGCCGGTCGCCGGGCCCCGGTCCGTCGAACCGCCCCCATTCTCCCCGACAGGGTCACCCGCCCGGTCCCGCCCGCCAAGGGCCCCGTACCGGAAGATCCTGACCCGGAAGGGCACGTGCGAAAGCGGGTAAATGCTGTCAATGTGGTGGTGTGCCTCCTGTCTCCGTCGAGCCACGGCGGGCGTCGACAGAGGTGAGCGCGCCCCGGCGACTGTCCGTGGTGCCTTCCCACGAGGGAGACACGGCCTGCGATGGACAAGGAAACGTCAGCGGCGGACACCGCCGCACAGTCGATCACGACCGACGCCGTCTTCGGTGCGCCGTGCTGGGTCAGTCTGATGGCGCGCGACCTGGAGGCCGCGCAGGCGTTCTACGGCGCCGTACTCGGCTGGAAGTTCCGCAAGGGCCCGCTCGGCGACGACTTCAGCGTGGCATCGCGCGACGGCGTACCCGTGGCGGGCATCAGCTCGCTGGCCACGGCCCTCCAGGTCGCGGTGGCCTGGACCCCGTACTTCGCCGTCGCCGACGCGGACGTCACGGCGGCCCGCATCCGGGAGCGCAGCGGCACCATCGCCGTCGGCCCCATCGCGCTCGCCTCGGGCCGCGGTGTGCTGGCCGCCGACCGGGACGGAGCCACCTTCGGTATCTGGGAGGGCCGCCTCTACGTGGGCTGGGACGTCTGGCACAAGGAGGCGCCCGCCTGGCTGCGACTGCGCACCCGCAGCGCCTTCGATGCGGCGATCTTCTACGGCGAGGTCCTGGAGTGGGCCTGTGAGCGCCCCGGCGGTTGCGAGGTCGGCTACGAGGACGACGAGGTCGTGCTGCGCAGCGGCGGCCATGTCGTGGCGCGGCTCAGCTCCGGCGCCCTGGAGGCCGCCGTCGATCCGACCATCCGGCCCCGCTGGCAGGTGTACTTCCCCGTGCCCGACGTGGAGTTCTGCGTTCAGGCCGCACTCGACAGCGGCGGCTCGCTGGTCCTACGGGAAGTGACCGCGCTCGGCGTTCCGGAGGCCACCCTCCGCGACCCCGACGGGGGACTCTTCACCGTCACGAGGGGCAACCCCCGCAGGTGAACCCCGGGGCCGGTGCCCGGCCGCCCCGGCCTCTTCGCCGTCTCGCGGGGTCGTCCGGCTGGCCCGGTGGGGCAAGGGTGGCGACGATGGACGTGTGTACGGCAGCTGGTGGTATCGCAACATCGTCGAACCGGGCAAGCTCCCGCTGCTGCTCGCCCTGGTCGCGTTCGTCGTCACCTTTGTGCTGACCCGGGTGATCACCCGGATGATCCGCGCGGGGAAGGGCCCCTTCCGCAATGTCACGCCGGGTGGGATGCACGTCCACCACGTGGTGCCGGGCATCGTGTTGATGGTCGTCGGCGGATTCGCCGTCATCGCCGGCGGCAACCAGGGCTTCGGCTCGGGATTCGCCGCCGTCCTCTTCGGCGCCGGTACCGGCCTGGTGCTGGACGAGTTCGCGCTGGTCCTGCACTTGAGCGATGTGTACTGGACCAGGGAGGGCACGAAGAGCGTCGAGATCGTCCTGATCACGATGGCGCTGGCGGCCCTGCTCCTGGCCGGCTTCTCACCGTTCGGGGTCGACGGGCTGAGCAGCGCCGAACTGCACGACCGTCTCAACGTCACCTTCACGGTCGCCGTGAACCTGCTGTTCGCCCTCATCGCGCTGTTCAAGGGCAAGGCCCGCATGGCGGTCCTCGGTGTCCTGGTGCCCTTCGTCGCCCTGTTCGGAGCGGTTCGCCTGGCCCGGCCCGCGTCACCCTGGGCCAGACGGTTCTACCGCCGCCGCCCCAAGGCACGCGCCCGCTCCAGGAAACGCGCCTACCACCACGACCGGCGCTGGGCCCGGCTGCGTCAGCGGGTCACGGACCTCATCGGCGGTGCCCCGACCCACTGACCCACTCGCCCAGGTCCGTCGCTACGGCAGCGGGGGCCGGCCCGTCGCGGGAACCTCCTCGCCCGCCGGTACGGGGCCCGGAGGGGAGCCGGCGCCGAACGGGCGACCGCCCAGTTTCTCGCGGTGGTGCGGCGTCAGCCAGCCCGACAGCTCGGGGCCCAGGGGGACGATCCCGGTCGGGTTGATGCCCGTGTGCACCTGGTAGTAGTGCCGCTTGATGTGGTCGAAGTCCGTCGTGTCGCCGAATCCGGGCGTCTGGTAGAGATCACGGGCGTACGCCCAGAGCACCGGGTTCTCGGCGAGCTTCCACAGGTTGCACTTGAAATGGCCGTGGTAGACCGTGTCGAACCGGACGAGCGTCGTGAACAGCCGGATGTCGGCCTCGGTGAGGGTGTCCCCGACCAGATAGCGGCGGTCGGCCAGGCGCCGCGCCACCTCGTCCAGACGGCGGAACACCCCCTCGGCCGCGGCCTCGTACTCCGCCTGGCCGGTGGCGAACCCGGCCCGGTACACACCGTTGTTGACGTCCCGGTAGACGCCGTCCACGACCTTGTCGATCTCGTCGCGCAAGGGCTCCGGATACAGATCGGGCGCACCGGGCCGGTGCAGCGCGGTCCACTCGGTGGCGAAGTCGAGGGTGATCTGCTGGAAGTCGTTGGTGACGAGCTGCCCGGTCGGCACATCGACGATCGCGGGCACGCTCACGCCGCCCGGATACCCCGTCTCGCGCGCGTCGTACGCCTCCGACAGATACCGGATGCCCAGGACCGGATCGCGGTCGTCCGGGTCGAGCGTGAAACGCCAGCTGCGGTCGTCCTGGATCGGATCGGTGATCGCCAGCGACACCGCGCCCTCCAGGCCGAGCAGCCGCCGGGAGATGACCGAGCGATGCGCCCAGGGGCACGCACGGCTCACGACGAGCCGGTACCGGCCCGCCTCGACGGGCCAGCCGTCACGGGCGTCCGCGGTGACGCGGTCCGCGAAGTGACTCCTGGACCGCTTGAACGCCTTGCGCCCGTACTCGGCATTGCCTTCGGGGGCTTTCGGGGTTTCCGGGGCTTCCGGCGTTCTGGTCGTGGCCTGTGCGCCGTCCCCGTCGTTCGTGGGGGTCATGACTGGCTTCCCCTTTCCGTCGGTCCCGTTTCCGTCGGTCCCGCACCGCGTGGCGCCTGCCCGGTGGTCGGCCGCTGCACGCCCCGCAACCGGCCATCGTCGCAGCCGTGCCGTCTCCTTGGGCAGGTCCGTCGCGTCAGCCCCTCGCGTGCGCGCCCGCGGGCGTCTCGCCCGTACGGGTCCAGGCCCGCAGCTCGTCCGCCGACCAGGTGGTGACCACCCGTTCGGGCGGCACCTCGCATTCCGTGGCCCGTGCGCAGCCGTACACCTGCCAGTCGAGCTGGCCGGGCGCGTGGGCGTCGGTGTCCACCGAGAACAGCACCCCTGCGTCCAGCGCGCGGCGCAGCAGCCGCCGGGGCGGGTCGAGGCGTTCCGGGCGGCAGTTGATCTCGACCGCGGTACCGGTCTCGGCGCAGGCGGCGAACACCGCGTCCGCGTCGAACTGGGACTCGGGCCGCCGCCGCTCACCGAGCAGCCGTCCCGTGCAGTGCCCCAGCACGTCCGACAGCGGATTGCGGACGGCGGCGATCATCCGGCGGGTCATCGCGCCCGGGTCCATCCGCAGTTTGGAGTGCACGGACACCACCACGAGGTCGAGCTGCGCCAGGAGGTCCGGCTCCTGGTCGAGGGAACCGTCGTCGAGGATGTCGCACTCGATGCCGGTGAGCAGCCGGAACGGCGCCCAGCGCGTGTTGAGTTCGGTCACCACCGCCAGCTGTTCGCGCAGCCGCTCGGGCGACAGACCGCGTGCGACGGTGAGGCGGGGGGAGTGGTCGGTGAGTACGGCCCACTCGTGGCCGAGCCAGGCGGCGGTCCGGCCCATCTCCTCGATGGGGCTGCCGCCGTCCGACCAGTCCGAGTGCAGATGACAGTCGCCGCGCAGGAGCCGCCGCAGTTCCTCGCCGCCGGTCGCGAGCGGGGTCCTGGCCTCCCGCTCCAGCTCCGCCAGATACTCCGGCACCTCGCCGTCCAGGGCCTCCCGGACGACCCCCGCGGTCCTCGGGCCGATGCCCTTGACCGTCTCCAGCGAGCCGGCCGCCGCGCGCCGCCGTACCTCGCCGTCACCCATCGCCTCGACGACCGCGGCGGCCGTACGGAAGGCGCGGACCCGGTAGGTCGGCGCCAGGGTGCGTTCGAGGAGGAACGCGATCCGCTGGAGGGCCTCGACGGGATCCATCGGCACCTCCTGGCATCGGAAACAGGCCGCCGTACTCCAGTCCTGCCATCGGAACAGGCCCTACTCCAGCTTCGCCCGGCCGGCGCGTCCCCGCACGGTGACCCAGGGGCCCGGCGGCTCGGCGGCTCAGAGGCCCGGCGCGCCCCAGAGCGGGAACCAGCGGGTCAGTTCCGGCTCGATCCGCAGATCGTCCGTGAGGACCGCTCGCACCTGGAGTTCCAGCGGATTGTCGCGATGCTGGCCCGGCAGCGGCGCGAACGGATAGAAGGAGCCGCGCTTGTAGAGATAGACCAGCGCGAGTTGCCGGCCTCCCTGGTCGTGGAACCCGACCAGGGAGCACAGGAGCTGCGGCCCGAACCCGGTGCCTTCGAGCGCGGTGTTCACCGCGTGCAGATCGCTGACGAGTCCGGGCAGGTCGTCAGGGGTGCGCCGGGACACCAGCCACGAGTAGCCGTACGGGTCGCGGCTGATCTCGACCGGGGAGCCCAGCCGGTCCTTGTCGGCCTCAAGGAGGGCCATCGCGTCGTCGTGGATCCGGGAGAACTCGGCGCCCTCGACGGTCGAGAAGCACACCGAGCCGACGCCGGTCGGCGTGAAATCGGTGGCGGCCTGAAGGGTGATCGCCGCCGACGGCAGGGCGAACAGCCGGTCCAGATCCGGGGCGACCGGCTTCGTCCGGCCGAACAGTGTGTCGAGAAAACCCATCAGCACTCAGCTCCGTTGGTCCGCGGCCTGACCCAGGCTCGCGCTGATCGAGGCCAGCTGCTCCAGCCTCTTCTCCAGGCTCGGGTGCGTCGAGAAGAGCTGAGAGACGGTCTTGCTCGCCTCGCCGCTGATGGCGGGCGCGAAGTAGAACGCGCTGAACGCCTGTGCCGTCCGCAGATCCTCGGTGGGGATCCGCGCGATGTCGCCGCTGACCTTGGTCAGTGCCGACGCCAGCGCGGACGGCCGTCCGGTGAGCATGGCGGCGGCCCGGTCGGCGGCCAGCTCGCGATACCGGGACAGCGCCCTGATCAGCAGGAAGCTGATCGCGTACACAGCCGCCGACACCCCTATCACGGCCATCAGGATGACGACGGTGTTCTGGTCGCGGCGGCGTCCGAGCATTCCGGAGTAGAGCGCGAACCGGACCACGAGTCCGGCGATGACACCGAGGAACGACGCGACGGTGATCACCGCGACGTCCCGGTGCGCGACATGTGACAGCTCGTGTGCCAGGACGCCCTCCAGCTCGTCCGGCTCCAGACGGCGCAGCAGACCCGTGGTGACACAGATGACCGCGTGGTCGGCATTGCGGCCCGTCGCGAACGCGTTCGGCAGGTCCATGTTCGAGACCGCGACCTCAGGCTTCGGCATGTCGGCCGTGGCGCACAGCCGGTCGATCACGCCGTGCAGATGGGGTTGCTCCTCCGGGGTGACGATGCGGCCGTGCATCGCGTACAGCGCGATGCGGTCGGAGAACCAGTACTGGGCCCAGAGCATCCCGCCCGCGATCACCACGACGAGCACCCAGGACTTCAGCAGGACGATGAGTGCGCCCACGAAGACCACGTACAACAATCCGAGCAGGAACAGTGTGACCGCCATGCGTGCGGTCAGGCGCCGGTCGGGCTCGAAGCGGCTCTGCATCGCCACCACCTCGGAATCCGGTAGTCAGTTCTGACCAGGTCGTACCGCGGGGTTCGTGGTGACGACCTGGCCTGGTCCTTCCATGGTCCGTCATCGGACGGCCGGAAGACAGCGCCGGACGGCGGCCGGGGTCAAATCAGGGCATTGCTCCGGTCAAATCCTGCTGTACCGGTACAACGCCGACCGCCGCTCCGGGGTTCCCAGGGGCCGGAAACAGAGGGAGGGTGGAGGAGAACCCGTACGCCACCGGGAGGCACATCATGCGTAAAGTCGCCGACTGCCGGGACTTCCCGAGCGAGTCGAAGTGCACTCTGACCATCTCGGGTGAGGAAGAGGAAGTGGTCCGCGCCGCCGCCGAGCACGCGGCCTCCGTGCACGGCCACCAGAACACTCCGGAACTGCGGAACCAGCTGCGCGGGATGCTCAAGGACGAGATGCCCCAGCACGCCTGACCCGGCGGCTCAGAGCCTTACCCGGCGGCCCGGAGCCCGGCCCCGGGCAGGTCAGAGACGTACCGGCAGAGTCGCCACGCTGTTGCCCACGAAGCCCGCGTGTCGCGGCAGTTCGCTGTCCGGGACCGCGAGCCGGAGCCCCGGTCGGCGCGTGAACAGTTGTTCAAGGGCGATCGTGGCCTCAAGGCGGGCCAGCGGAGCGCCGGGGCAGTAGTGCGGGCCGTGACCGAGCGAGAGATGCCGGGCACGGCCCGTACGCGTCACGTCGAAGCGGTCCGCGTCCGTGCCGTGGGCAGCCGGGTCGCGCCCCGCCGCCGAGTACCCGGCCAGGACCGGCGTCCCGCGCGGGATCACTGTGCCGTCGAGGGTGAGATCCCGGGTCGGGTAGCGGAACGGGAAGTAGCTCACGGGACTGTCCCAGCGCAGTGTCTCCTCCACCACGTCGGCCCAGTCGGCCCGGCCCGTCCGAACCGCGTCGAGCTGGTCGGGGTGCGCGCACAGGGCGCGGACCGCGTTGGTGATCAGATTTAGCGTGGTCTCATGTCCGGCGATGATCATCAGCAGCAGGGTGCCGATCAGCTCGGCCCTGCCCAGCCGGTCGCCGTCCTCCTCGCGGGCGGCGATGAGCGCGCTGGTGAGGTCGTCGCCCGGGTCGCGCTCCCGTTCGGCGACGACCGTCGCCACCACCTCGACCAGCTCCCGGTTGGCCGCCAGCACCTCCTCGGGGCCGAGGTCGGTGGCGACGACCTGGTTCGACAGATGGTGCAGCCGGTCGCGGTGGGCGGGGTCGACGCCGAGTAGGTCGCCGATGACGGCCAGCGGGAGGGGAAGCGCGAAGTGTTCGCGGAGGTCGACGGTGCCGTCACCGTCCCGCGCGGCCCGCTCCATGTCGTCCAGGAGCCGCGCCGTCAGGGTTTCGATCCGGGGGCGCAGCGCCTCGACGCGCCGCACGGTGAGCGCCCGGCCCGCCAGCGAGCGCAGCCGCCGGTGGTCGTCGCCGTCGGCGGTCGTCATGCCCCGCACCGTGGCGAAGGTCTTCATGGGCCATCCGTCCGGGACATGGCCCTCGCGCAGCGCGGTGAAGTGCCGGGCGTCCTTGGCCACGTCGGGGTGCGCCAGGAACTCCTTGAGCGCCTCATGGCCCAGGACGGCGGCGCCCTCGACCTCACCGGGCAGCACGATCCGCGCGACCGCTCCTTGGGCGAGCAGCCGGGCGTTGTCCGCGTGCGGGCAACCGCCCGCGGGGTCCATGCGGTGCGGCGGTCGGTGCGGGGGTCGGTGCGGCGGTACGGGTGCGCTGTCCAACGAACCTCTCCCCTCCGGGCATGGCCAACTCCCTTGGCGGGAGGGAGCGTTGCGATCCTACGCGGAGGTGCCGGGGACCTACGGGACCGGCCGCTCCTTCCCGGTTACCGACTCCCGTACGACCTCGGACGGTTCCTTGTCGTCGCGCAGCCCGAGGAAACGTGGATGGCGCAGCATGCCGTCCCGTGTCCACTCGGCGAAGGCGACCTGAGCGACGAGGCGTGGCTCGACCCAGTGCACCCGGGGCTCGCGCACCCGGTCGGCGAACGGCGAGCGCGGCGCCGGTAGTTCGTCGAGGCGGGCCTTCAGGTCCAGCAGGGTCCGGTAGGTGTATCCGGTGCCGACCTTGCCCGCGTAGCGCAGCGTCCCGGACTCGTGGTAGCCGAGCAGCAGGGCGCCGAATCCCGTGCGGCTGCCGGAGGGTTCGGTGAAGCCGCCGATGACGAACTCCTGGCCCCGGGCGCACTTGAGCTTGAGCCAGTCGGCCGCCCTGCGGGACCGGTAGCGGCTCGCCGCACGCTTCGCGATCAGTCCCTCCCAGCCCCGCGCGCAGGCGTCCGCCAGCAGGTCGGCGCCGCCCGCGTTGCGATGGGTCGTGAACCGCAGCGGCGGGCGGAACGTGAGCGCGCGCCGCAGCAGGGACTTGCGCGTCCGCAGCGGCAGCCGCGTCGTGTCGGCGCCCTCCAGGCGCAGCAGGTCGAACACGTAGTAGGTCACCGCGACGTCGCTGGCCGCGACCTCCCAGCGCTGGGTGAGCCCCATGCGCTGCTGGAGCAGCCCGAAGTCGGTGCGGCCGTGCGCGTACGCCACGATCTCGCCGTCCACCGTGAAGTCCGCGCACTCCTGGGCGGCCAGCGCGTCGACGATCTCCGGATAGGTGTCGCCCACCCGCCGGCCGGAGCGGGACAGCAGGGTGACGGTGCCGTTCTCGCGCACGGCGAGGATACGGACGCCGTCCAGCTTCCGTTCGAAGATCCACTGGTCCGAGAAGTCCCGGCGGTCACTGAGCGTGGCGAGCATGGGGTGGGCGGCCAGTTCGACACCGGGCGGCGCGTCGGACAGCAGGCCCGCGAGGTCCGGCGGGAGCGTGCCGAGCAGGTCGGTCATCCCGGCTCACCCCGCCCGGTGCCCGGATCCCCGGTGGCTTGGCGGTCGCTGTGCCAGGTGGCCTCGGGGTGCTCGGCGACCTGGCGCAGGGTGCGGCCACTGCGTACGGAACGGGCCCTTCGCGGGTCCGGTGTCCCGTGGCCGCCTTCCCGCGCGCGGCCGTCGGCGGTCTTCACCAGGAGCCACGCCGCTTTGCCGCGCCCGCCGCCACCGCTGCCCCCACCGTTGCCGTCGTCGTCGCTGTCGGCCTCGCGGAAGCGGGTGAGCGCGTATCCGCCGTGCAGCTTCTCGCCGTCGAGCCAGAAGGTGGCGTGCCCGCGCTCCAGGGACGCGGCGAACGGGACCGGGCGCTTACGGCTGTCGTGGCTCATCGGCCGATAGGTGCCGTGGTCCCAGACGATGACGGTGCCACCGCCGTACTCGCCGGCCGGGATCACCCCTTCGAATGCGCGGTACTCCAGCGGATGGTCCTCCGTGGGCACCGCGAGCCGTTTGTCGTGCGGATCGGCGGACGGTCCCTTCGGTACCGACCAGGACTTGAGTACGCCGTCGACTTCGAGCCGGAAGTCGAAGTGCATGGTGCGCGCGTCATGGATCTGTACGACGAACCGGGGATGTTCGTCCGGCGGCATGGTGCGCTCGTCCGGCTCCGGCCGCCGTCCCTGGGGTTCCCGGGTTCGGTCGAAGCGGCGTTTGCCGCGGTAGGTGCGCAGTGTGTCCTTGTCGCCCTGGGCCGGGTCACCCATGGCCGGCTCCCTTCCTCCGGGCCCGCGCCTGGGAAGATCGACGGACCCCCGTACCCCATGATCGCGCGGGCGGCGCGGTCGCGCATCGGCGCACGTCGGCGCCGGTCAGCCGCCGGGGACGGTGTGGTGGACCTCGCGGAGGAAGGCAGTGTTGGTGGGCGTGGAGCGCAGCCGGTCGAGCAGTGTCTCCAGGGAAGCCTGGCTGTCCCGGCCGTACAGGGCGCGCCTGAGGCCCCGGACGACGGCCAACTCGTGCTGCGGTACGAGGAGTTCGTCACGGCGGGTGCTGGACGTGGTGATGTCGACGGCGGGGAAGATCCGCTTGTCGGAGAGGGAGCGGTCGAGCCGCAGCTCCATGTTGCCGGTGCTTTTGAGCTCTTCGAAGTAGTAGTCGTCGGCACGGGAGCCGGTCTCGACCAGCGCCGTGGCGAGGATGGTCAGGGAGCCGCCTTCCTCGGTGAGCCGGGCGGCGCCGAAGAACCGCTTGGGACCGATCAGCGCGGCGGCGTCGACGCCACCGGTGAGAGTGCGTCCGCCGGACGAGGCCGCGTTGTTGTGCGCGCGGCACAGCCGGGTCAGAGAGTCCAGGAGGATGATGACGTCCTGGCCCTGTTCGACGAGTCGCTTGGCGCGTTCCACGGCGAGTTCGGCGAGGGCGATGTGCTCCTTGGCCGGACGGTCGAAGGTCGAGGCGAGTACCTCACCCCGTACGGAACGGCGCATGTCCGTGACTTCCTCGGGGCGTTCGTCCAGGAGGACGACCATGAGGTGGCAGTCGGGGTGGTTCTCGGCGACGGCGGCGGCGAGTTGCTGGAGGAGCACCGTCTTGCCGGTCTTGGGCGGGGCCACGATCAGTCCGCGCTGGCCCTTGCCCACGGGCGAGATCAGATCGACCAGACGCATCGTCAGGCCGCCGGCCCTGCTCTCCAGGCGCAGCCGGTCGCGGGGGTGAAGGGGTGTCATGTCGTGGAAGGCGGGCCGGCCGCGCAGCGCCTCCAGGGGCCGGCCGCCCACCTGTTCGACCTTGACCAGGGCGCGCTGTCGGCCGCGGCCCCGGCTGCCGTCGGCGGACATACCTGTCACGGTGTCGCCCTTGCGCAGTCCGTGGCGACGGATCTGGGCCGCGGCCACCTGGACGTCGTCGGGTGTGGGCAGGAGGTCGGGGCCGCGCAGAAATCCGTGGCCCTGGGGAGTGATGTCGAGGACGCCGGCCGCCGGAATCTCGGTGGGGCGCTCGGTCGTGGGGTGTTCGAGTGTGGTGGTCATGTACGTGTGGTCCTTTCGAGGACGGTCATGCGGACGAGAAGCGGGGCAGCCCGGCAGAACGGTGTGAGGCGGTGACGTCACGCCTCGTGGGGGCGGACAGGAAAGTCCGCGGCCGGGAGTGAAGGTGAAAATTTCTTCGCTGGATCGCCGGTCACGATGCGCCGGTCGAAAGGACGGACGCTGTCACAGCGGAGAAGGGGAAGAGCACCGGCGCCGATGTGCGGCGTACACAAGTGCTGTACGCACTGTAGCACGGGGAGTGTCGGTGGGGCGATTACCCGGGTCGGTCGTGTCGGGGTCGGTCGGGTGCGGGGCGGCCGGGGCCGGGTGAGTCGTGTGTGGGTCAGTCGTGCGAGGGGCGGTCCGTCAGGCGGTGGTCCGCCAGGCTCAGTGCCTCGTCGACGACCCGGCGCAGATGTCCGTCGCCCAGCGCGTAGATGACCCGCCGGCCCTCCTTGCGGGTGCCGACGAGTCCGGCGAGCCGGAGCCGGGCCAGATGCTGGCTGACGGCGGGCCGGGCGGCACCGACGGCCTCGGTCAGGGTGCTCACATCGGCTTCTCCCCGGGCGAGTTGATGCAGCAGCGCCAGGCGTGTGCGGTCACCGAGCAGGGCGAGCAGTTCGGCGGCGAGCGCGAACTGGTCCTCGCCGGGGGTGCGCGGATGCGCATCGTACGCAGATGACAAGTGCATGCGTGCGCTCATACGCACATAATGGGGCCGGGGAGCGGGCATGTCCACCATGGCGCGCGTCGACGGTCCCTGGGACCGAATCCGGAAGGGGAGCCGATGAGCGACAGACATGAGCACCACCACGGAACCGGGCCGTCGCACCAGGAGACCCACCCCGCGCGCGTGGCCCGGCTGCGGCACCGTGTCGGGCACCTGGTCAGACCCCACTCCCACGAGTCCGCCGACAAGGTGGACCCGGCCCTGGAGTCCTCCGCGCGCGGGATGCGGGCGCTGTGGATCTCACTCGCCGTGCTCGGCACCACCGCACTGGCCCAGGCCGTCGTCGTCGTGCTGTCCGGTTCGGTCGCGCTGCTCGGGGACACCGTGCACAACGCCGCCGACGCCCTGACCGCCGTCCCCCTCGGTATCGCCTTCGTCATCGGCCGCCGGGCCGCCGATCGCCGCTTCACCTACGGGTACGGGCGGGCCGAGGACCTGGCGGGCATCGTGGTGCTGCTGGCCATCGCCGCGTCCTCGGGTTTCGCCGCCTGGACCGCCGTCGACCGGCTCCTCGCCCCGCGCGCGATGACGCACGTCCCGGTGGTGGCGGCTGCGGCGGTCATCGGCTTCGTCGGTAACGAATGGGTGGCGCGCTACCGCATCCGTGTCGGGCGCGAGATCGGTTCCGCGGCGCTCGTCGCGGACGGGCTGCACGCGCGTACCGACGGATTCACGTCGCTCGCCGTGCTGCTGAGCGCCGGCGGGGCCGCGCTCGGCTGGCGCCTCGCCGACCCGGTCGTGGGGCTGGCGATCACCGCCGCCATCCTGTTCGTGCTGCGGGACGCCGCACGCGAGGTGTTCCGCCGGATCATGGACGCCGTCGACCCGGCCCTCGTCGACACGGCGGAACGCGCCCTTGAGGAGGTGGAGGGGGTGCGCGCGGTGGGGGAGCTGCGGCTGCGCTGGATCGGGCACCGGCTGCGGGCCGAGGTCTCCGTGGTCGTGGACGGCGACCTGAGCGTCCGCGCGGCCCACCGGGTCGCCGTCGATGCCGAGCACGCGCTGCTGCACGCCGTACCGAAGCTCACGGCCGCCCTCGTGCACGCCGACCCCGCGCCCGTACCCGGTGAGAGCGACCCGCACCTCGTTCTCGCCCACCACTCCGCACCCCGCGAAACACCGCGACCCCACGCACCGGCCTGACCCGCGCCGCCAGGTTCTGGCATATGCCCCGAGCGGTGTTCGTCGGGGTAGGCGCCGCTTGCGCGGGTGGTGTATTCAGGATGCATGGGCCTTCGGGGTGTCCAGGGGGAACTGGCGTGGACGCGGTGGCCGAGACGGGCACTCGTGGTGGTTCCCTTCATGCTGATCGCGGTGATCACCGCAGTCGACATCCTGACCTCGCCCCATGTCCATCTGGCCCCCTTCCTGGTGGCCGCGCCCGCCGTCACGGCCTCCTTCGAGGGGCCCAGGATGACGGCGGTCGTCGGCGGGCTCGCCGTGGTCGCCGAGTCCATGGTGGCGCTGATACGGACCACCTTCGCCGATCTGAATCACACTTTCGAGATCGTCGCCCTCGTGGTGATATCGGCGATTGTGACGCTGTTCGCGCAGCTCCGCGTGCGGCGCGAGGGCCAGATGAGCCGGCTGCGGTCCGTGGCCGAGGCGGCGCAGCGTGTGGTGCTCAGGCCGCTGCCCGGCCGTAGCGGCCCGCTGCGCATCGCCTCGATGTATCTGGCGGCCGACGCCGAGGCCAAGATCGGCGGCGATCTGTACGCCGCCGCGCGCACCGGCTGGGGCAGCCGCCTGATCATCGGGGACGTGCGGGGCAAGGGCCTTGAAGCGGTCGGGGACGCGGCCGTGGTCCTCGGGGCGTTCCGGGCGGCGGCCCACCTCCAGGCCGAGCTGCCGGTCCTGGTGGCACATCTGGAGGGCAGTGTCGTCGCGGACCTCGCCGACCCCGCCGCGCAGCGCACGGACGGTGAACTCGCCGGTGAGACGTTCGTGACCGCGGCCGTGCTCGACGTGCCCGACCGGGAGTCGGTGCTCCGGGTCATCAACTGCGGACATCCCCCGCCCCTGTTGCTGCGGAACGGAGGCGTCGTCCCGCTCGACGTACGGCAGCCCGCGCCGCCGCTGGGCCTCGCCGAGTTCATGGACGGGGACCTGGTCGTGGAGACGTTCAGCTTCGTGACCGGCGATGTCGTCCTGCTGTACACGGACGGTGTCATCGAGTGCCGCGACACGTCCGGAACGTTCTATCCGCTCGCCGACCGGGTGGTCCGGTGGTGCGGGGAGGCCCCCGAGGTGCTGCTCACGCTGCTCTGCGAGGACCTGCTGGCGCATGCCGGGGGTGCCCTGGGGGACGACGCGGCGATCGTCGCCATCGAGCGCGTGCTGTGACCCCGGGATCATGGGTCCGGCGCCTTGCGGGTGGCGCGGTGTGGCACCACGTGTCCCCCGGGTCGCGGGCCGTGCGATGCGGACCGTGGGCGGCCGGGTGTAGTAATAGGACATGGCCGGACGCTACGGCCGCCCGCGCTTGGTTCTCAGGATGCGAACTGTCGCAGGTCAGGTCTTTCTCCTTCAGCTGGCGATCGTGGTGCTCCTTGTCGCGACCGCCGCTGTGGCGCTTGTGCTCCAGTCGCGCGCCGACAGCGAGCGGGAGGCCCGTAACCGGTCGGTGGCCGTCGCCGAGACCTTCGCGAACGCACCCGGCATGGAAGCCGCGCTGGACAGCCCCGATCCCACGGCCGTGCTCCAGCCGCGCGCCCTGGCCGCGCAGAAACTGTCCGGCGTCGACTTCGTCGTGGTCACCAACACCCACGGCATCCGCTACACACATCCGCTGCCCGACCGCATCGGCAAGCAGTTCGTCGGCAACACCGGGCCCGCCCTCGCCGGACATGTCACCACCGAGAAGATCACCGGCACCATCGGCCCCCTCGTGCAGGCGGTCGTCCCGGTGTTCGGCTCCGACGGCAAGGTCATCGGGCTGGTCTCGGCGGGCATCACCATCGCGCGCGTCCACGGTGTCGCCGAAGACCAGTTCCCGCTGCTGTTCGGCGCCGCCGGCGGCCTGCTGCTGCTCAGCGCGGGCGGCACCGCCCTGGTGAACCGTCGGCTGCGCCGCCAGACCCGTGGCCTCGGACCCGCCGAGATGACCCGGATGTACGAGCACCACGACGCGGTTCTGCACGCGGTCCGCGAAGGCGTCCTCATCGTGGACGCCGAGGGCCGGCTGGTCCTCGCGAACGACGAGGCGCGACGCCTGCTCGGTCTGCCGGCCGACATCGAGGGCCGGAAGGTCGCCGACCTCGGCCTCGATCCGTCGACCGCGCGGCTCCTGGAGTCCGGCCAGGTCGTCACGGACGAGGTGCTCGCAGTGGGGGACCGGCTCCTCGCCGTCAACCAGCGGTCCACGGACCAGGACGGCGGACCGCCCGGCAGTGTCGCGACGCTGCGCGACACCACCGATCTCCAGGCACTCTCCGGCCGCGCCGACATCGCGCGCGGACGCCTCAGACTCCTCTACGACGCGGGCGCGGAGATCGGTACGACCCTCGATGTGGTCCGCACCTGCGAGGAGTTGGCCGAGTTCGCCGCCGCCCACTTCGCCGACTACGTCACCGTCGACGTCGTGGAGAGCGTGCTGCGCGGTGAGGAGCCCACGGCGGCCGACACCGGCAAGGTCGTGCGGCGTACCGCGTTCAGCGGCATCCACGACGACGTCGGCCTGTACCCGATCGGCACAGTGATCCGCCGCGTGCCCGACACCCCGCTCAGCACGGCCTTCGCGGCTGGTACCCCGGTTCTCGAACGGGACCTGGCGGCGTTCTCCGGCTGGCAGAAGCAGAATCCGCAGCGGGCACGCCAGGTGGTCGAGCGGGGACTGCACTCCATGATCGCCGTGCCGCTGAAGGCGCGCGGCGTCGTGTTCGGGGTCGCCCTCTTCTGGCGCTCGGAGAAACCCGAACCTTACGACGACGACGATCTGTCCCTCGCCGAGGAACTCGTCACCCGGGCGGCCGTCAGCATCGACACCGCCCGGCGCTACACCCGCGAACACACCATGGCGGTCACCCTCCAGCGCAGCCTGCTGCCGCACGGCCTGCCCGACCAGGTCGCGCTCGACGTCGCGTACCGCTATCTCCCCGCGCAGGCCGGACTCGGCGGGGTCGGCGGCGACTGGTTCGACATCATCCCGCTGCCCGGCGCGCGCGTCGCACTCGTCGTCGGGGACGTCGTGGGCCACGGGCTGCACGCGGCGGCGACCATGGGACGGCTGCGCACGGCGGTCCACAACTTCTCCACGCTCGACCTGCCGCCCGACGAACTCCTGTGGCACCTGGACGAGTTGGTGACCCGCATCGACCAGGACGAGTCGGGCGACGAGACGGGCGGCGAGCGGGCGGGCAGCGATCCGAACGGTGCCCGGGTCACCGGCGCGACCTGTGTCTACGCCATCTACGACCCCGTCTCGGGGCGTTGCACGATGGCCCGCGCGGGACACCTCCAGCCGGTGATCCTGTACCCCGACGGCACCACCCGACTCGCCGACGTACCCGGCGGTCCGCCCCTCGGACTCGGTGGACTGCCCTTCGAGACCCTCGACATCGAACTGCCCGAGGACACCCGTCTCGTCCTGTTCACGGACGGACTCGTGGAGGACCGCGACCGCGACATCGACGACGGACTCACCCTGCTGCGCCGCACCCTCGCGGAGCACACCGCGGGGACCCCCGACGAGATCTGCGAGGCCACGATCACCCGGCTCATCCCGGACAACCCGCGCGACGACATCGCCCTGATCGTCGGCCGTACCCGCGTCCTCGACGCCGCCCACGTCGCCGACTGGGAGGTGCCGTCCAACCCGCAGGCCGTCTCCGAGATCCGTGCCGCCGTCTCCGGGAAACTCGCCGAATGGGACCTCGGCGAGGAGGCGTTCACGACCGAGTTGATCCTGAGCGAACTGGTCACCAACTCGATCCGCTACGCGTCGGGACCGATCCGCGTCCGGCTCATCCGGGACCGCGCCCTGATCTGCGAGGTGTCCGACCGCAGCAGCACGTCACCGCATCTACGGCGGGCCGCCACCATGGACGAGGGCGGGCGCGGCCTGTTCCTGGTGGCCCAGTTCGCCGACCGCTGGGGTACGCGCTACACGGCCGAGGGCAAGGTCATCTGGACGGAACAGCCCCTGCCGTGACGGCACTTGGCCACCGCCGGCAGGGGCCGTCCGGGAGCGACGGCTCAGGCTTGGGGGAACGGCTCACCGGGGAAGTACAGGTCGCCCTTCCTGACCATGTACGCGGCGTAGGCGTACCCGATCAGGGGACGGCCGCCGTAGTACGCGGTCATCCGCCGGGCCGTGTCCACCACCACCGGGCGTGCGAGACACGCGAAGTCGGTGTGCTGCTGCTGCCGCGCCCAGGCCACGGCGGCCGGGTCGACCCGCTCGCTGACCAGCACCGGAAAGGTGCCCAGGCCGTTCTGGAGGCCCACCGGGAGGCCGCCCTTGACCGACTTGCAGTACCGCTCCACCTGGGTGGTGAAGGCCGCCACTACCGGAACCGTGATCTCCGGCACCGCGGCGGCCACCGTGAACAGATGCAGCTTCGTCGCCATCCAGCGCAGCCGGAACTCCTCCCGGCGGCCCACCAGTACCGGTACGCCGCCCCAGTCCACCCAGTGCGGGGCACAGCCGTCGGCGGCCAGCCGATGGGCGAGCGAGTTGAGGTACGCGCGGGTGGGCTCTTCCGTCATACGGTCGATTCTGCCGGGTACCCGATCCCGCCCCCGCACCGGGCCGATGTGACGTCGAACTGTCCCAATCGCCGTGTGCGTACCGTACGTTGACGCGAAGCGGGCGCCCGCTCCTTTCCGGTGGCTTCGGTACGGCCCCAGAGGTCACGGATGACGCACGGTTGGCCACGGCGTGAACGCGGAACGGTCACAAGGGCTGCGTAAGCGTGCGGGACGCGCTGTAATGACGAATGTGGTCAGCGAGAGCGCGACAGGACGGAGGACGGCCGATCTGTGTGCTGAACTCGCGCTGAAGGCGCTCGACGAGGAACAGGATCCCCGGCGGCGTCTGCGCTCGGTCGTCGAACAGGTCCTGGTGTTCACCGGGGCGACACTCGTCGCCGTCTTCGCACCCGGCGGGCCGGACGGCGACGGCGATCTGTCCCTGGTCGAATCGGCGGGCCTGCCGCGCAGCCTGTACGGGCTGCGGGCCCGCTACTCCGGCACGGGCGGCTCACCCGTCGCCGTCGCCCACCGCGAAGGGACCCCGGTGTGGCTGGGACCCGACGTACTCGCCGCCCTGCCCGAGGGGGAGAGCCCACAGGTCACGGGCGCCTCCGTCGCCGTACTGCCACTGGACGGCGGCCGACGGGGGGCCGGTTGCCTCCTGGTCGTGACCGACCGGCCCGACGGGTTCGACGCCGGTGACCGACAGTGGCTGGAACTGCTCGCCGCCGCGATCGGCTGCCCCGCCCCGGGACACGCACCCGCACCCGACACGCGACGGGACCACGCGCCCGGCCCGGACGGTGCGGACGGCCTGGGCGGTGGGGACGGCGTGGACGGTTCGGACGGCCGGGCCAGTTCCTTCCGGCTCGCCATGGACAGCGGCCGGATCGACATCGACGACGCGGTCCTCGCCCTCTTCGGCCTGGCACCGGCCGACTTCGACGGACGCGTGGAGACCCTGCTCGCGCTCACCGTGCCGGAGGATTTGCCGACGCTGATGTCCGTCGTCGAGGCCGACCACATGGCCATCGGGGACCGCGAGCTGGACTTCCGTATCCGACGGCCCTCGGGCGAGCCGCGTTGGCTGCGGCTGCGCGGCCAGGTCGTCTCCGGCGGCGACGCGGGACCCGCACGGCTCATCGGCACCGTCCTTGACGCCTCCAACCTGCGGCCCGGTGTCAACGACGTGGCCCGCGTCCAACGCCTCGCCGCCGTCCTCGCCACCGCCTCCACCGTCCGTGAGGCCAGCCAGGCCGTCGCCGGGGGACTGCGCGCCCCGCTGCGAGCCGACCGCATCGCCCTCGCCGAACTGGAAGGCGACCGGCTCGTCGTCACCGTCCTCGACCCGCCCCAGCCCGACGCCTGGCCCGAGAGCTGGCGCAGCGAATGGCGCTCCGAGTGGCCCGACGCGCCCGTGCGGGCCATGCCGACCCTGGCGGCGGCCATCGCCGACGGCCGCGCCACCGTCCTGGACGCCGGAACACCCCTGGAACCGAACCTCGCCGCTGTCGGCCCCGGCGGACTCGCGATCCTGCCGCTGCCCGCCGGCGGCCGGATGGCCGGGGTGTGCCTCATCGGCTGGGACACCCCGCACGCCTTCGGCTCCGAGGAGCGCGCTTTCCTCACCGCCGCCGCCGGACTCGCCGGGCAGGCCCTGATGCGGGTGCACGCGTTCGACGCCGAACATGAACTCGTCAGCACCCTGCAACGCTCCCTGCTGCCGCGCCGGCTGCCCGACCTGCCCGGCGGCCGGGCCGTCGCCCGCTATCTGCCCACCACGGCCGGCCTGGAGGTGGGCGGCGACTGGTACGACGTGATCCCGCTGACCGACAACCACGTGGCCCTCGTCATCGGCGACGTCCAGGGGCACAACGCGGGCGCCGCGACCCTCATGGGGCAGATGCGGACCGCGCTGCGCGCCTATGCAGTGGAGGGCCATCCGCCGGACGTCGTCGTCTCGCACGCCAACCGCCTCCTCGTCGGCATGGAGACCGACCTCTTCGCGACCTGCTGCTACGTCGACGTCGACATGGAGGCCGGCACCGCCCTGTGTGTACGGGCCGGACATCTGCCGCCCGTCGTGCGCCGCGCCGACGGCAGCACCGTCGTCATCGAGGCGGAGGGCGGACCACCCCTCGGCGTGATCACCGAGGCCGACTTCCCGATGACACCGCTGCGGCTCCAGCCCGGCATGGTCGTCGCCCTCACCACCGACGGCCTCGTGGAGTCCGCCGACCGGGACATCGATGTGGGCCTGGCCCAGCTCGGCGACACCTTCTCCGCCACCGACCCCACCCACCTCGGACTGGTCG
Source organism: Streptomyces sp. NPDC058001 (assembly GCF_042886315.1). Classification (NCBI taxonomy): domain Bacteria; kingdom Bacillati; phylum Actinomycetota; class Actinomycetes; order Kitasatosporales; family Streptomycetaceae; genus Streptomyces; species Streptomyces sp. NPDC058001. Next base: position 89,910 of record NZ_JBHVQT010000020.1, read on the forward strand.
CCGACGCCCTCCTCGACGGCGCCAACCGCGACGACGACGTGGCGCTGCTCCTGCTGCGGTACGACGGCATGGCGGTGCTGCCCCGGCGCGAGAGCTGGAGTGTGTGGCGGGTCCCCGAGGCGGCCCGGCACGCCCGCCGCTTCACCAAACGCACCTTGCGCGCCTGGTTTCTCACGGGGGACGCCGGGAGCGGCGACACGACCCAGCACATCATGAGCACCAGAAATGCGAGAAGCACCGACGACATCGAGAACATCGACACCGTGCTCCTGGTGGTCTCCGAACTCGTCACCAACGCCCTGGTCCACACGGACGGGCCGGTCCGGCTCGATCTGACCCTTGTGGGCGGCCGGCTCCGGATCGCCGTCTGCGATGCCTCGCCCCGCACCCCGGTCAAGCCGACGAACCTCGGCTGGGAGGCGACGGGAGGGCGCGGCATCCTGCTGGTCGAGGCCATGTCGGCTGCCTGGGGGACGGTACCGGTCAGCGGCGGCAAACAGGTGTGGGGCGAGGTCGTCGTCGGATGACGGGGCGTGCCGCCCCGCGCTCCCGGACCGTTCCGGCGTCCGGCGCTCCAGGACGGTCCCGGCGTCCGGCGCTCCAGGACCGTCCCGGATAGCGTGACGGATGTGCGTCTGCTCCTGATGTCCGACACCCATCTGCCCCGGCGGGCCAAACACCTGCCCGGGGAACTGCTCGACCGGATCCCCCTCGCCGACGTGGTCGTCCACGCGGGCGACTGGGTGGACACGGCGACCCTGGACCTCCTGGAGAGCCGCGCCCGGCACCTGATCGGGGTGTACGGCAACAACGACGGCCCGGCGCTGCGGGCGCGGCTGCCCGAGGTGGCCCGCGCCGAACTGGGCGGGCTGCGCTTCGGCGTGGTCCATGAGACGGGATCCGCGCAGGGCCGCGAACGGCGCTGCCGGGCCCGCTTCCCCGATCTGGACGTGCTCGTGTTCGGGCACAGCCACATCCCCTGGGACAGCACCGCCGAGGGCGGACTGCGGCTGCTGAACCCGGGCTCGCCCACCGACCGGCGCCGCCAGCCATACCACACCTACATGACCGCCGAGGTCGCCGACGGCACACTGACCGAGGTCGTACTGCACCGACTGCCGCCGCGCGAAGGCGATATGACGTAGCGTCAGTTCGCGTCACCGGTTGCGTACGGCGCTCCACGGAGAGCGCAGGCGACGCCACACCACGACGCCGGTCACCGCCACGAGGGCCCCGAGGACAACCGCCCCGACCCGCTTCGCGATCGGCACTCCCAGCGCTTTCAGCAGATCGATCGGCTCGGTCTCGGGCAGGGGAGGCGCGAGGCGGAGGTGCGCGGGACCGTCGTCGTACAGATGGGCCCCGGTGTACGGGTCGGCCCCGACCGCTCCTTCGGCGGCCTCGGCTCCGGCGCCGACCGCGCCCAGGCCGCCGGCCGTGCCTGTGCCGTCGACTGTGCCCATGTCGCCGGCCGCGCTTTCGTGCGCCTCGGTGAGCTGCCGCGAGAGACGGTCCGCGAACTGACCGACGAGCTTGTCACCCACCTCGCCCAGTACCCCGCGCCCGAACTGCGCGGGCCGACCTGTCACCGTCAGATCCGTGTGCACGGACACCATCGTGCCGCCGTCCCCGGCCTCCGTCAGCGTGCCGGTGACCGTGGCGCGGGCGGTGCCCTGACCGTGCGTCTCCTTGCCGCCGGCCGTCAGGACCAGCCGGTGCGCCGACTCGTCCTGGTCCTCGAAGACCGCCGTACCGCCGTACGTCAGCCCGATCGGGCCGACCTTGACCTTCACCTTCCCGGCGACGGTCTGCCCGTCGAAGTCCTCCACCGTCGCGCCGGGCATGCACGGCGCCACCCGCTCGATGTCGAGGAGCGCGCGCCACGCCTCGTCGACGGGGACGGGGACGGTGAACTCATGGTGCAGTTCCATCAGTTGCTCCTCTCGCGGCGGTTCACAGCGGGATCACAGCGGTTCACAGCGGTTCGGTCGGCCCGGGATGGATCGCCCCGGCCGTCATCGTGAGCGGCTTCCCCGTACCGCCCCAGCGCAACGCGACGATTTCCGCCGCCACGGACACGGCCACCTCCTCCGGCGTACGTGCCCCGAGGTCCAGACCCACCGGCGAGCGCAGCCGCGCCAGTTCGGCGTCGTCGAGCCCGGCGTCCCGCAGCCGCTTCAGCCGTTCGTCGTGCGTACGGCGGCTACCCATCGCGCCGATGTACGCGGCCGGGCGGCGCAGCGCCTCCTCCAGGAGCGGTACGTCGAACTTCGGGTCGTGCGTGAGCACACAGAGCACCGTCCGCCCGTCGGTGTCCGTGCCCCGCAGATACCGGTGCGGCCAGTCCACGACGACCTCGACGCCGTCCGGGAAACGCTTCGGCGTGGCGAAGACCGGGCGTGCGTCGCACACGGTGACCCGGTAGCCGAGGAACGCGCCGATCCGGGCGACAGCGGCGGCGTAGTCGATCGCGCCGAACACCAGCATCCTCGGCGGTGGCGCGAACGACTGGAGGAACACGGTGACGGCGTCCTCACGGCGTTCGCCGTGCGGCCCGTAGTGCCGCGACCCGGTTGTTCCCTGGGCCAGTTCACCCCGTGCGTCCGCCGCGACGGCGACATCGAGACCGGTCGCGCCGAGCGTGCCCGCCTGCCGGTCCGGCCACACGGCGAGGGTCGCACCGCGTGGTGCCGGTCCGTCGACCACCGTCGCCACGGTCACCGGCCGGTCCCCGGCGACGGACGCGGCGACCTCGCCGAACACCGGGTCGGTGCCGGGCGATACGGCCCGTACCAGAAGGGTGATCTCGCCGCCGCACGTCAGGCCGACCGCGAAGGCGTCCTCGTCGCTGTAGCCGAAGGTCTCCAGCCGTGCCTCGCCGTCCGCGACGACCTCCCGCGCCAGTTCGAAGACGGCGCCCTCCACACAGCCCCCGGAGACACTGCCGACCACCTCGTCGTCCGGGCCCACGGCCATTGCCGCGCCCGGGTCGCGCGGGGTACTGCGGCTGACGGCGACCACCGTGGCCAGGCCGAACGGGGAGCCCGCCGCGTACCAGCCGCCCAACGTCGGAAGAATGTCACGCACCGTCGACCCCTCTCACCGTCACCGCACCCGGCACACCCGCCGCACCAGCCGAGTCTTCCGAGCCCCGCACCCGCGCCGAGTCCTCCGCGCCCCGCACCACCGCCGCCAGCCGTTCCAGGGCCGCCACGCTGTGTCCCTCCACGAAGGCGTCCACGCTCGGCAGCGCCGCCGCCATGCCGCCCGCCAGCGGGGCGTAACCGGGCCGCGCCTTACGCGGGTTGGCCCACACCACCCGGTGCGCCAGCCGGTGCAGTCGGCGCATCTGCTCCGCGAGCAGCGCCGGGTCACCGCGCTCCCAGCCGTCCGAGAGCACCACGACGACCGCGCCGCGCGCCGTCCCGCGCTGCCCCCACCGGTCGAGGAACCCGCGCAGCATCTCGCCGAGGCGGGTGCCGCCGCGCCAGTCCGGTACGGCGGCGGCGACTGCGGCCATCGCCAGGTCCGGGTCGCGGTGCGTGAGTTCCCGGGTGACCCGGGTCAGCCGGGTGCCGATCGTGAACACCTCCGTACGGGCCCGTGCCCGAGGGGGTCCGCCGTGGGTGGCGGCGTGCGCGAACCGCAGCAGGGCGTCCGCGTACGGGCCCATGGAACCGCTCACATCCACCAACAGCACGACCCGGCGGGGCCGTTCGGCCCGTTCGCGGCGTCGCAGCAGCGCCGGCTCACCGCCCCGGCGCAGCAACTCCCGTACCGTACGCCGGGGATCGACAAGGCCGTGCCGCGCGGGACGGAGCCGGGCGGTGCGGCGCGGCTCACCGCGCAGCGCGAACGCGCCGAGCAGCCGCCGCGCCTGCTCACGTTCCGCGCGGGTCAGTTCGGCGAAGTCCCGGTGCCGCAGCACCTCGGTGGAACTGGCCAGCGCCGCGACCGCATCGGCGTCCCGTTCCTCACCCGCGCCCCGGTCCGGGCCGCGCGCCGCGTCCCGTACCACCGGGCGCAGCCCCGGCGCCGCAGGGGATCGCGTGCGGGTGCGCGGCCCCGGGGCGCCCTCGAAGTACGCCGTGAACACGCGGTCGTAGCGCTCCAGGTCGTCCCTGCTGCCGCAGAGCGTGAGGCGCCCCGCCCAGTACACGGTCGCGCGGGGTCCGGCGCCCAGTTCGGCGAGCGCGCGCAGGAACGTCTGTACCCGGTCCGGGCCCGCGTCGACCCCGGCCGCGCGCAGCGCGCGGGCGAAACCCACCAGGACCGCCGGGGCGTCGACCGTCGTCATCGCGCTCACACTCCCCGGGCCGCGAGGATCGCTGTCAGATCGAGGGACCGGGCCCGTTCGGCGTCCTCGCGGTACTTCAGCACCGAGCCGAGCGTGGCCACCGCGAGGTCCGCGTCGACCTCGGTCGCGCCGAGCGCGTCCAGGGCCTCGGCCCAGTCGATGGTCTCGGCGACCCCTGGCGGCTTCAGCAGATCCTCGCCGCGCAACGCCTGCACCACCGCCGTCACCTGCTCGGCGAGGCGCGCCGCGACCCCCGGCAACCGGCCCCGGACGATGGCGAGTTCACGGGCGAAGTCCGGGTGCTCGAACCAGTGGTAGAGGCAGCGCCGCTTCAGCGCGTCGTGCACTTCGCGGGTCCGGTTCGAGGTGAGCACCACGACGGGCGGGGTCCCGGCGCGTAGGGTGCCCAGCTCCGGGATCGTCACCGTGTACTCGGACAGCAGCTCCAGGAGGAACGCCTCGAACTCGTCGTCCGCGCGGTCCACTTCATCCACGAGCAGCACCGACGGATGGGTCTCCAGCGCCTGGAGCAGCGGCCGGGCGATCAGGAACCGCCGGTCGTACAACTCGCCCTCAAGGCGGTCCGCGTCGGTGACTCCGGCGGCCTCGGCGGCCCGCAGATGCAGAAGTTGCCGGGGGAAGTCCCAGTCGTACAGGGCCTGCGAGGCGTCGATGCCCTCGTAGCACTGGAGACGGATCAGCGGCGCGTGAAGGACCTCGGCGAGCGCGGAGGCGAGTGCCGTCTTGCCGACGCCCGCGTCGCCCTCGCAGAAGATCGGCCGGTGGAGTTTCAGCGCGAGGAAGCAGGCGATGGCCAGCCCGTCGTCGACCAGGTACCCGGTGTCCTCCAGACGGACCCGCAGCGCCTGAGGCCCCAGACCGCCGTCACCCATACCTCCGTCACCCAGGCCCCCTTCAGCACCCCCGCCGGGCATCCGTACGGCTCCCGTCACGTCGGCCCGGCCGCCGCCCGCACCGCGCGCCGGGTCAGCACCCGGGCGAGATGCCCGCGGTACTCGGCCGAGCCCGACAGGTCCGTGGGCGGTGACGTGCCGTCGGCGGCCCGTTCGGCCGCCCTCGCGATCTCCGTGCCGTCCGGGTCCGCGCCCCGCAGCGCGGCCTCGGTCGCCGTGGCCCGCAGCGGGGTCGAGCCCATGTTGGTGAGACCGATCCGCGCCTCGGCGATGTGCCCGTCGTCGCGGCGCACCAGGGCTGCCACACCGACGATCGCCCACGCCTGCGCGACCCGTTGGAACTTCTCGTAGTGGAAGCCCCAGCCGTCCGCCTTCGGTACCCGTACCTCCACGAGGAGTTCGTCGGGGCGCAGCGCCGTTCGGAGGTAGTCCGCGAAGAAGTCCCGCGCGGGAATCGTCCGGCGCCCACCGGGTCCTGCCGCCACCATCCCGGCGTCCAGGGCGAGCGCCACGGCGGGCAGGTCTCCGGCCGGGTCGGCGTGCGCGAGGGACCCGCCGAGGGTGCCCCGATGGCGTACCGCCGGGTCCGCGACCGTCGCGGTCGCGGCGGCGAGCAGCCCCGCGTACCGGCGTACCAACGGGTCGTGGAGGACGTCGTGGTGTGTGGTGAGCGCGCCGATGACCAGGGCGTCGCCGTCCTCGCGCACCCCGCGCAGGGCGGGGATACGACCCACGTCCACGACGAGTTCCGGGAAGGCGAGCCGCATCCGCAGCAGCGGCAGCAGGCTCTGCCCGCCGGCCAGGACCTTCGCCTCGTCCCCGGCGTCCGCCAGGGTCCGGACGGCCTCGTCCACCGACGATGGGCGGGCGTAGTCGAACGCGGCGGGAATCATGACGCACCTTCCTCGGCCGTCGCCGCGCCCGCCGCCCGCGCGTCGCGTACGGCACGCCAGACGCGCTCGGGGGTGCACGGCATCGGCACATCGGTGACGCCCAGCGGACGCAGCGCGTCGATGATCGCGTTGACCACGGCCGGTGTCGACGCGATCGTGCCGGACTCGCCGACTCCCTTCACGCCGAGGGGATTCGAGGTCGCCGGGGTCTCGGTGCGGTCCGTGACGAATTCGGGCAGGTCCGCCGCCGACGGCACCAGATAGTCCGCCATCGTGCCGGAGACCAGACTGCCCTGGTCGTCGTAGACCGCCTCCTCGTACAGCGCCTGCGCGATGCCCTGCGCGACGCCTCCGTGCACCTGCCCCTCGACGATCATCGGGTTGATGACGCGGCCCACGTCGTCCACGCTCACATAGGAGCGGATCGCCGTACGGCCCGTCTCGGTGTCGATCTCGACCGCGCACAGATGGGTGCCGTGCGGATACGAGAAGTTGTCCGGGTCCACCAGGTGTTCCGCGTTGATGGTGGGCTCCATGCCGTCGGGCAGGTCGTGCGAGGAGAACGTCTCGAACGCGACCTCCTGGATCGTCCTGCGCGCCTCCGGCGAGCCCTTCACGGAGAACACACCGTCGGTGAAGTCGAGGTCGTTCTCGTTCGCCTCCAGCAGGTGCGCGGCGACCTTGCGGGCCTTGTCGACCACCTTCCTCGCCGCCTGGTGCACCGCCGTACCCCCGACGACGAGCGACCGCGAGCCGTAGGTGTCCATGCCCTGCGGCGCCGACTTGGTGTCCCCGTGCAGGACCTCGACGTCCTCGAAAGGCACCCCGAGCACATCGGCGGCGATCTGGCTCCAGCAGGTCACATGCCCCTGCCCGTGCGGACTGGTGCCCGTGACCACCTCGACCTTGCCGGTGGGCAGCATCCGGATACTCGCCGCCTCCCAGCCACCGGCCGCGTACCGCAGATCCCGCAGTACCCGGCTCGGCGCGAGCCCGCACATCTCCGTGTACGTGGACACTCCGATGCCGAGCCGTACCGGGTCGTCGGCCGCGCGGCGCCGCTCCTGCTCGGCGCGCAGGTCGTCGTACCCGAACAGGGCGAGCGCCTTGTCCGTCGCCGCCTCGTAGTTCCCGCTGTCATAGGTCAGTCCGGCGATGGCGGTGTACGGGAACTCGTTGTGCCCGATCCAGTTGCGGCGCCGCAACTCCACCGGATCCAGGCCGAGTTCGGCGGCCAGCTCGTCCATGATCCGCTCGATCGCGAAGGTCGCCTCCGGACGGCCCGCGCCCCGGTAGGCGTCGGTGGGTGTGCGGGTGGTGAAGACACCGGTGCAGTGGAAGGAGTACGCGTCCATCTTGTAGATGCCCGGATACATGAAGGCGCCGAGGATCGGGATGCCCGGCGTGACCAGCATCAGATACGCGCCCATGTCGGCCAGCAGGTCCACCTTCAGGCCGAGCAGCTTGCCGTCGCGGTTCGCGGCGATCTCCACGTCCTGGATCTGACCGCGCCCGTGGTGCGTGGCGAGGTAGTTCTCCGAACGGGACTCGGTCCACTTCACGGGCCGTCCGAGCCGCCGGGCGACGGCCAGGGCGAGGGCCTCCTCGCCGTACACCTGGAGCTTGGAGCCGAAGCCGCCGCCGACATCGGGCGCGACGATCCGCAGCTTCTGCTCGGGGACGCCCGTGACCACGGACAGCATCACCCGCAGTACGTGCGGGATCTGGGTCGCCGAGTAGACCGTGTACTCGGCGGACGCGGCCAGCGGGGTCACCACGACGGCCCGGGGTTCCATCGGGTTGGGGATGAGGCGCTGTTGCAGGAAACGGCGGCGGACCACGACGTCGGCCCGTGCCCGTACGGTCGCGTAGTCCTCGCCGGTGGCGAGCGGCCAGTCGTAGCAGCGGTTGGTGCCCTTGTCCGTATGGACCAGCGGGGAGCCGTCGGCGAGCGCGGCCTCCAGGTCGAGTACGGGGTCCAGCGGGGTGTAGTCGACCTCGACGGCCTCCAGCGCGTCGGCCGCCGCGTACCGGTCCCGGGCGACGACCACCGCGACCGGGTCGCCCGCGTACCGCACCTCGTCCACGGCGACCGGCGGATGGTCGGGCAGCACGATGTCCTCGGTCACCGGCCAGGCACACGGCAGCGAGCCCAGCCCTTCGGCGAGGTCACGGCCGGTGAACGCGGCCACGACACCCGGCCGCTCCAGGGCCGGCGTCACGTCGACACGGTCGATGCGGGCGTGTGCCATGGGGCTGCGCAGGATCGCCAGATGGAGCAGTCCGGCGACGGTGATGTTGTCGGTCCAGTTCGTCTGGCCCGTGACGAGGCGGGCGTCCTCCTTGCGCAGCCGTGAGCGGCCGACCTCGCCGTCCTCGCGCCCGGGTGTCCGGTCGGTGAGCTGGTCGGTCATACCGCCGCCTCCTCCTCGGCCGGGGTCTCCTGCCCGGAAGCGGTCCCGGCGGCGCCGGCGGCTGCCAGGACCGCGCGGACGATGTTCTGGTAGCCGGTGCACCGGCAGAGATTGCCCTCCAGGGCCGTACGGACCTCTTCGGGCGACGGGTCGGGGTTCTCCTTGAGCAGGTCCCGGGCCGCCATGATCATGCCGGGGGTGCAGTAGCCGCACTGGAGGGCGTGCTGTTCGTGGAACGTCCGCTGGAGCGGATCGCGCACACCGTTCGTGGCCAGCCCCTGGATCGTGGTCACCGCACAGCCGTCGGCCTGCACCGCCAGGACGGAGCAGCTCTTGACGCTCTCCCCGTCGAGGTCGACCGTGCAGGCCCCGCAGTTGCTGGTGTCGCAGCCGATCGGGGTGCCGGTGATGCCCAGCCGGTCCCGCAGATAGTGGACGAGCAGCAGCCGGGGCTCCACGTCGTCCTCGTAGGCCGTGCCGTCCACTGTCACCGAAATACGTGTCATGTGTGCCCTCCGGAGGACAGGGCGAGGGTCGTCAGTCGTTCGAACGTGATATGCGTCACTCTAGAACTGAGCTTCGAGGGGCGCGAGTGCGCGCGCCTGTGGCGGGCGACGGCGGACGACGAGAAACGACGACAGACAGGGACCTCGTATGAACGGCGCAGAAGTGCTGGTGGACGGCTACAACCGCATCCAGGAGGAGGTGCACGCCGTCGTCGAGGGGCTCTCGCCCGAGGACCTGAACGCGCGCGTCGACCCCGACGCGAACTCCGTGGCCTGGCTCGTCTGGCATCTGACCCGGGTGCAGGACGACCATGTGGCCGACGCCGCCGGGCTCGAACAGGTGTGGATCGGCCAGGGCTGGTCGAGCCGCTTCGACCTGCCGTACGCGAAGCGGGCCACCGGGTACGGGCAGTCCAGCAGGCAGGTCGGCCGGATGCGGGTGGCGTCGGGCGATCTGCTCCTCGACTACTACGACGCCGTCCACGACCAGACCGTCGCCTTCGTGCGCGGTCTCGGCGAGGACGACCTCGACAAGGTCGTGGACGAGGGCTGGTCACCGCCGGTCACGCTGGGAGTGCGACTGGTGAGCGTGATCGGCGACGACCTCCAGCATGTGGGGCAGGCCGCGTTCGTACGGGGGGTACTCGAACGGCGCTGAACTTCCGGTCGGCGCCGGGTCAGGCCATCGCCAGCAGTTCCTGGAGCCGCAGTCCCCGGCGCACATCCACATCCGAGGAGACCCCGGTCCGTACCGCCGTGCCGAACTCCCCGCGCAGCGTCGGCCAGCACACGGAGTGGTCGAGCCCGGCCGCGTCGAAGACCAACTCGGGCCCCTGGCCGAAGAGTTCGACGCGAGTACGGCCCTCGGGCAGGGCCACGGCGCCGGAGAGCGACGCCTGACTGATCGCGCCGTTCTCGTGCTCGCAGGTCAACTCCACCCAGCGGCGCGGGTCTCCGGTCGCGCGCAGCGAGACGATCGGGCCGACCGACGCGTCGAGCAGGTCGAGCAGATGCGGACCGAGGTCCAGCACGGCGCCGTGCTCCAGACGCCAGGGCGTCGCGAAGTCGCCGCCGAGGAAGGCCCCGTGCAGACAGCAGGCGCGGGCGCCGAGTACGTCCCTCTCCCGGGCGGCGGCCAGGAAGCGGCGGGTCTCGGGGAGATACCGGTTGGTGAGGACGAGTTGTGTGACGACGCCCGCGTCCCCGGCCGCTTCGGCCACGCGCCGGGCCGCCGCCAGATCCAGGCCGAGCGGCTTCTCCAGGAGCAGGGCCCGACCCGCCTTCGCCGCCCGTACGGCCAACTCCGCCTGGACATCGGGCGGCACCGCGAACGCCACGGCCTCACAGCGGTCAAGCAGTTCGTCGAACGAACCGGCGACCGCCGCGCCGTACGCCGTCGCCAACTCCAGCGCCGCGTCGGGCCTGCGTGCCCATACCGCGGTCAACTCCGTCTCCGGACCGGCCGCCAGCATCGGCGCGTGTGCCGCGCGGGCCCACGGTCCCGCTCCCACCAGGCCCACCTTCACGGGCTCGTACGTCCAGGGGCGGGTGTCGGGCATCGGGGCTCCGGGAGATCGGGGAGATCGGGGATCGGTCGAGAGAGGCGGGGCGGACAAGTTGTACAGCGCGCGGTGGGGTGAAGGGAAGTCCGGGGACCGGGGCAGCGTGCTTGTTTGAATAAATTAGGAATAATTATTGACACCGGATGAGCGGGACGCCACAGTCGTCGCCGACCCCACTCGTGACCCCAACATCCGGGAGATCCACGTGGCTTCACCTCCACCCGACACACCACCAGGCGCCGTCTCCACCACACGACGCGGGACCGTAGGCCGGTCCGCCGCCCGGTCCGCCCGCCGCGCCGGCGTCCTCGTCGCAGCGCTGGCCCTCGCCGCGACCGCCGCACCCGCGACCGCCGCCCCGGCGTCGGCCGCACCCACGGCGGACGGCGGCGCCGACGACCAGGGCGCCCCCGCGTACTACGACAGCGGTCTGGCCCCGACGCCGTACATGGGCTGGAACACCTACTACGGGCTCGGCGCACCGACCGAGTCCGAGGTCAGGAGCATCGCGGACCGCATCGTCAGCAGCGGGCTGCGGGACAGCGGATACGACATCGTCTGGCTCGACGGCGGCTGGCAGGCCGACACCCCGCGCGACGCCGAGGGCCGGCTCACCGCGCACCCGGACCGCTTCCCCTCGGGCATCCCCGCCCTCGTGACGTATCTGCACAAGAAGGGCCTCAAGGCCGGTATCTACACCGACGCCGGTACCTACGACGGCGGCAAAAGCTGCGGTATCGGCAGCCGTGGCCACTACACCGAGGACGCGCGGCAGTTCGCGGACTGGAAGATCGACGCGATCAAGGTCGACTTCCTCTGCGGGATCACCGCCGAACTCGATCCGGAGCCCGCCTTCAGGGAGTTCAGCGCCGCCGTCGCCACATCGGGGCGCCGGATGCTGCTCAACCTGTGCAATCCGCTGACCGACGACTGGGGCCTGCCGCACACCCCGGAGCAGGACGCCCACAACACCTACGTCTACGGTCCGACGACCGCCGACTCCTGGCGCACCGGCACCGACATCGCCTGGGGCAACCCGACCCCCGGTCAGTGGCCCAACGTGCTGCGCAACATGGACGCCAACGCCTGGCACCCCGAGGCCCAGGGACCCGGCCGCTACAACGACCCCGACTACCTCATCCCGATGCGCAAACTCTCCGACGGCACCTATGAGTTGACCGAGGAGGAGTCGACGACCCAGTTCGTGATGTGGGCCGTCATGGGATCCCCGCTCGTCCTCGGCTCCGACCCGCGCGAACTGCCCGCGTCGATGATCGGCACGCTGCGCAACCCGGAGATCATCGCCGTCGACCAGGACCCCCTGGCCGTCCAGGGCGTCCGGGTCGCGACCGACGTCGACGGTGACGTCTACAGCAAGGTGCTCAGCGGCGACGGACGCCGGGCCGTCGTCCTGCTCAACCGCTCCGACCGGGCCATCGAACGCACGGTGACCTTCGCCGACGCGGCGCTCACCGGTCCCGTCCGGGTCCGGGACCTGAGGGCACGCGCGGACCGGGGCACGCACACCGGCTCGTACACCGTGACCGTCCCCGCGCACGGCACCGCGTTCCTGCGGCTGACCGGTCAGGACCACGCGCCGGGCACCTCGCTCGGAGTCAGCGCTACTGCGAGTCCCGCCGTGGTGCGCGCGGACACCGGTCCCGTCACCTTCCTGCGGGGCCCGCGCGGCTCCCTGGTCCAGCACGCCTCCGGACGCACCCGCGACCTGGGCGGTCCGACCGGTGGCCGGATCCTCGGCCAGCCCGCCGCGTACGCGTCGCCGGGCGGCCGGATCGACGTGTTCGTGCGCGGCACCGACTCGGCCGCCTACCGGCGCACGCTCACCGCCGGCCGCTGGGGCGACTGGCAACGGCTCGGCGGCCGACTCACCGACGCGCCGACCGTGGCCTTCACCGACCCCGGGCACTGGACCCTGTTCGCGCGCGGCGCCGACGGGCGGATCGTGACCCGCGGACCGTCCTCGGCCTGGTCGTCCATCGGGGCACCGGAGGACAGGCCCGTCTACGGCAGGCCCTCCGCCGTCCAGGACGACCGGGGCCGTGTCCATGTCGCCGTGCGCACCGCGGCGGACGCCGTGTGGGAACGCGTCCGGGACACCGACGGCACCTGGTCCGCGTGGACATCGCTCGGCGGCACCATCGGCGGCTCCCCGACCCTGGTCACGGCCGGGGACACGGTACGGCTGTACGCGCGCGCCGCCGACTACACGCTCTGGCAGCGGACATACCGCGACGGCTCCTGGGCGGGCTGGACGAAGCGGCAGGAGTTCCCGAGTGCCGCACTGCGCGGGGCACTTGGCGCGGTCGCCGGTCCGGACGGGACGGTCGACGCGGTGTACCGGGGCGTGGACGGTCTCGTGCGGTTCGTGCGCCTCGCCTAGGTCAACGGCTCGTACGCCTCGCACAGCCAACGGTTCGTACACCTCGCAGCGACGAGGATCCGTACACCTCGTAAAGATAAATTAGTAATTAACCTTGACGTGGCTGATGGGCCACGCGAGTCTTGATCCGCCGCGACAAGGGCCCGGCCAGCCAGGGGGCCGGGCCCCCGCCGCGCGGACCCACAGGGAGTCCTCCATGAACAGCAATCACCTCAGCCGCCGACGTGTGCTCACCGGATTCGGCGCCGTGGGGACGGCGGCACTGATGAGCGGCTGCGTCACCTCCACCTCCGGCGGCAAGACGTCGTCCAAGGGAGCGGTGACCCTCCAGTCCAACCTCTCGTCGCCCCAGGCGAAGAACGCGATGCGGGACCTGGTCGCCGCCTACGGCAAGCGCGGCGAGGGCACGGCCACGCTCAACACCGTGGCGTCGGAGACCTTCCGCACCCAGCTGCCGACGTATCTCACCTCGGCCAACCCGCCGGACGTGTACACCTGGTACCCCGGCTCGGTCGCCGACTCGTACGCCAAGAAGGACCTGCTCCTCACGCTCGACGACGTATGGCAGTCGCCCGATCTGAAGAAGTACTCGAAGGCACTGAACTCCCTGTGCACGGCGGGTTCCGGCAAGAAGGTCTTCGTGCCCACCACCTACTACTGGTGGGGCATGTTCTACCGGAAGTCCCACTTCGCGAAGTGGGGCGTCAAGGCGCCCAAGACCTGGGACGAGTTCCTCGACCTGTGCGACAAGCTCAAGAGCAAGGGAGTCGCGCCGATCGGGCTCGGCGCCGGAGGCAACACCGCCTGGGTCGCGTCCGCCTGGTTCGACTACCTCGACATACGCGTCAACGGCGCCGCCTACCACCGCGATCTGCTCGCCGGCAAGCACCGCTTCGACGACCCGGAGGTCCGCAAGGTCTTCGACCGCTGGAAGGAGGTCCTGCCGTACTTCGACCCGAACGGCACCGCGATCCCCTTCCAGGACGCGACGACCTCACTGCTCCAGGGCCGCACCGGCATGATGCTGATCGGCACCTTCTTCGCCGACTCCGCGCCCAAGAACGCCCTCGACGACATCGACTTCTTCCGCTTCCCGGTGATCGACGCCAAGGTCCCGCTCGCCGAAGAGGCGCCCACGGACGGCTACTTCGCGAGCGCCCGCACCGGACGCACCGACGGCGTCAAGGACTTCCTCCGCTATCTGGCGACCGCCGAGGCACAGGAGATCTACGTCAAGGGGTCCTCGGGCACCGCCATCCCGTGTCACCCCGACGCCAAGGACAGCGGTACCGACCTGGTCAAGAAGGGCCGGGCGCATGTCGCCGAGGCCGCCGAGATCACCCAGTTCTTCAACCGCGATTCCAGCGACGCGCTCCAGCCCACCGCGGACAACGCCCTCATCCAGTTCTTCGCCAAGCCGTCCTCCGTCGACTCGATCCTCCGTGACTGGCAGCGGGACGCCGAGAAGATCTGGGGGTCGTGAGGTGGCCGTGCTGACCGCCCCCGAACGTGCGGCGCCCGCGCCGCCGCGCCCGCCGCGGCGGCGCCGGGGGAGCGCGAGCCGGGTACCGCCCGTCGTCCTGGCGTTCGTCCTGATCCCGGTGCTGTTCGAGGCGGTCTGGGTGTTCTGGCCCGCGCTCCAGGGCTTCTACCTCTCGCTCACCCGGTGGGACGGGGTGTCACCGCCGACCTTCGTCGGTCTCGACAACTACCGCGAGATGGCGGGCGACAGCGTCTTCGGGACGTCCCTCGTCAACACCGTCCTGTGGCTGGTCCTGTTCGGCGGTCTTTCCGCCGTCCTCGGCCTCGGCGCCGCCCTGCTCCTGCAACAGGAGCGGCGGGGCGTCGGCTTCTACCGCGCCGCCCTGTTCCTGCCTGTCGTCTTCTCGCTCGTCGCCACCGCCCTGGTCTGGCAGGCGATCTACCAGCCCGACGGTGTCCTCAACCAACTGCTCGGCTCCGTCGGCCTCGACAGCCTCCGCCACGCCTGGCTCGCCGACCAGGACACCGCCCTGTACGCCGTGATCGTGCCCGCCCTCTGGCGCCAGATCGGCTATGTGATGGTCCTCTACGTCGCCGGACTCAAGGGCATCGACCCGATGCTGTACGAGGCGGCCAAGGTCGACGGCGCAACTCGCTGGCAGCAGTTCCGGCATGTCACGCTGCCCCAGCTGAGCAGCGTCAACGCGGTCGTCCTGTCCGTCATCGTGATCGACTCACTGCGCTCCTTCGACGTGGTGTGGTCGCTGACCCGCGGCGGCCCCTACCACTCCTCCGAACTGCTCAGCACCTATATGTACTCGACGGCCTTCCAGTCCCTGCGCCTCGGCTACGGATCGGCCCTGGCCGTCGTCATCTTCGTGCTGGCCTTCGGCGTCATCGCCTCCTATCTCGTCCGCGCCTTCCGGGAGGCCGACCGATGAGCGCCACCCAGTCCACCGCCGACACCCCGACCGCGAGCGCCCGCTCGACGGCCACCGCGAAGGCCAACGCCACCGCGCTGCGCAGACGCCGCGCGGCCACCGCCGGCTTCCATCTGGGCGCGGGCACCCTCGCCGTGCTGTGGCTGCTGCCGATCGCCCTGGTCCTCGTCACCAGCCTGCGGTCCTTCGACGACATCGCCGCGCACGGCCTCGGCAGCCTGCCGCACTCCTTCACGCTGGACAACTTCCGGCAGGCATGGGTCGACGGCGGCCAGCAGCGCGCCCTGATCAACAGCCTGATCGTGACGGTGCCCTGCGTGATCGCCACCCTCGCGCTCGCCGCGATGGCCGCGTTCGCCCTGAGCCGCTACGCCCTCCCGCTGCGCCGGGCGCTGCTCCTGCTGATGCTCGGCGGCAATCTGCTGCCCCCGCAGATCCTGCTCATCCCGGTGTCCAAGCTCAGCGAACTCATGGGCATCCACGACACATTGCCCGCGCTGATCGGCGTACAGATCGGCTTCGGCGTCGGGTTCTACGTGTTCGTGCTGCACGGCTTCATGCGGTCCATCCCCGACGAGATCCAGCAGGCCGCCGTCATCGACGGCGCGAGCCCCTGGCAGATCTTCTGGCGGATCATCCTGCCGCTGACCCGGCCCGCGCTCGCCGCGCTCAGCGCGCTCTCCTTCACCTGGATCTTCAACGATTTGCTGTGGGCCATCACCGTCCTGCGCAGCGACGAGAAGATGCCGATCACCGCCGCCCTCATCGGACTTCAGGGCCAGTACGTGTCCATGTGGAACGTGATCGCGGCGGGTTCCGTCATCGCGGCGGCCCCGACGGTGGCCGTCTTCCTCCGGTTCCAGCGCCACTTCGTGGCCGGCCTCAACCTGGGAGCAGTCAAGTGACCGCGCACCGCCTCTGGACCCTGCGGACGGAGCACACGAGCTACACCGTCCGCCTCGCCGACGACGGTCCCTGGGCCGAACTGCACTCCTGGGGACCGCACGGCGTCGAGACCGGCCCGTCCCCGCTCGACTGGTCCCGCCGCACCCACTACATCGTCCCCGCCGACCTCGCCCCGGCCGAGTATCTGCCGCGAGGGCTGCGGCCGTTCAACGGCGCGGAGCTGACCGCCCGGCGGCCCGGCACGGAAGCCGGCGTGTGGTGGACGTTCACGGAGGCCGTCGAGGGCGACGGCACCCTGCGGCTCGTCTTCGACGACGACGTCATCGGGCTGCGCGTCACCCTCTGCTACGAGACCGTCCCGGACACCGACGTCGTCCTGCGCTGGACCGAGCTGACCTGCACCGGCACGACCGAACTGCGCCTGGAACACCTCGACTCGGCCGCCGTCACCGTCCCCGTCACGGGCGGCGCCCGGCTCACCTACCTCACCGGACAGTGGTCGCAGGAGTTCCAGCTCACCCGGCTCGACCTGGTCCGGGGCGGCTTCACTATGGGCAGCACCCAGGGAGCGCCGGGCCACGCCTACGTGCCCTGGCTCGCCGTGCAGGACGCCGCCGACACCGGCGCGGACACCGGTCCCGGCCCTGTCCCGACGTACGGCATCGCCCTGGAGTGGTCGGGCAACTGGCACATCACCGCCGACGCGGAACCCGGCGGCACGGTCCGGGTCCGCGCCGGACGCGTCCCGCACGAGGGCGCCGTCCTCCTCGCCCCCGGCGCCACCCTCACCACCCCTCGCCTGGCCTGCGCCTACAGCGCCGAAGGGCTCGACGGACTGGCCCGGGTCTGGCACCGCTACGACCGCCGCATCGCCGGAGCCCGGCTGGAGCGCACCCGCAAGGTCCTCTACAACTCCTGGGAGGCGACCGGATTCGACGTCGCCGCGGCGGGACAGCTCGACCTCGCCAAGATCGCCGCGGAGATCGGCGCGGAACTGTTCGTCGTGGACGACGGCTGGTTCACCGGGCGCCACGACGACACCGGCGGCCTCGGCGACTGGTACCCCGAACCGGCGGCCTTCCCGCAGGGATTCGACCACTTCATCGACGAAGTATGCTCCCTCGGCCTGGACTTCGGCCTCTGGGTGGAACCCGAGGCGGTGAGCCCCGGCAGCCGACTGCACCGCGAGCACCCCGACTGGGTCTACCGCGTCGAGGGCAGGCCCACCCGGCTCGTCCGCAACCAACTCCTCCTCGACCTCGGCCGCGAGGACGTCCAGGACTTCGTCATCGCCACCCTGAACCGGCTCCTCACCGAGCACGCCGTCACCTACCTCAAGTGGGACATGAACCGGCCGCCCACCGAGCGCGGCCGGCCCGGCGCGGGACCCGCCGAACGCGTCGACCTCGACGCCGAGCACGTCGCCGGGTATCTGCGCGTCCTCGACCACCTCCGCACCGCGCACCCCGAGGTCACCGTGGAGGGCTGCGCGGGCGGCGGCGCCCGGATCGAGCACGCCACGATCGCCCGTACCGACGTGGTCTGGCCCAGCGACAACACCGCGCCCCTGGACCGTCTCAGCACCCAGTACGGTTTCCTGCACGCCCACGCGCCGCACCTGATGAGTTCCTGGGTCACCGACGCGCCCGGCCTCTTCGACCCCAGGCCCCGTTCCCTCGCCTTCCGCTTCGTCAACGCCATGTCCGGCGTCCTCGGCGTCGGCGCCGACCTGCGGCACTGGACACCCGAGCAGCGGGCCGAGGCCACCGGGTGGATCGCCCTGTACAAGGATGTCCGCGATGTGATCCACCGGGGTGAGGCCCATCTCCTGGGCACCCCCGACGACCCGTCTTTCGGCGTCCAGTACGTGTCCGGGGACGGCGCCCGGGTCGTCGTCACCGCGCTCGGTACCGGCCGGCTGGACGGCGCGCCCCTCGTCCCGGGGCGCCCCGCCCGGCTCCGGCTGCGCGGCCTGCCGCCCGAGGCCCGCTACATCGATCAGGCCACCTCAGTCACCTACAGCGGGGCCCATCTGCTGTACGCCGGGCTGCCGTTCGCCTGGACCGCCGACCACGACGCGGAGCTGGTGGTGCTCATGCGGCAGTAGCGACCGGCCGCCGACAGCCGGTGCCGCACAGGGGCCTGACGCGGCATCAGCCGAGCACCGGCCCCGCGGCCGGCCGAGCGAAAGCCCCGCACGCCCCGCAGAATTGACCCCGGCACCCCGCCCGCACCGCGGCCGTGCCACCACGGACCCCGAGGAGTCGACCCGACCATGAACCACCCCGCAGGACGGCCAGGCGCACGCTTCACCGACCGCGTCGCCGTGGTCACCGGTGCGGCCTCCGGCATCGGAGCCGCCACCGCCGTACGCCTCGCCGCGGAAGGCGCCGCCGTCGTCCTCGCCGACATCGACGAGGCACGCGGCAAGGAGACCGCGCGACGGATCGGCGAGGACGGCGGCCGGGCCCTCTTCATGTCCGCCGACGTCTCCGCCGACGCGGACTGGACCCGCGTGGTCGACGCCGCGCACACCTTCGGCGCGATCGGGGTCCTGGTCAGCAACGCCTACACCGTCGACGTCGCCCCCGCGCACGAGATGACCCTGGAGTCCTGGCAGCGGCAACTCGCGGTCAACCTCACCGGCGGCTTCCTCGGCTTCCGCGCCGCGCTGCCCGACCTGCGCGCACACCGGGGCGCCGTCGTCCTCACCTCGTCGGTCCACGCCCACCGGGGCATCCCCGGACACCCCGCCTACGCCGCGTCCAAGGGAGCGCTGCTCTCGCTGTGCGGACAACTCGCCGTCGAGTACGGGCCCGAGGTCCGCGTCAACGCCGTACTGCCCGGACCCGTGCTCACCGCCGCCTGGGACCGGGTGGCCGACGACGACCGGGAGCGCAGCGTCGCCCAGACCGCGGCCGGGCGCTTCGGCACGCCCGACGAGGTCGCGGCGGCCATCGCCTTCCTCGCCGCCGACGAGGCGTCCTTCATCACCGGTACGAGTCTTCTCGTCGACGGCGGCTGGAGCGTCGTCACCTCCTCCGCCTGACCCCCGACCATCCGTCGACCGCTCACCGACCGCCACCGACCTCCTACGACCGTCCACCGATCACCCGCCTGATCAGCCGCCCGACCACCCGCCTCACCCACGCGCCGAGGCGACCCCCACCTCGTGCCGCCGAAGCGCCCGCCCGGACCGGTCCACCGACCGGACCTCCGGGCCCCGAAGAACGAAAGGCAGATGGACATGACGCGCTACGCCCGCCGCGGTGTGCACGGCCAGACCGTGGAAGCACTCGCCCGCCGGGTACTGAGCGGCCGGCTCCCCGAGGGCTCGACCCTCGACCTGGTGGCACTCCAGAGCGAACTGGATGTCAGCCTGACGGCGCTGCGCGAGTCCCTGAAGGTCCTCGCCGCCAAGGGCATGGTCGACGCCCGCCAGAAACGCGGCACCTTCGTACGGGCCCGCGCCGACTGGAACCTCCTCGACGCGGACGTCCTGCGCTGGCAGTTCGAGGGCGGCAGCACCGCCGACGCCGACCGCGCGCTGCTCCGTAACCTCGGTGAGGTCCGCTCGATCATCGAACCCGCCGCCGTACGGCTCGCCGCGCAGCGCCGCACCGACAGCGACCTCGACGCCCTGGAGGCGGCGATCGACGCGATGGG
This sequence comes from Streptomyces sp. NPDC058001, assembly GCF_042886315.1. Lineage (NCBI taxonomy): Bacteria > Bacillati > Actinomycetota > Actinomycetes > Kitasatosporales > Streptomycetaceae > Streptomyces > Streptomyces sp. NPDC058001. The sequence goes on from NZ_JBHVQT010000020.1 coordinate 109,892, forward strand.
CGCGGGCGGCGACGACACCGCGCACGCCGTCGAGGCCGACCTCGCCTTCCACCGCGCGCTGCTCGCCGCCACCCACAACGAACTTCTCGAACGCATGGAGATGGTCATCGAGTCGGGCCTCGCCCACCGCGACCGCATCGTCCACAGCTCACCCCACAGCGACGATCCCGTACCCAGCCACCGGTCCGTCCTGAACGCCGTCCGCGCCCAGGACCCCGACGCCGCCGAGACCGCCATGCGGGCCCTGCTCGACCAGGCCGTACGGGACCTGGACCGGGTCGAGCCGACGGCCGGCGGCGACCCGTCGGACGGGGACCCGTCGGGCGACGACGCCGCGGCCGACCGTACGAAGGGCACGGACGCCTCGTGAAGATCACCCGCATCGAGACCTTCCTCGTCCCGCCGCGCTGGTTGTTCTGCCGCGTCGAGACCGACGACGGTGTCGTCGGCTGGGGCGAGCCCGTCGTGGAGGGCCGCGCGGAGATCGTGCGCGCCGCCGTCGACGTCCTCGCCGAATACCTCGTCGGCCAGGACCCCCTGCGCATCCAGGACCACTGGCAGATCCTCACCAAGGGCGGCTTCTACCGGGGCGGACCCGTTCTCTCCAGCGCCGTCGCGGGCCTCGATCAGGCGCTGTGGGACATCGCGGGGAAGACGTACGGCGCGCCGGTGCACGCGCTGCTCGGCGGTCCGGTACGTGACCGGGTGCGCGTCTACGCCTGGGTCGGCGGTGACGAACCGGCCGAGCTGACGGAGCAGGTCACCGAGCAGGTCGAGGCCGGGTTCACGGCGGTCAAGATGAACGCCGCCGGAGCCACCTCACGGATCACCACCCCCGCCGAGACCGCCGCCGTCGTCGCCCGGGTCGCCGCAGCGCGTGACGTCCTCGGCCCGCACCGCGATGTCGCCGTCGACTTCCACGGCCGCTTCACCGCCGCCACCGCCCGCCGCGTCCTCGCCGAACTCGCCCCGGTGCACCCGTTGTTCGTGGAGGAACCGCTCCTGCCGGACCAGGGACATCTGCTACCCCAGCTGGTCGCCGCGAGCCCGGTGCCGATCGCCACCGGTGAACGCCTTTACGGGCGGGCCGAGTTCCTGCCCGCCCTCACCGCCGGTATCGCCGTGGCGCAGCCGGACCTCTCGCACGCCGGCGGCATTTCGGAGGTCCACCGCATCGCGTCCCTCGCCGAGACGTACGGCGCCGAACTCGCCCCGCACTGCCCGCTCGGCCCGATCGCCCTCGCTGCCAGCCTCCAAGTCGCCTTCGCCACCCCCAACTTCCTCATCCAGGAACAGAGCCTCGGCATCCACTACAACAAGGAGGCCGACCTGCTGTCGTATCTGATGGACACCGAGCCGTTCCGCTTCGTCGCCGGGCACGCCCTGCGGGGGAACCTGCCCGGACTCGGTGTCACGCTGGACGAGGCGGCGGTAAGGGCCGCCGACCGGGACGGGCACCGGTGGCGGAACCCGGTGTGGCGCCATCCCGACGGATCGTTCGCGGAATGGTGAGCCGACCCACCGAGTCCGGGGTACGGATCGTCACCGACCCGGCGCACGGCGGGCGTTGGACGTCCCTGCGGGCGTCGGGCCGCGAATGGCTGTGGGGGCGCGACGAACCGCGCCGCCCGGGTGTGCGACCCGGCGATCCGTTCGCCGACGCGGGCGGGGTCGAGGAGTGCGTCCCGACCGTGCGGGGCACACCGGATCACGGGGACGCCTGGGCACGAGCCTGGACACGCGACGGGGGCACGGACACTGTGGACTGCCCTGACTTCCGGCTCACCCGCGTCGTCACCTCGGGCGACTCGGGTGAGCCCATCGGTTCCGGGGCGGCGAGTGTCACGTACCGGCTCACGGCAGACCCCGGCTACCGCTTCCTCTGGGCGGCGCACGCCCTGCTCGACCTGTCGACGGGCGCCACGATCCGGATGGCTGAGGGAGCACGGACCCGGCTCTTCCCGGAGGCCGCCGGACTGGTCGCCGAACTGGTCGGCGAGCGCTGGCCGTTCGGGGCGCCCTGGATCGAGGGCCCCTGGCCGACCCCGTACGGCATCCCGCTGCACCGCACGGGACCGGACGACAGCACCGCAGTGGGGGCCGTCGTGGCGGGCGGCGCGGTCTGTGTGCACGACGGCACCGGCACGCTCCGGTTCTCACTCGAAGCCGAGGGGCAGCCGGTGTCGGTGGCCCTCTGGCGGAATCTCGGCGGGTTTCCCGTGGGTGGCCCGTACCGCAGTACGGGTGTGGAGCCGATGCTCGGCCGGGTCTTCGACCTCGCGGACGCGGGGCCAGGGGACGCCGCCGTCGTGCCGCCGTCGGGCGAGGTGCGATGGCGGCTCACCGTGACGGAACACTGCGCCTGCGCACGCCGGACCGAGGAGGCCCCCCGATGAACGGCACACCCACCGGTACACCGAACGGCACACCCACCGGTACACCGAACGGCACGCCCACCGGCACACCGAACGGCGCACCCATCGGCACGCCCACCGCGCTCCGGCCCGACCGGCTCGAACTCGGCGAAGGCATCCGCTCGGTCGACGGTCGGGTGGTGCTCGTCGACATCCTCGCCGGACGCCTGCTCGACGCCCCGGCGGATCCGGCCGCACCTCTGCGGCCACTGCTCCAGTTGGACGTCCCGCTCGGCGCGGTGGCGCCGGTCGCCGGACGGCCCGGCGGCTGGATCGCGGCGGCGGGCACCGGGATCTGCCTGCTCGGCACGGCGCGCGACGGCCGCCTCACCTGGCTGGCCCGACCCGAGGACAACGCGCCCGCCCGTATGCGCATGAACGACGCCACAGCCGACCCGCACGGCCGGTTCTGGGCGGGCAGCATGGCGTACGACGCCGTGGCCGGGGCGGGTTCGCTGTACCGGGTCGATCCGGACGGCACGGTGAGCACGGCGCTGACCGGGCTGACGGTGCCCAACGGCCCGGCGTTCAGTGCGGACGGCTCCCTGATGTACCTCGCCGACAGCGCGCGGGGAATCGTCCGGCGCCACCCCGTGGACCCGGCGACCGGCGCCCTCGGCACACCGGACATCTTCGCCACCTTCGCCGAAGGCAGCCCGGACGGTATGACCGTGGATGCCGAAGGCGCGCTGTGGGTGGCCGTCTGGGGCACCGGCACCGTCCACCGCTACCACCCGGACGGCACCCGCGACCGCGTCCTGACCCTCCCGGCACGCCAGCCCGCCGGCGTCTGCCTGCACGGCAACACGCTCCACATCACCACGGCGACGGTGGGTCTGACCGACCCGGGCCCCTATGACGGCGCGGTGTTCACGGCACACGTCGACGTCCCGGGCCCACCGACCGCCGCGTACCGCCCCGCCGCCGACGCCTGACCCGGTCGCCACCCCCGTCACCACCGCCACTTGGTGCCGGGGGAGCACGAGTTACGCGCCCCCTCTAGGCACCCTCGTCCTCCGCCGCGCCCTCCTCGTAGGCACGCAACGTGTCCACCACCATGCGGCGTTCGGCCGGTGTGAGGGGGGCGAGGGCCTGGCGCCACGCGGTGGCGCCCCGTGACAGCCATGCCGAGATCGACGGACGCACCCCGTCGGTGATGCTGACGATGCGACGCCGCCGGTCCGACTCGTCCTCGCGCCGCTCCAGCACGCCCTTACGGCTCAGCTCACCGACCATCAGACTCACCGTCGTCGGCGCGACCTCCAGCCGGGTCGCCAGGTCGTTCACGGTCATCGGCCCGTCGAACAGCAGATACGACAGCAGCGACAGATGCCGGGGCGCCAGCGCCAGGGACTGGAGTTCCTCCGGTACCGGCATGCGTTTGGCGCGGCCGACCATGCGGGGCATCAGCAACAGCAACGCCCGGATCGCGTCGTCCACGTCGTCGTCCACGTCCGGCTCCGCGCCCGCACGGGGGTCGCCCTCGGTTGACATGCCACACCCCCCAATTTAGCTTTGATGTCAAAGATGCTTGGCCCGCAAAGTAAACGTGTCCACCATCGTAAAGGGGCTCCGTCATGCCGCATTTCACCGTGCAGATCCGCGAGGAGGAGTTCGACGGGAAGGTCGAACCGCAGCTCATCGCGGGCCTGACCGAAGCCGTCGCCGGTGTGTTCGGCGAGTGGGCGCGATCCGTCGCGGTCGTCACCCTCGTCGGCGTACCGCGAGGCCGCTGGGGGAGCGGGGGTGTTCCCAGCGACGAGAACGCGCCGGTCGTCATCCTCGGTATGCGCGAGGGCGCCTTCGCGCATCCGGACGTGCCGAACGCGCCCGCCCGTCTCATCGCCGCCATCACCGACGCCGTCGCGGACGTCTTCGGTGAGCCGGTCCGTGAGCGCGTCACCGTGCTGCTCGAAGCGGTCCCCGCCGGTCGCTCGGGCGTGGGCGGCGTACCGGTCTGACCTGTCCGGGGGTGGCGGTCGTCCCGGCGCGCGCCGGGTGGAACCCGAGGGTCGGTGGAGTCGTCTACAGTGACGTACGCCGTCTACAAGCCTGTAGTCGGCGGTCCGTGCCGGGCAGATCGGTGGCCTGTGGCGGGCAGAACTGACCCAGCAGAACTGGATGCCATGAGCGCGATCAGTATCGGCCAGGCCGTCATCCTCGGCGCCGTCGAGGGAGTGACCGAATTTCTCCCCATCTCGTCGACCGGCCATCTGAAGATCACGGAGGGTCTGATGGGGATCCCCGTCGATGACCACTCGGTCGTCGGATTCTCGGCCGTCATCCAGGTCGGCGCGATCGCCGCCGTCCTCGTCTACTTCTTCAAGGACATCGTCCGCATCCTCACCGCCTGGGGCCGCGGCCTCAAGGACCCTGACGAGCGCTACCACCACGACTACAAGTTCGCCTGGTGGGTGATCTACGCGACGATCCCGATCGTCGTCGTCGGCCTCGCCGCCAAACCCCTCATCCAGGGACCGCTCGCCTCGCTCTGGGTCGTGGCCGGTTCCCTGATCGTCGGCAGCGGTGTCATGTGGGCGGCCGACCAGATGGGCCGGCACAAGCGCGGTGAGGACGACACCTCGCTCAAGGACGCCATGCTCGTCGGCTCCTCGCAGATCCTCGCGCTGCTCTTCCCGGGCTTCTCGCGCTCCGGCGCCACCATGTCCACCGCGCTGATGCTCGACCTCGACCGGGTCGCCGCCACCCGGCTCTCCTTCTTCCTCGGCATCCCGGCCCTCACCGGCGCCGGCATCTACGAACTGAAGGACGCGCTCGGTTCCGGCGCCGGAGCCGCACCCCTCGTCGTCGGCACGATCGTGTCCTTCGGCGTCGCGTATGCCTCGATCGCCTGGCTGCTGAAGTACGTGGCCAAGCACTCCTTCAACGCCTTCGTCGTCTACCGTCTCGTCGTCGGCGTACTCCTGCTCGGGCTGCTCACCACCGGAGTGCTCTGACCCGAGTGATCCGACCGGACAGAGAAGAAGACGGCGGTCCGCACGTCCCGACCGGGAACGCGCGGACCGCCGCCGTGTGTCAGGCCCCGGCGCCCCGGATCACGCGGTGTCCACCGCGAACACATGCATCGTGCCGCCGCTCGTGGACGCGGGAAGTGTCACGCTCGCCAACTGCTTGCCCGGCTCCAGGGCGATGGGCGCGGTCGCGAAGACATCCGTGCCCACCTCGTCGACACCGCCCCCGGAGATATCCCGGTATGTGGTGTGCACGGCGACGACGTTCCCGAACGACGGCTGCTCGGTGCCTCCGCCGAGCGTCCAGTCGCTGAAGCCGACCGTCGCCTGCCGTGTCGTGCCGTCGGTGTACGTCAGCGTCACCGTGCCGGTGGTGGAGCCGTTCGCCGCGCTGCCCAGCAGGCTCAGCCGGGTCGCGTTCTCGGAACTCGCGGTCATGTCGAGGGTCTGGCCGCCCCCGACGACCTCGATGTTGTCCGGGTCGCCCGCCTTCACGTCGGGCCAGGTGAAGGCGAAGTCACCGGATGACACCGTGCCGCCGGGTTTCGCGCCCGCGTCGGCGAGGGCCTTCGCCGAGTAACTCCAGCCGCCGCCGTCGAAGTTGGCCTGCGGATCGGTGTCGTCGGCGGAGACACCGTTGTTGTTGAGGTTCCACAGCACGGTGTCGCGGACAGCGACCGTGACCGCCAGCGAGGTCTTCGGCAGGGCGGTGCCCGTCGAGGTGGTGAGGGTCAACGGGACTTTGTAGAAGCCGGGTTCGACCCCTTCACTCGCTTTGACGGTGAGCTTGGTGGTCGCCGCGCCCGCGCCCGGCACCGCCAGGTCGCCCTCCGCCGGGCTCACCGTCAGACCGGCCGGCGGTTCGGCCCTCCAACGCACGGTCGCCCCTTCGTCCGCGAGCGTCTGCACCTTCAGCGTCGACTCCACCGCACCGCCGCCCGGCTCGGCCTTCACCGCGCTCGGAGTGGTCCCCGTGAAGAACGGCACCCCGCCCTCCCGGAACGACGGCGGGGCGTCCGCCGGATCACTGCCCCAGGACGTGTTCGGCGACGTACCCAATGTGTAGTCGAGCGTGCCGCCGCGCGACACGAGGGACGCGGGCACCCAAGGGCGGTCCGACGCCTTGCCGTTGACCTTCAGCGTCTGGATGTAGAGGTGGTCGGTGGACGCGGTGGGAGCGTTGACCGTGATGTCCCGGCCGTGTCCGGTACGGATCACCGCGCGCGGGAACAGCGGTGCCGACAGGACGAGTTCGGCCCGGCTCGGGATCTGCGGATACAGGCCGAGCGCCGAGAAGACGTACCAGGACGACATCGTCCCGGCGTCGTCGTTCCCGGGAATCCCTCCGGGCGAGTGAGTCCACAGTTGGTCCAACTCGGCGCGGACCGTCTCCTGTGTCTTGTAGGGCGCGCCCAGGTAGTTGTAGAGGTACGGCGCGTTGATGTCGGGCTCGTTCGTCGGGTCGTAACGCGTGGCGTCACGCGCCGAGAAGTTGAATGTGCCGTCCGGTGTACGGAAGAAGGAATCCAGCCGCTTCACGGCCGTCTCGTTCCCGCCCATCGCCCGCGCCAGGCCCGCGACATCCGAATACACCATCCACGAGTACTGGGCGCTGCTCCCCTCGACGAACCCGCTCCCGGTGGACGGTGTGAACGAGCCCGCCCAGGTGCCGTCCGCCTTGCGGTCCCGCATGTAACCGCCCTGCTCGGTGGCCGCAGGATCGAAGACATGTGTCCAACCCCCGGACCGCTCAAGGAACTTCTTCGCGTCGGCTCGGTCACCGGTCAGCCGGGCCAGCTCCGACAGACCGAAATCGGCCGCCGCGTCCTCCAGTGTCTCGGCCGCGCCGCCCCAGCAGTGACAGTTGTCAGCCGGTACGTAACCGAGCTCCAGATACTGGTCGAGCGCCGGGCGCTGTCCCACGCACTCCACATTGCATCCGGCGCTGGACGAGTCGTTCGCCGTCGGCACCGTCGCCGCCGTGATCAGCGACCGCAGCGCGCCCTTCACATCGAAGTCCCGGGCGCCGAAGGCGTACATACCGGCCACCGTCGGAGCCGACGGGTCGCCGGACATCACACTCGTCTTGCCGTTCTGGAGCAGCCAGCGGTCCCACTCGCCGTCCCGCTGTGTGGCGTAGTTGAACAGCGACTGCGCATAGTCACTGCCAACGCTCGGCGACAGCAGCGCCAGCAACTGCACCTGCGCGCGGTACTGGTCCCATCCGGAGAACGTCCCGTACTGCGCTTTCTGGCCACGCGCCAGCCGGTGCGGCTCGCGGTCGGAGCCCAGATAGCGACCGTCGACGTCACTGGTGAGCGTCGGCTCCAGCATCGAGTGGTACAGCGCCGTGTAGAACGTCGTGCGCCGGTTGTCGGAGCCACCGCTGACGCGGATCTTGCCCAACTGGTCGCGCCACGCGGACACCGCGTCCGACCGGACCGAATCGAAGGTCTTCCGTGGCGGATTCTCGGCCCGCAGATTGGCCTCAGCGTTCGCCGCGGTGACATACGAGATCGCCACCTTGGCCTGAACTCGCTCGGTCCCGCCGGGGAACGTCACATACGCGCCGGAGCCCTTGCCCGCCACCGGATTGCCGGACGAGCCGTAGCCCGTACCGCCGCTGGCCCGCGTCGATCCCGGCTGAAGCGTCCCGTCCGTCCAGGTCCCCACCGACTGGAAGGGTTGGTCGAAATGGGCCGTGAAGTGCAGCGTGTACAGGTCGTGCCGGTTGTTGGCGCTCTGCGGACCGCAGAAGTTGCCCGCGCTCACCGACCCCGTCACCGTCCGGGTCGCCGGGTCGACCTCGACCGTCGCATCGGTGCTGCCCGTCTCGGAGTTGGACGTCCGCAGCAGCATGCTCGCCGGCTTGTCCGCCGGGAACCCGAAGCGGCCGGTGCCCGTGCGCTCCGTCGTCGTCAGCTCCGCCGAGGCGCCACTGGCCAGGCCGACCTTGTAGTAGCCGGGCAGCGCGGTCTCGTCGGCGTGCGAGAAGGCGCTCGCGTACGTGGCGTCGGTGGCGTCCGCCGACGGGGACGACGCGACCTCACCGACGTACGGCATGATCGGAATGTCCCCGCTCGCCCCCGAACAACCCACGCCGTTCAGGTGGGTGAGGCTGAAACCGCGGATCCGCGTCGCGTCGTACTGGTAGCCGCCGGGCGCCGGAGTCGAGATCTGCCGGCCCCGCGAGTTCTGCGGACTCCAGGCCAGCATGCCGAACGGCCGGACCGCTCCCGGATAGGTGTTGCCCGCGTTCGACGTGCCGATCAGCGGATCGACGTACGCCACCGGATCCGTGACCGCGGCCGGGCCCGGCGCCGCCGACGCGGGAGCGCCGGACAGGCCGAGGCCGAGCACCGCGACAACTGCCGTCGCCACGCCCCCGAACGTGCGACGTCTCGCGCGTCCTCGACGCGTGAAGGTGTCTGACACCGTTCCCTGCCCTTCGTGTCATGAGCGACGGGAAGCCCGCGCCGCCGGATCGCAGGAGTCTTTGCCGAGCTTTTGAACGAGAGCTGTCGGACCGGGTCCGACTACGTCCCAGCATGCTGGACAACGTTGTCAATGACCGAGCAAGGATGCTCCTCGTCCCCGCCGCGGGTGTCAAGAGGACCCGGAACTCGGGGTTCCGTCCATTCGGGTGCAAGTGCCATGGGAGAGTGGGCGCCTGATGAGTCATCAGTGAACCCCCGGGTAACGAGTGTGCGTCGAGAGGCGCGGGGTGGGTGCGGGGGATGGTGGCCCGGGGAGTACTGTGCGCTCGCACCAGACCCGAAGTACGGATTGTGTGTGGAGGATTCATGAAGGTATCCACCCGTGCGTGGAAGCGCTCGGGCGTTCTCATAGCGGGCGCGGCCGTGGGGTTCGTCGGAATCGGCGTGTGCGCCACTCCGGCGTCCGCCCACACGCCCAACTGGACGGTGACGTGCTCGGACGTCTCCGTCGATCTGACCGCCTACAGCGACAAGGTCACCAACACGGTGACCATCACCGTTGACGGCAAGGACCTTCTGCCGGCGAAGGAGTTCGGCAAGGAGTTCCACGAGGAGCTGAAGCTCCCCGAGCACAGCAAGGAGGCGCAGGTCCGCCTGATCGTCAAGGCCGGTGACGGTGACCGGTTCTCGGCCGACGAGACGAAGACCTCGCCCGTCTGCGAGACCGAGAGCCCCGCGCCCTCGGAGACCCCCAAGCCGTCGGACACACCGACGCCTTCGGAGACCCCCTCGGAGACTCCCAAGCCCTCGGAGACTCCCAGCAGTTCCGACACCCCCAGCTCCGCGGCCCCGGCCCCGGAGACCAGCACCTCTCCGCAGGGTGACCTCGCCGAGACCGGTTCCTCCAGCGCGACCCCGGTGATCGCCGGCGCCGCCGCCGCGGTGGTCCTGGCCGGTGGCGGCATCCTGGTGGCCACGCGTAAGCGACGCGCCCGCGGCTGAGAAGCTTCGAAGGCTGTTCGTGCCCCGCGGTCCGACCGTCCGCGGGGCACACGCATGTCCACCCCTTGTGCTGTGCCTCGCTGATGGCAATTGGCCGTAGCCCGTTGGCCGTTGAGGAGATCGCCGTGGCGGCTGGTGGCCGAACTCATTCCCTCACCCCGGAAGCCGGTCGCCGCGGTGGGCGCGGTTCAGGGCCAAGGTGCCGAGTGCAGTGCCGGTCAGGCCCAGGGCCAGCGCCACGATGCCCCCGCCCAGACCGTTGCCGGTGCCGAGGCCGCCGTCGGCTGTGGCCACCACCACGCCACCGATCGCCATGCCGATCAGCCCCGCCACGATCGCCGCACCGCGCCCGGAGCCCGTGCCGAAGCGACCGGCGGGGCGGGCCAGCGCCAGCCCGCCGACGATCACACCGATCAGCGCCACCAGCGCGGCCACGAACGCCCCGAGCCGCCCGGCGCTCATGTCGTAGGCATCGGCGGCGGTCGGCTGGAGCGAGGCATGCGCGGCCAGCGGTGCGGTGAGCATGAATGCGAATGACATGAGTGTTCCTTCTTCCCCTGCAACTGGACATCCACGACTGGACGTTCACGACTGGACCTGGCCCGAGCATGTCCGCCGGACCCGCACTCGGTCGTCCAGCGGGCGCAGGCAATCCGTGCTGCCGCCGCTGCCGCATCCGGCTACCGTGGGCGCGGCACGAGCCGTGGAAGTACCGCAGGCGCGGTAGTCGGCCGATCGTCCGCGCGCAGGACTCGCCCGCGCGGACATCTGGCCTAAGGTGCGCGCATGAGCGGGGGACGGAGCGGTGTCACGGACTGTGCGATCGCCGTCGGGGTGGCGGCGATCCTGGTAGTCACCGGGCTGTCCGGGCAGCACTCCGGCACGAACCTCGACCTGCTCGGGTACGCACTGCTGACGATCGGCGGCCTGACCCTGGCCGCGCGCCGCCGCGCGCCCGTTGCCGTCCTGGCCGTCACCGGGCTGTGCGCGGTGGGGTATCAGGCGGCCGGTTTCGATGTGCCCGCTGTCGCGTACCTGTTCGCGGTGTACGCGGCCGTACGAGCGGGACACCGCACCGTCACCGTTGCGGCGAGCGTGACCATGCTGGCGGCTCTCCCCCTCGCGGCCCTGGCCTCGGGCCTGCACGATACGGGCGAGGCGTTCGCGCGGGCCCGGGGCGCACTCGAACTGGCCTGGCTGATCGCCGCCGGCGCCGCGGGGGAAGCGCTGCGGCAGGCCGAGCGGCGGGCGGACGAGGCCGAACGCACCCGAGAGGAGACCGCGCGGCACCGTGCCGACGAGGAACGCCTGCACATCGCACGGGAGTTGCACGATTCGCTCACCCACCAGATCTCGATCATCAAGGTGCAGGCCGAAGTCGCCGTGCACGTGGCCCGCAAGCGTGGCGAACAGGTGCCGGATGCCCTGCTGGTGATCCAGGAGGCCGGCCGTGAGGCGACCCGCGAGCTGCGCGCGACCCTGGGGGCGTTGCGCGACGACGACACGACGCCGCCGCGTGGGCTCGACCACGTCCCGGAACTGGTGGAACGGGCCCGTGGCATCGGCCTGGACGCGACGCTGACGATCGAAGGACGGCGGTTCGACGTGCCGGCCGCGGTGGACCGTACCGTCTATCGCATCGTTCAGGAGGCGCTCACGAACATCGCCCGGCACGCGGACGCCGCCACGGCGTCGGTCCGGATCGAATGCCGCCCCGACGTCCTCGCGATACGCGTCGAAGACGACGGTAAGGCCACCCCGGACTCCGCCCCGGCGCCCGGCGTCGGGCTGCTCGGCATGCGTGAACGCGTCACCGCCCTCGGCGGTCGGCTGCGCGCCGAACCGCGCGGCGAGGGCGGATTCACCGTCCAGGCCGAACTCCCCGTGGACCGCACGTCATGATCCGTGTCCTGCTGGTCGACGACCAACCGCTCCTGCGCAGCGGATTCCGCGCGCTCCTCGACCTCGAAGACGACATCGAGGTGGTGGCTGAGGCCGCCGACGGGGAGGAGGGCCTGGCCTTGGCCAGGAAATACCTTCCCGACATCGCTCTCATCGACATCCAGATGCCCGTGGTCGACGGCATCGAGGCGACCCGGCGCATCGCCGCGGACCCGGCCCTGGCCGGGGTGCACGTCGTCATCCTGACCAACTACGGCTTGGACACGTACGTGTTCCACGCGCTGCGCGCCGGCGCCGCCGGATTCCTCGTCAAGGACATCGTGCCGGAAGACTTCCTGCACGCCGTACGGGTCGCCGCGCGGGGCGATGCCCTGCTCGCACCGTCGATCACCCGTAAGCTCATCAACCGATATGTCACCCAACCGCTCGACACCGGTACCGACACGGCGCTGGAGGAACTGACCAACCGCGAACGCGAGGCCGTCGCCCTGGTCGCGCGGGGCCTGTCCAACGACCAGATCGCCGACCGCATGGTGATCAGCCCGACCACCGCGAAAACCCACGTCAACCGGGCCATGGCCAAGCTCCACGCCCGTGACCGCGCCCAACTCGTCATCCTCGCCTACGAGTCCGGCCTGGTGACCCCGCGTAACTCTTGACCCCAATGTCGGGGTGTGGGGTGGCTGAATGGGCCATGATGCCGGGCAGGGGCGTGTGTCGGGGCAGGGGCAGGCCGTGGTTTCGGGGCAGGGGGAAGCCCGTGGTCGAGGTAGTGGGCGGGGATCCGTGGCAGGTGGGGCCCTATCGGGTGGTGGGGCGGCTCGGGTCGGGCGGAATGGGGCGGGTGTATCTGGCGCGCTCGCCCGGTGGCCGTGCCGTCGCGGTCAAGACGATCCGGCCCGAACTCGCCGAAGACCCCGAGTTCCGGCGGCGGTTCGCGCGGGAGGCTGAGGCGGCGCGGGCGGTCAGCGGGGCGTTCACGGCGGCCGTGGTGGACGCCGATCCGTACGGGGACCCGCCCTGGCTGGCCACCGTCCATGTCGCGGGGATGTCCCTGGCGGACGCCGTCGAGCGGCACGGTCCGCTCCCGCCGGCGACCGTTCTGGCGCTCGGCGCGGGACTCGCCGAGGCGTTGCAGGCCATCCACGCGGCGAGCCTCGTACACCGCGACCTCAAGCCGTCCAATGTGCTCCTCGCGCCGGACGGGCCCAAGGTCATCGACTTCGGTATCGCCCTGACGGCGGGCTCCAGTTCGCTCACCCGCGCCGGTGTCGTGGTCGGTACGCCCGCCTTCATGGCGCCCGAACAGCTCACCGCGGCCGGAGCGGGAGCACCCGCCGATGTGTTCGCGCTCGGCGGTGTGCTCGCGTTCGCCGCGACGGGACGGCCGCCGTTCGGTGTCGGTACGGCCGCGGGCGTCGGCTACCGCGTGGTGCACCACGAGCCCGATCTGCACGAGGTCCCCGTGATCCTGCGCGTACTCCTCGCGCGTTGCCTGGCCAAGGATCCCGCCCACCGGCCCCAAGTCGGCGCCCTGCTCGGCGAGTTCGCCAGTGCGCAGCGGCAGGACACGGTCTCGCTCGCCTTCGTGGACGGTGCCTGGCTGCCGCCCGCCGTCGCCGCGTCGGTGCGGAGCGCCGGACAGGTCGGGGGAACCGCGCCGGAGCGGTCCGGCGGGACGAGTAGGCCGGACCCGTGGCGTGCCGTCACCGTGGACCCGTACGGAAACGCCCCCGGCCTCCGCACCCTTGCGCCCCACCCCGACACGGTGCTCTCCCTCCCCGACCCGGTGACACCGACCGCGGACCCGGCGTCGCTCACCCCTACCGGCCCTGACCGCGCCGTCGCGGGGTCGCCGAACCGTCGGCGGGTTCTTGTCGCCCTGGCGGGCGTGGGGACGGCTGCCGTCGTCGGAGGCGGCGTCCTGTGGCTGCGGAACCGTGACGACGACGACGGAGGCGGCGGCGACCGTGCGGCCACCGGCGGCGCAACCACCAAGTCCCCTGCGGGCAGCCGCCGTTGGACCTACACCACCGGTGGCCCCGTCACCCCGTCCCTCGTCGTCGCGGACGGTCTCGTCTTCGCCGCGAGCAAGGACGGCGGCCTCTACGCCCTCGACGAGCGGACCGGCGAGCGGCGCTGGCAGTTCAGTACCGGCAACGGCGTCTACTCCTGCCCGGCGATCGCGGCGGGCACCGCGTACGTCGGCAGCGCGGACTACCACCTGTACGCCGTGCACGTGAACTCCGGTGACCAGCGCTGGGAGTTCACCACACGGGGCGAGGTCAACTCCTCGCCGGTCGTCGCCGGGGGAGTGGTCTACGTGGGCAGCGACGACGGCACCCTGTACGCCGTCACCACCCGTACCGGGAAACAGAAGTGGGCCTTCGCCGCGACAGGCCGTATCCGCTCGTCGCCGGTGGTCGCCTGGGGGCGGGTCTACGTCGGCAGCGACGACCGGCGGGTGTACGCGGTCGATGTCGCCTCCGGGCGGCGCGCCTGGACGTACCGGACCGGCGGCGTCGTCAAGTCCTCGCCCGCCGTGGCCGATCGGGCGCTGTACGTCGGCAGTTACGACGGCAAGCTGCACGCCGTGCACTGCGACACGGGCGCCGGGCTGTGGACCTTCGCCACCGGGGGCGGTGTGGGCTCGTCCCCCGTGGTGTCCGAGGGTGTGGTGTTCGTCGGCAGCGACGACGGCCATCTGTACGCGGTCGACGCCGAGACGGGCAGGCAGCGCTGGAAGTTCCGCGTGGGGAATGTCGTCTACTCGTCGCCGACGGTCCTGGCCGGGACCGTCTACGTCGGCTGCAAGAGCGGCACCCTGTACGCCGTCGACGCGGCCACGGGCGAGGCGAGGTGGACGTACCGGACGGGCGCCGACATCCGCTCATCACCCGCGGCGACGGACGGCGCGGTCTACGTCGGCAACGACAGCGGGACGGTGTTCGCGGTCACCCGCTGAGCGTGGCGTGGTGCGTGGAGTGGCGTGGTGCGTGGCGTAGTACGTGACGTGGTGCGTGGCGTGGTCCACCGCTTCGACGTGGCACGGCCCCGCCCATGACCTGGCCGGTCACGTGCGGGGCCGTGGGGTGATGCCTGTCAGGACGCCGGCCGGCGGCTGGGACCGGCGCGATCGGGCATCAGCCCAGGCGCTGGAGCAGCCACTCGGGCTCACCGTGGCCGGCGAGCGTCGCGCGGGGGCCTCGCGCGGTCAGGCTGCCCAGCCCCGGGTCTTCGGCGAGCCGGAGGGCGACGGGCCTGTTGTCGTCCTCGCCCTCGATCCTCCACCGGTCGGGCGACTCGCCGCACGGTCCCGCGAAGACGGGCGGCGGGAACAGGGGAACCGGCGACAGCGCGAGGCAGCGGCGGGGGTCCCGCTTGTCCTGGAACCGCACGCTGCGGTCGGGCTCGTTGCGCAGCGACCACACGGTGTCCGGGCCGCACGGCCGGAGGTCGCCGCCGACCGGACCCTCCCCGGCGGTGAGGCACGCGCCGGACCGCGCGTCACGGACGTAGTAGTCGCCGTTGTCGGCGGCCTGGGCAGGGGCGGCGAGCGTGAGCACGGCGGCGGCCGACGCGGCGAGCGACAGAACGGTTCTGATACGCACGGGACTCCTCGTACGGAGAGGGACAACGGAGGGGGACAGGAGACAGCCGGGTCCGTGGTGAGTGAGCCACGGACCCAGCTGCTCCAAAGATCACAAACTGATCACGTTCCCGCCACGCACCGCCGCCGGGACGTCTCCGTACTTCACCGTTTCGGCGGGGGCGCACGGGAAGCGCACCCACCTACACCGAATGCGCCCCGCACCACTTCGTACGCCCTCTCCGCCCCGCACGCTCCAGGCCGCCCGGACCGCGGGCCGGTGAGCCGTTCAGCTGAACGGGTCGAGGGTGACGTACGCCTGTTGCGGGTTGCCGTCGTGGACCAGGGACTCGTAGTTCCCGACGTCGTCGAAGGCGAAGGCGTACGCCTTGCCGTCGGCCATCTGCGCGTGGATCTTGCGGGCGTAGTGGTTGGTCACCGTGTCCTGGTAGAAGTTCGCCGAACTGGTGTCCGGCTGGTTGGGGTTGACCAGGAGCGTGGAGCGGTTGAAGCCCGCGCACAGGGTGCGGGAGATCGGGCCGCGCACCAGGTCGTTGGGGGCGTCGAGCCGCTTGTAGCACCCGAAAATGCTGTCCGAGTCCGGCTTCTGGAAGCTGGTGACGACGGCGCCCGAGCTGTTGGTGAAGTTCATGACGTTGCCGGAGACCCGCCCGAAGTACTTCGTGTTGGGCTCGTTGGCGAACGGCGTCACCGTCAGCGTCTGGGTGCTGTACTTCTGCCACACCCGGTTGACGTAGTCGTCCATGACGGTGCCCGGCAGCGCGCCCGCCTCGATGCCGTGACCGGGTGCCAGCGCCCGCAGTACGGTGCCGTCGGAGCGGGTCTGGATCAGATTCGCCCAGCCCCCGGGCTGTCCGCGCAGCGCGCTGTAGAAGCCGTTGTACCCGCCCGGCTTGAGGTGCCCGGTGTTGACCGTGGAACCGTCGGCTCGCTGCACCCCGACCGCGTAGGGCGCCGAGAACATGTCGACCTGTGTGCTGTTGATCCACAGACCGGAGTCATTGAGTGTGTACTCGGACCAGTTGAAGAGGATGTCGCGGTTCGGGTCCGTCGGATTCTGCACCGCGGGCTGCACGAGCCCACCGGTCGTCAGCTTGAACACGAGCTTCTGACCGTACGAGAAGTAGATCCGGCCGGAGAACTTGGGCAGCCGGACCGTGAGCGACTGCCCGTTCGCCGGGCCCGCGATCGACGCGTCCGGCGCGGGCGTCGGCGGATTGCCGCCGGCGGGCCAGGGGTGGAAGGTGCCGCCGGCGTCGGCCCAGCCCTGGCGTCCCGTCGAGAGTTCGGTGCCGAGGTTGTAGATGTAGACCGGGTCACCGCGCCCGGAACTATTGGTGATCTTCAGGGGGATCGTCGCCGGTACGGCGGCCATGGCGGGTGCGGGTGCGGGGGAGCCCGCCGCCTGTGCCGGTGCGCTGGTCGCCGTGAAGCCCGCGGCGAGCACGATCGCCGCCGCCAAGGCCGCCGGCCAACTGCGTTGTCTGGGCACGCTCTTCCTCCTCGACAGGGTGGGGTCCTGGGGATGGAACGCCTTGCCATGCGTTGCTGAGAGCGCTCTCAGAATTGCGCCGGTGGGGTCGGGTGTCAATCATTCGGGTGACCCGATCGGCGCAGCGGCACGCCACGGACGCACGGGTCGTTCGTTGGTCAACGCCCCTGAACCGAACCGGGAGATGACTTCGTGCGACTTCGTCACGTCACCCTTGCCGCCGCGACCGGCGCCCTGATGATCTGCGGCGCCGCAGCCGCAGAGGCGGCCGAGCCCGCGCCCCACTTCACGTCCGAGGACAACGACCAGGGCCGTTCCATCGACACCGACAAGGAGGCCCGGCAGCTGACCCACAACCTCGGGCACAAGGCGTCCACGCCGGTCCACATGGCGCGATATGTACTGTCGCCGCGCCCGCCGTACTGACCCCGATCGCCCCGCGCCTCCGGCCGACGGGTTCAGCCCGCCGGCTCGGGGAGCGTTTCCCCGGTCTCCAGAAGGGTCTTGAGACCGGACAGGAGATGCGGCCAGCCCTCGCCGACCATCTTCAGGAGGGTGCTCCCGGGGTCGGCCGCGGTGTGGGTGACCGTCAGTTTCACCAGCTCACCCAGCGGCTCGATGTCGAAACCGACCTTCGAGCGGGGTTCGGCGGTGAGCTTCGCCAGCACGTCGCCACCGAGCCCCACGGAGTCGGCCCACTCGGGTGTGAAGGTGTGCCAGGTGTACGCCAGCCGCCGGTAGGGCTCCGCTTCGAGGACCACCTGTTCCGGGTCGCTGATGGTCACGCCCTCCTGCTCCCAGGTGATCGCGGACCCGGGCTTCCAGTCGGACTTCAGCGCCACTTTCCAGTAGCGAAGCGTGAACGCCGGATCGGTGAGGGCCTGCCACAGCCGCTCGGGGGTGGTCCTGATGTAGGTCGTGTAGACGAACTCGTTCTTGTCCATCGGCTCGTGCTCCAATGCCGTCTTGAGATCGGCGAGCGCGGTCGTCCGCTCGCGGTCGTACTGGCTGATCCAGCGGTCGGCGATGGCATTGATCGGCACGGCGTTGAGGTAGTGCAGCTTCTCCCGGCCGCGCCGGACCACGCTCACGAGGTTGGCCTCCTCCAGGACCGCCAGATGCTTACTGACGGACTGCCGGGCCATGTCGAGGCCCTCGCACAGCTCCCGCAGCGTCTGCCCGTCACGGGCGTTGAGCCGGTCCAGCAGCCGCCGCCGACTGACGTCGGCCAGCGCCTTGAACACCTCGTCCATGCGTTGCCATCCCAAATATGCAGCCTTGAGGCTGCCTAAAAGATAGGCAGCCTCAAGGCTGCATGTCAAGGAGGGAGAGGAAGGGGCGGTCGCCGGGGGTGTGTGCCGGGGCGGCATTGTCAGGTGCGCACCCGAAGGTAGGAGAACTAGGTGCGCACCCAGAGGCAGAAGGGGTGGCCCGCCGGGTCGAAGTGGATGCGGGTGTCGTCCTCGGGCTGGTGGTCGGCGAGAACGGCGCCCGCCGTGAGCGCGAGGGCGCTCGCACTGTCGAGGTCGTCCACCTCGATGTCCAGGTGCATCATCATCTGCTGCGCTCCCGGTACGGGCGGCCAGGCAGGCCGTACGTACTCCGCCTCGGTCTGGAAGGAGAGCCCGGGGCCGCCACCGGGTGGGACGATCTTCACCCAGTCGGGTTCCTCCCGCTCGACCTCCCAGCCGAGCAACCGCTGGTAGAAGGCCGCGAGTTCGTGTGCGTCCGGCGCGTCCAGCACGATCGTGGACAGGGTCAGGCGCGGGCGCGGCGTCATCGGTGGGTCCTCTCGGTATGACGGGTTCACCGGCCTTTGCGCCAGGTCGGCATGTGCGGGCGGCATGGATCACATGCGACATATGCGCTGGTGGGATGAGTGGGGGTCGGGTGAGGATGCCGCCATGGACAACACGACGACAAGGTCGACCGACAGGACCACCACCACACTCACCCACTTTGCCGCACCCGGGGGCGTGGCGCCCGGCGCGGGATACACCCATGTCGTCATGGGCTCGGGCCGGTTCGTCGCGATCTCCGGGCAGGTCGCGTTGGACGAGTCCGGCGGGACGGTGGGCGAGGGCGATCCCGCCGCGCAGGCGCGTCAGGTCTTCGAGAATCTCCGGCGCTGTCTGGCCGCCGCCGGTGCGACCTTCGATGACGTGGTCAAGTTCACCTACTACGTCACGGATGTGGCGCACCTGCCCGCGTTCCGCGTCGTACGCGACGAGTACATCGACACCGTACGGCCGCCGGCCAGTACGGCGGTCCAGGTGTCGGCGCTTTTCCGCCCCGAACTGTTGCTGGAGGTCGAGGCGTTCGCGGTACTGGGGGCCGTACGGGAGTGAACGCGGCGGCGGTCAGCGGCAGTTGAGGTGTGGGGGATGGTCGAGGGAGGCGGCGCTGCCTGGGGAGCGGCGCCGCCGGTGTGCGTGGGGGGACCGTGCCGGGCCGGGTCAGAACACGAACGGCCCGGGGTTCTGCGGGGTAGTCGCCGTGCAGGTCGCGCTGATGCCGAACACCACGACGTTGAGCGACGCGGCCTCCAGGCTGTCGCCCGCTGCGACGGTGCCGTTCAGCGGACCGGTGGACACCGCGCCGCCCGACGGGATCGCGGGGTTGGCGTTACCCGTGAAGGTGGTGGTGCCCGAACCGTTCTTGGTGAGGGTGAGCGTCGACCGCACCGAGTTGGCGCCGATCGGGATGGGAGCGGTGATGGCCGACGTGGACACGCTGATCGTCGCGGCCGTGCCGTTCTGGGTGGCGGTGAGGGTTGCCGTGCCGGAGCCGTAACTGCCGCAGTCGAAGCCGATGGTGGCCGTGCTCGGAACCACGGCGGTCGCCAGCGGGGCCAGGGCGAGACTGCCCGCCGCCGCGCCGGCGGTCAGTGCCGTGACGATGCCGAGCCTGCGTAACTTCATGGGGTCCTGCCTTCATGTGGGGGGATGGTGCGATGACGATGCCCTGACACACCCGTCACCGGGGACGCACCGTGCGAACGCCGACCCTGTACTGACGAGTCATCAGAATGCGGAGGCGCTGCTCATTGAGGCACGGGGGTGAAAAGAGAGCAAGGCATGCGGCGAGGTTGTTGGCATGACCCGGTCATTTTCAGCCGGATTGGAGACGGTCGGCCTCCCATCCGCAAGCAGACGCCCTGGCTCAGTCGTGTTCCGCCGCCACACAACCGCCCTTGGCCTGCCTGGTCCGTGACCGGGTGCCCCTGGCGCCGGGTAGAGGCAGATTCTGAAGTACTAGCCTGTGGGCGTGGATACTTCACCCGTAGCTCGCGTCCTGCATGAACCGGCGAAGCGTCCCCGGGTCGGGCACATCCAGTTCCTCAACTGTCTGCCGATCTACTGGGGACTGGCCCGCACCGGCGCGTTGCTCGACCTGGAGTTGACCAAGGACACTCCGGACCGGCTGAGCAGTTCGCTGGTCGACGGGACCCTGGATATCGGTCCGATCGCCTGCATGGAGTACCTCAAGCATGCCGACGACTTGGTGCTGCTCCCGGACATCGCGGTGGGCAGCGATGGTGCGGTGACCTCCTGCCTGATCGTCAGCCAGGTTCCACTGCACGAGTTGGACGGGCGTCGGGTCGCCTTGGGTTCCACCTCGCGCTCGTCGGTACGCCTGGCTCGACTTCTGCTGGAGGCGCGGGAAGGGGTCCGCCCGGAGTACTTCACCTGCCCGCCGGACCTGCCGGTGATGATGCAGGACGCGGATGCCGCGGTCGTCATCGGTGACGCCGCGCTACGCGCCTACCTTCACCAGGCCGAGGATCTGGGACTGCTGGTGTACGACCTGGGCGAGATGTGGAAGGCGTGGACTGGTCTGCCGTTCGTTTTCGCGGCCTGGGCCGTCCGCAAGGACTACTTGGCGCAGAACCCTCGCATCGTGCGCGAGGTGCACCGCGCCTTCCTGGAGTCCCGGGACCTGTCGATGGCCGAAGTTGACAAGGTGTGCGAGCAGGCCGCCCGATGGGAGGCGTTCGACGAGCAGGCGTTGCGCCGCTACTACACCGAGGCGCTGGACTTCTCCTTCGGCGAACGCCAGTTGGCGGGTGTTCGCGAGTTCGCTCGCAGGGTTGCCTCGGACTCCGGATTCGATCCTGAGCTGGAGATCTCGGTCCTCCAGCCGTAGTGGCTGCCTTGGTACGCCATCGGCCGCGTTGCCGGTGCGCTCTGTGTAGACGGCCGAGATCGCCGCGCTCGTCCGGGCGGCCCGCCGCCGCTGTCGGCGCCGAGTACTCGCCGCCCTCCGGGGCCGTCGCCTCGAAGGTCGCCGCGCATCGCTGCTCCGCTTCGGGCTGGGCGAACTCCCGCAAGCAACTGGCCGGTGATCTCCTCGCTGGTGTCAGTTCGGCAGTGCGTCGGCCCTCTCGGCAGTCGGCTATGCGGTTGCTTGTCGGTGTAGGCCGTCGAGGAGAGCTTGTAGGCCGGACTCGAAGCTCTCGTCAGGGGATGCGGCGTAGTCGGCCGCTGGGGTTTCCAGGCGGGCGCGCAGGCGGGGGTGGCGCATGGCGATCTCCCGGGCCTTGGTCATGGCGTGGTGGATCTGTTCCTCTGCGGTGTTGTCGCCCTGGTCGAGCTTGCGGGTGAGCGAGGCGGTCGCGGCTGCGCCGGCCGCGTTGCCGAGGACGTAGGTGAACAGGGATGCGGCGGCTCGGTCGGCTTGGGTGGGGGTGAAGCCGGCGGTCTCGTGCAGGGCGAGACTGTGGTCGTCGTGGCGCGCCTTGCTCTCGCCGTAGAGGACGTGTGCGGCGAATGCCTGCACCAGCCAGGGGTGGCGGAGGAACATTCCGTACAGCTCGGTGGCCATGGTGGTGGCCGCGGTGTGCCAGTCGGCGGCGTCGAGGTCGGGGAGTTCGAGTTCGCCCCATACGTGGTCGGTGGCGAGCAGGACCAGGTCGTCCTTGTTCTTGACGTGCCAGTACACCGCCGTGGCGGCGGACCCCAGTCGCTTGCCGAGGGCGCGCATGTTCAGTCCTTCGAGGCCGTCGGCATCGAGGAGTCCGACGGCGGTGGTGACGATCTGATCGCGGGTGAGGGTGTCGCGTGCCATGCCTGCACGGTACGTCGGGACTTGCACAAAGTTCAAGACGAAGCTTGCACAGTGTTCAAGTCGCGGGTTACGGTCCTTCTCGTCCCCAACTTGAACTAAGTGCAAGTCCGAGGAGAGACGATGAACGCCCTTGCCGCCGTCATGCAGTTGCTGGTCGCTGCCGCCTTTGTGAGCATCCCGCTGGTCCGCCACCGCTTCGGTCCGGCCGCGAAGGCCGCCGCGGTGGCCGAGCTGCGCCGCCAGAGGGTTCGGCCGGAGGTGCTGGAGGAGAACAAGCTCCGTTTCGACGCCGGCGGCCACGAGGCCGCGGCCCCGGTCACCGTCGCCGCGGTGATGTCCGTCGTCGCCGTGATGAACTTCGTCGGCGCGGATCTGGCCCGGCCGCTGACCTGGATATTCTCCTCCCTGGTCCTGTTGATGAACGCAGCGATCGTCTACAGCAACCTCACCGCGGTGAAGTCCGTTGAAGCCGCCTTTCGCCGCAAGGGCGACCCGGAGCTGGCCCGCGTCGAGGTGGCCCCGTTCCTCAAGGCCGCCGAGGAAGCCTTTCCGGGCTGGGTGGGTGTCCAGACCTACCTGCGCAACACCATCGTCTTCGGCGGCTCCGCCCTCGCTCTCGTCGCCGTCTCCGTTGCCTGACCACACGCCTTGGGTGCGGCGGCGCTTCTATCGTGTCGTCCGCCTGCCGCCGCGGTTCCGTGTGGCCAGCGTTCTTTGGGCGGTGCTGAACACCCGACGGGTCGTGTGGCGGCGCAGAGCCGCGCGGGCGGCGTTGGCGCCGGGTGCTCCGTGCACACCGCCCCCGGGGTGGGCCGACGCGGAGGCGAGGTAGAGCCCGGTGACGGGGGTCTCGGGACGGCCCGTGCCGGGAAACGGCCGGAAGGCCGCCTGCTGGTGCAGGTTCGTGGTGCCGCCGTTGATGGCGCCGCCGTGGAGGTTCACGTCCGCGGCCTCCAGGGTCGGCGGGGCGAGGACACGACGGGCCCGTATCCGGTCGCGGAAGCCGGGCGCGTACCGCTCCACCCGGCCTTCGACGCGATCGGCCATGATCTTCTGTTCGGCTTCGTCCCACGCACCGGTGAGGCCCGCGCCCCCGGCATCACCGCGGACCCGGTGGGGTACGTGGGTGTACGCCCAGGCGGACTCGGTCCCTTCCGGTGAGCGGGTCCGATCGGCGGTCGTCATCTGGCCGAGGAGCAGGAAGGGGCGCTCCGGGACCCGGCCCATGGCGATCTGCGCCGCGAAGAGAGTGAGGTCGTCGACTCCGTCGGCGAGGTGGACGGTACCCGCGCCCGCCGCCTCGGGCGCGCTCCAGGGGATGGGCGCGGAAAGGGCCCAGTCGACCTTGAAGGTGGCGTAATCCCACTGGAAGCGTCGTAGGTCCTCGAAGACGCGGGCCGGCAGATGCTCCGGGCCGACGAGGCGTCGGTACAGGTCCGGTGCCGAAACGTCCGCGAGCACAGCCCGCCGTGCCGTCATCTCCTCCCCGCCCGTCGTCCGCACCCCCACGGCCCGGCCGCCGCGCACGATCACCTCGGACACTCCCTGGCCGCACCTGAGCGTGCCGCCGTGCCGTTCCAGCCGGTGTACGAGCGCCGCGGTGATCTCGCTCGCGCCGCCGACCGGTACCGGGAAGCCGACCGTCTGGCCGAGCATGGACATCATCCAGCCGAAGCCTCCGCTGCCCGCCGCCTCCGGTGCCAGGTCGGCGTGGAGTGCGTTGCCCGCCAGCAGCAGCCGTCCGCCGTCCCCCGTGAACTCCTCCTCGCCCAAGCGGCGCACCGGGAGCACCATGGTCCGCGCCAGGCGCAGCGCACCGGCGCAGCGCAGTCGCAGGGCGAGAGCAGCCCCGGCCCGAATCGGCGGCAAGGGGGCGAAGAGCGTCCCCAGCAGGTCCTGGCCGACGCGGTCCCAGGTGTCGCACAGATCCAGCCACGCCTGCCCGTCCCCCCTGCCGAACTCCTCCAGCGTCTTCGCCGTCGTGTCACGGTCCCGGTGGAGGACCGCGCAGCGCCCGTCGGTCAGCGGGTGCGCCAGTACCGCGGGGGCGTGTGACCAGCGCAGGCCCTCGTGGTCGAGGGCGAGCCGGGCCATCACGGGGGAGGCGGCGGCCAGGGGATAGAAGGAGCTGAACAGGTCGCTCACGTAATCCGGATGGACCGCGCGGTCGCTACGGACCGCGCCGCCGGGTGTCTGCTGGGCCTCCAGTACCCGCACCGTCCACCCCGCGTCGGCGAGCAGATTGGCGGCGACCAGGCCGTTGGGCCCGGCTCCTATCACGATCGCGTCGCTCATGACCCCGTTCCTTCCCCTCGCGTGTCGATCCGGGAGTCCTCCCGCTCGACGACGGAGGCGAGCCGGGACAGCATGGCGCGGTGGCGGAACTGGAGTACAGCGTCGAGCACCGCGTTGTGCAGCTTGCCGGCCGGCCCTCGCAGAGGGTGCTCGTCCAGGATCACCAGCGTCTCCTCGCCCCAGGTCCGGACGTCGAGAGCGATGCGGGCCGTGCCGAGCGGGCTGTGCGCCTCCAACTCCAGGTGCCGGGGCGGCTCGAACCGCCGTACCACGGTGTGACCGTCGAACCGTTTGGAGGCCAGGGTCACGGTGTACGACAGCGACGAGCCGACGTCGGGCCAGTTCCCGGAGCGTGGAGTGGAGCGCGCGGTGCCGACCACCCAGTCGGCATAGCGTGCCGGGTTCTTCAGGACCCTCCAGACCGTTGCCGGGTCCCGGCCGATGAGCTGGTGGCGGATGGCCATGCGTGGCTCCCTTCCCGGGTGCTGCTCGGCCCGACGCCGTCTTCAGCGTTGGCCGACCTCCTCCTCGTCGTACTCCTCTTCGACGTCCTGGACCTCGTCCTCGTCGGCGTAGGCGTCGTCTTCGACCTGGTCATCCTCGTCGGCGTCCTCGGCCTCGGCTTCCTCCTCTTCGACGGCCTCCTCGTGGGTGCGGACGACTTCACCGTCCCTGATCTCGCCGCGCCAGCCCTCGGCCTCCTCGCTGGTGAGGGTCGCGTACCGCTGGAAGTGCTTGAAGTCCAGGCGGAGGCGCCTGCCTTGGGCCCGCCACAAGTTGCCCGTCTTCTCGAAGAACCCCGAGGGGTAGTACTCCACCACCAGCACGACCCTGGTGAGCGTGGGCGTCAACTCGTGGAAGCTGACGCAGCCGTGGGTGGTCCCCTTGGCGCCCTCGGACGTCCACGCCACGCGTTCGTCCGGGACCTGCTCCGTGATGGTCGCCTTCCAACCACGCGTGGAGGGACCGACTTTGGCCTTCCAGTTGGTCGTGATCTCGTCCTCCTGCGAAACGTGGCGCACACCCTTGGTGAAGCCGCTGAACTTCTCGTACTCCGTCCAGTGGTCGTACACCGCCCGGATGGGGAGGCCGACGTCCAGGCTCTCGATGATGCTGGTGACCTTGGTGGTTCCCGACCGGCCACCGCCCTTGCCGCCCAGCGCTTCGCGGGTCTTCCCCAGCAGGCCGCCCATGAGGCCCTTCAGCTTCTCTCCCGCGATGGCCTTGAGAGGTGACTCGCCTCCGAGGATGCGCGTCGCCGCCTTGGGGAGAGCACCACCGTTCTCGGCGATGTCCAGGAGTTGGCCGGTGGCGCCGGTCAGTGAGTCTCCCGCCTTGGCGAGCGTGTGGTCCATGCGTGCGCCGAGGTACCGGACCAGCTCCTCCTTGAGGAGGTCGAGTCCCGGGGTTTCGTCGCGGGTCCTGTTGTCGTCCTTGGTCTCGGTCATGGTTCACCTCTCCCGTGCGGTCCGGGAGGACGTCTTCGCCTTCGTGGTCGTGGACTGCTTGCGCGCCGTGGACTTCTTGGCAGGGGGGCTGCCGGCCTTGCTCGCGGCTGTCTTCTTCCGTCGTTGCGGAGGGGCGGTCGTACGGGAAGTCGTGGAGGTGCCCTGACGCTTGGCCGGCGACGTCTTCTTCCCCGATGTGCTCGTCTCCCGCGTGTGTCCTCGGGTTGTCGCTGTCGCGCTCGTCTTGGAGCGCCCTTTCGCACTTTGTTCCTGCTTGTCGCCTTCCTGCTTGTAGCCTTCCGGCCTGTCGTCTTCCTGCTTCTTGCCTTCCTTCTTGTCTTCCTGCTCGTCGTCGGATTCCGCAGCCGCTGAGGCATCCGGACCTTGTTCGTCTTCCGTCAGGCGCAGCGTGCGCTCGTGGAGGGAGTCGGCGAGGTCGGCGAGCTTGCGGTCCGTGGCTGCCGCGACGGCCTGGCGGCCGGCGTCGAGCAGTTCGCCGCGCATCTGCTCGTTCAACTCGTTGACCTGCGGGACATCCCCCAGCCGTCGTGCACCCTCGGCCACCAGCTGACGGGGGTCGAGCCCGAAACGGCGGCCCGCCACATAGGTCGCGATGGTGAACGCCAGCTTTCCCTTTTTTGGTGCGGCCCAAGACGTATCCACCCCCGAGCGCCGCGGCGAGAGCGAGTTTGTTCGTGTTGTTCATGAGCTGTCCTTCCGCGCGGGACGGTGACACCCGGCGTCTACACGGTGTGACCGGGGAGTTCCGCCAGGTCAACGTGTAAAGACTGTCTGATTCATCCTCTTCATACGCGAATGCCCCTCTATGCTGAAAAAGTACGTATTTGTCAAGCGTATTCCGATCAGAGGAAGAGCGATGGTGCAGGCGGACGGTGATGCCAGGAACGGCGGCGCCGGTGCCGGTGCTGACGACGGTGGCGGTGCGGGTGACGTGCGGGCCACCCCCGTAGAGGTGATGCGTTCCGCCGTCGAGCAGTTGCAGGCGCTCCTCGGGCGGGCTCCCGAGTCCGTGTCCGCAGTGCGGCCGAGCGACGACGGCTGGGAGGCCGACGTGGAGGTCGTGGAAGTGGCACGCGTCCCGGACACCACGAGTGTGCTGGCCAGCTACCGGGTCACCCTGGACGACGGGGGCGGCCTGCTCTCCTACGAACGCACCCGTCGGTACACCAGGGCGCAGACCGAGAGCAGGGGGTAATCACGCCGGCCGCCGAAGACAAGGGCCCACCAGCTGCACCCGGCCCTCCCGGGCCGTCCGACAACCTACGGAGGAACCATGACCGTGGTACCTCAAACAGGGGGCGGAGGCGCGGCCTCCCCAGGCGGAGCCTCCGGGAGCCTGTACGACATCCTCGACCTCATCCTTGACCGTGGCCTGGTGATCGACGCCTTTGTGCGCGTCTCCCTCGTGGGCATCGAAATCCTCAAGATCGACGCGCGGGTCGTGATCGCCAGCGTGGACACGTACCTCCGCTTCGCCGAGGCGTGCAACCGACTCGACCTCGAAGCCGGCAGGAAGGCGCCCGCGCAACTCCCTGACGTCATGGGCAAAGTGACCGAGGGCGGCGCCGAGGGGAAGTCGAAGGGCGCGGTCTCCGGTGCCATCCAGGCAGTCAGTGAGAACCTGGGGCAGCGCAAGGGCGGTGCGGACGAGGCAGGGCGAGGCGACAGCGCGGAACCCGAATCCCGTGTCGAATCCGAACCCGAACGCGAGCCCGAACCGTCCGGTCGGGAGACGGCACGGCGGCGCCCGGCACGCCGGGCCGCACGCAGGGACGGTGAGTAGTCCATGCCCGTCTACGTCTACTCCATCACCGCCGACGACCATCCACTGAAGCTCGACGACCTCACCGGCGTCGGCGACCCTCCCGGTCCCCTGCGGATCGTGTCCGCCGCCGGCCTGTCCGCGGTCGTCAGTGACGCGGCGGAGGAGTTGCGCCCCAAGCGGCGTGACCTGACCGCACATCAGGGGGTCCAGGACCGGCTCATGCGCGACGGGACCGTGCTGCCCTTCCGGTTCGGCCTGACCGCCCCGGACGACGAGGCCGTACGCGCCGCGCTCACGGACAACGCCGAGACCTACCGTGAGCGGCTCGAAACCCTGGCGGGCTGTGCCGAGTACCACATGAAGGTGTCCCAGGACGAGGACGCCCTGCTGCGCAGCATCCTCGCCGATTCGGAACCCGCCAGACAGATGACCAGTGCCATTCGAGAAGGTTCGGCCAGTCCGGACACGCCCCTCAACCTGGGGCAACTGGTGTCCCAGGAAGTGGAGGCCCGTCAGAAGGCGCTGGCCGCAGGTGTGATGGAGGCGCTGCGCCCGTACGCACGGGCCGAGGTCTCCTACTCCAGCGGCTCGGACTCCTTCCTGGGGACCTCGTTCCTGGTCGGCGAGGAAGAGGAAGAGGAGCAGTTCCTGACCGCGCAGCAGAGCCTGGCCCACCAGTTCGGGGACGAGATCACCTTCCGCCTCCGGGGGCCCCTGCCGCCGTACAGCTTCGTCTGACTTGGGAGACGTGATCGACATGGGTCTGTTCACGGAAATCGTCGCGCTTCCGCTGGCGCCGGTGAGATCGGTCATGTGGGTCATGGCCAAGACGGTCGAGGCCGCCGAGCGCGAGTACTACGACCCGACACCGTGCGAGAACGAACTGGCGGCTCTGGAAGGGGCGTTGCTGAACGGCGAGATCGACGAGGCCGAGTACGACCGTCGGGAGGACGAACTCCTGGACCGGCTCGAAGAGATCCGCGCCTACTGGAACGGCAGTGCCGACACACCTGGACCGACGAGGTGACGGCATGTCCGAGCCCAGTTCACGCGGTCTCCAGAACTACTCCTCGCGTGCGTCGCCCTCGCCGTACGGGCGCGATTCGTCCGCCAACCTCGCCGACATCCTCGAACGGGTCCTGGACAAGGGCATCGTGATCGCCGGGGACATCCAGATCAACCTCCTCGACATCGAACTGCTCACCATCAAACTCCGGCTGCTGATCGCCTCCGTCGACAAGGCGAAGGAGATGGGCATCGACTGGTGGGAGCACGACCCGGCCCTCTCGTCCTCGGCGCGCAACGACTCACTCGCGGCGGAGAACCGGCGGCTGCGGACGCAGATCGAGGCAATGCGGGAACGCGAAGGAATTCCGACGGCCGCCGAGGACGACGACGTTGTCCCGGGAGAGGTCATGGAGGTCGAGGAGCGGGTGGAGGATGTCGAGGATGAGTCGGGGGAGGCCGCGGAGGGCGAGGAGGGCGAGGAGGGCGAGGAGGCGGAGGTTGTCGAGGAAGCTCCCAGAAGCTCCCGCGGCTCCCGAAGCTCCCGCGACTCCCGCGGCGCGCCCCGCTCCGATCAGGAACGACTGCCGCGCCGACAGGGCAGAGCGCGCCGACGCTCCCAGGAGCCTGATGCCCCATGACCATGAACAGGCCGACGCCGTCCGGCGACCGTGTCGTCTACGCGTACGCGATCGCCCTGGACACGGCCGGACTTGACGAGGCCGTGGCCGCGCTGACGGGTGTGGCGGCGGCCCCTGTGCGATTGGTCCACGACCGTGTCGACCCCGATCTGACGGCGGCCGTGAGCAGCGTCCCGCAGGCCGACTTCGACGAGGACGCGCTGAAGCGGCACCTGGAGGATCTGGACTGGCTTGAGGTGACCGCGCGATCCCACCACGGCGTGATCGAGGCACTGGCGGCCAGGACCACTGTCCTGCCGCTGCGACTCGCGACGATCTACCTGGCCGACGAGGGCGTGGTCGATGCCCTGGACAGGGGACGAGCGGTCTTCCTGGACGGCCTCTCCCGCCTGTCCGACCACGTGGAATGGGGCGTCAAGGTGTACGTCCAGCCGAAGAGCGCCGCCGGCCCCGCGCCTGCCCCCGAGCGCGCGTCCCGGAGCCCCGGGCGCGCCTATCTGAAGGGGCGCAGGGCCCAGCGCGAAGGCCGCGAGCAGTTCTACGCGTTGGCAGCGCGGGCGGCCGAGAAGATCGAGGAAGCGGGACGGCGGTACGCGTCGGACCGGGCCCGGCACGGAGTCCAGCAAGGGCAGTTGGCGGTCCGGCCGGGTGAGAACGTCGTCAACGACGCCTATCTCGTGTCCTTGGCGGCATCCGAGGACTTCCGCACGGCGGCGGCCGGGGCGGCTCAGGGCCTGGCCGGCGTACAGGTCGAGGTCACCGGCCCGTGGGCGCCGTACTCCTTCGCGCCCCGCTCCTTGGCGGACCCGGGAGAGTCCGGAGACGCGAGCGCCGGGGACCAGAGAAGCGCGGGCTCATGACTGACCCGTATGCCCCCCAGCCAGTGCGGTCGTTGCCCGACCGGCAGGTGGCTCTGATCGATCTGCTCGACCGGTTGCTCAGCGGCGGAGCCGTGCTCACGGGAGACGTCGTCCTGTCGATAGCCGACATCGATCTCGTACGGATCTCCCTGCGCGCCCTCATCGTGTCCATCGGGCCGAAGGCCCGCTCACCGTGGGAAACCGATGATGACTGACCCCCTCCCCAAGCCTTTCTCGCTGCCGCCGGAACCTGGAAGGGAAGCGTCGCGCGACACCGGGCCCGACCGGTGGGACGAAGTCGCGAAGGCCGCCGAGCGTGCCTTCCGGCTGCTGCCCGCGAGGCCGCAGGACACCCCTGGACCGGACTCCGCGCCCCAGCGGCCGGCCCGTCGGATCACCACCGACCCCGACACGGTCGAGCAGGACCTGGTCCGCCTCGTGCTCACCGTGGTCGAACTGTTGAGACAACTCATGGAACGACAGGCTCTCCACCGGGTCGACACCGGTGACCTCTCGGAGGAGCAGGAGGAACGCCTCGGCCTGACGCTGATGACCCTGCACGACAGGATGGGAACACTCTGCGCGCGATACGGCCTGACCATGGACGACCTCCAACTCGACCTCGGCCCCCTCGGACCCCTGCTGCCCCCGCCCGACTGAGCGCGCGGCGGGGCGAGAGTGTTCGGGCCGTTGCGGCTGTGCGTACTGGTTCCCGTCGCGGGTACCCGCAGGGCGTTGCTTCATCACACAGAAGGGAGAGATTCGATGGGTCTGGGAGGGTGCATCGTCCTGATCGCCGTGGGAGCGATCCTCACGTTCGCCACGGATTGGGAGGTTGACGGCACCAACCTCAATGTGATCGGCCTCATTCTCATGGCGGTCGGGCTGATCGGTACCGCAGTCTTCGCGAGTATCGCCCGCGGCCGCCGGGTGGTGGTTCCGCCAACGACGCGGGTCGTGGACGAGCGAGGAACCCCTCGCACGTACGAGTGACCCGGCGGGAGTGGCCGGAGCGGTGTCTCACATGAATCGCATAGTCGCGGTCGGAGGTGGCTGCGCCGGCTTCCATACCGCTCGGTCGCTGCTCCCGGTGCTGGGGTGGTGCCCCAGGTTGCTATGGGCGTGTTGGAACGCACGAGAGGCAGCCGTCCAGTCGAGACGGTGAGCAGGTCCGCGGCCGAGCGTCTCCGGGCGCGTCACGGAGAACCCGCCGAGCGCGCTTTGTCCCGTCGGGGTGACCGGAGAACGGCTGCACAGCGGGCAGCAACGGCGGACAGGAACCAGAGCGGCACACGCACGGGGAGTGGTCTTCCTCCGGCGTGGGACGGCTTTTGGGGGTGGTCTTGTTCTCCGCGAGCGGGTCTACGAGGTGTCGGGGCCGGGTGCTGACGGGGTGTCCCCTTCCGCCCCCGGGGCGCGCAGCGCCTGCCGTACCGACCAGACCACGGCGACCAGCGGAACGGCCACCAGCGCGCCGATGACGCCAGCCGTGATGGCGCCCCCGATCACGGAGAGGGCAACCACGACGGGGTGAAGTCGGACGGCCCAGCTCATCACCAGCGGTTGCAGCAGATGGCCCTCGATCTGCCCGATGACCACGATGAGTACCACCACGATCCCCGCCACCAACGGGCCCTTGGACGCGAGCGCGATCACCACCGCGACGGCCAGGGCGATCGGGGAGCCGATCAGAGGGACGAACGCGGCGAAGAACTCCAGCAGGGCCAGCGGCAGCGCGAGGGGTACGCCGAGCAGGGTGAGCGCCACGCCGACGAGGACCGCGTTGACCGTGGCGACCAGCAGCACGCCGTGGGTGTAGCCGTTGAGGGTCCGCCACGCGGCCCGGCCCGCCACGGAGGTACGGCCGCGGAACCGCGCCGGTAGCTCGGCACAGAACCAGACCCAGTATCGCTCCCCGGAGTGGATGAAGAAGACGGAGCAGAACGCGGCGAGAGCCAGCACGGTGAACACCTCGACCACCCGGCCGGCGCCGCTGAGGGCGGTACTGACGACCTTGGAGCGGTGGGACGAGATGAGTTGCCCCAGCTCGGACTGGAAATCGGTCAAGGCATGAGGGGAGAGCCGGAACGGCGGCTGCTCCAGCAGGTGTCCGATCCGGGTGAGCCCGCTGCGGAACTCCTGCGTCAGAGTGGTCCACTGCCCTGCGACCACGTCCCCGACCAGTGCGAACACACCGAGAACCAGCGCGATGCTGCCGATCACCGTCAGACCGACCGCGAGCGCGCGGGGCAGCGTCCGGGCCAGCAGCCCGGCGGTGGGCCGCAGCACGGCCGTGGCAATCAGCGCCAGGAAGACGGCGACGGCGATTTGCTGGAAGCGGCCGAGCACGGAGAAGACCCCGAGGACGACGACGGCGACCACCACCACGCGCCATCCGTACGCGGCGGCAACACGCAGACCCTCGGGTACGGACGTGCCCGTGGCACGGACCGGGGGCGACGGCGGCGGCTCGGCGGGGTTGGACACTGCCTTGCCTTACCGCCGCCGACCCCTGCCGTCACGCGGATGCCACCCGGTTCACCCGAGGGCCACGCCCGGATACGCCGACCGGTCGGCCTCGTTGTGCGCGAGGAGCAACCGGACGGTGGTGGCGTGGAGTGGACGGCGGCTCGGTTGGCCGCCGTGCTCAGGCCGGGTGATGTGCTGCTGGCGATGGGGCCGGGTGGCGAGCCTGCCGAGGTGGTTCGGCAGGCCATGAACATCGTCCTGGGATCGGGAGTGAGGACCCTCTAGTCGGCGCCCAACACGCGCTGAGAGGCCGGCGCGGTGTCGGATTCGAGGACCTTCTGGACGAGGGTTTCGAGTCCGACACCGCGGCTGGCCTTGAAGAGCACGATGTCCCCCGGGCGCAGGAGTCCGTCCAGGAGGTGCTGCGCGGCGTCCTGGTCCGGGACGTGATGGCTGGTGCCCGCACCGGCGGCGTGTGCGGCTTGCGCCATCCACTGTGCTTCGGTTCCCCCGATGGTGATGACGTG
Organism: Streptomyces sp. NPDC058001; assembly: GCF_042886315.1. NCBI lineage: Bacteria > Bacillati > Actinomycetota > Actinomycetes > Kitasatosporales > Streptomycetaceae > Streptomyces > Streptomyces sp. NPDC058001. The sequence goes on from NZ_JBHVQT010000020.1 coordinate 142,819, forward strand.
GTCGTAGCCGAGGGTTCCGGCGGCGGTGCCGACCTGTTCGTGGGCGGTGCGTGACTCGTTGCCGAGTTCGCGCATCTCGCCAAGGACGGCCAGGGTGCGCCGGTCCTTGCCGCCTCCCATCGAGGCCACCGCGCGCAGGGAGACCCGCATGGCGTCGGGGTTGGCGTTGTAGGAGTCGTTGACGACGGTCACGTCGTCGGGGCGGGTAGTGACCTCCATCCGCCAGCGGGACTGGACGGTCGCCTCGCCCAGCAGCCCGGCGATCCGGTCGACGGACAGGCCGGCTTCCCGGGCCACGGCGGCAGCGGCGAGGGCGTTGGATACCTGGTGCTCACCGAGCAGCCGCATCGAGACACGGGCCCGGCCTTCGGGGGTGACGAGGTCGAAGCGCGGCCGGCCGTCGGCGTCGAGGTGTACGTTCTCGGCGCGGACCGTGGCGTCCGGGGCGACGCCGAAGGTGACGATGCGGGCGGTGGTGCGGTCGGCCATGGCCCGTACCAGTGCGTCGTCCGCGTTGAGGACGGCGAGTCCGGAGTCGGCCAGGGCTTCGACGAGTTCTCCTTTGGCCTTGGCGATCTGCTCCTTGCCGCCGAACTCGCCGACGTGGGCGCTGCCGACGTTGAGCACGACGCTGACCTGGGGCGGTGCGAGCCGGGCGAGGGATGCGATGTCGCCGATGTGGCGGGCACCCATTTCCAGTACGAGGAACCGTGTGTCGGCGTCGGCGCGGGAGGCGGTGACCGGCAGACCGATCTCGTTGTTGTAGCTCTGCGCGGTGGCGACGGTGGGCCCGGCTGCGGCCAGCAGGTGGGCGATCAGGTCCTTCGTGGAGGTCTTGCCCGCCGAACCGGTCACAGCGACGACGGTGGCGGTCAGGTCGGCGATGACGTGCTGGGCGATGAGTCCGGCCGCGTCCAGGACGTGCGGGACGACGATGGCCGGGACGCCGACGGGCCGGGTGGTCAGCGCGGCGACGGCGCCGTGTTCGACGGCGCTGTGGGCGTAGGCGTGTCCGTCGGTGTGTTCGCCCGTCAGCGCCAGGAAGAGTGAGCCGGGCTCGGTCTGGCGGCTGTCGAAGACCAGGGGTGCGCTGACGCACGCGGCGGGGTCCGGTACGTCGTGGAGTTCGCCGTTCACGATGCGGGCGATGTGGGCGAGGGACAGGGGCAGCATGGGCGGCTTCTTCCAGGTGGGGGGAGATTCAGGACGTTACCCGCCGGATCGCCGCGTGCGGCGGAGGCCGCCGTGGTCCAGTCGGGGATACGTCGATCGAGATACCGCGCCCCGCGAAGAACGTTGCGAAGTGCTCGGCCGGCAGGGCGGCGGCCGTGGTGTCCGGGGTGTGGCCGGACGGGTCGCGGAACACGATGTGCCCGTCGTCCAGCCCGGTCGCCAGGATCAGGCGACCACCGCGGCGCGGCGGCGTGAGCTGCGGCCGGCGGATCTTCTTGGAGACCGACGCCACGACCATGCACCCCGCCGCCAGCAGCTCCAGCAGTTCGTCCATACCCAGCTCGCGGTGCACGGTCGCGTCCAGATCGTGCGTCTGGTGCGCGTATGAGGCGAACGGGTCGTAGAACATGCCGTGGATGCCGTCCGCGTCGCATGTGTAGGCGCCGAACGCGCGGGCGCCGGAGAGGAGTTGGAAATCAGGCCACCCGGGCGGTGAGAACACCCACGATGTCCGTAACCAGCGCTAGTGGTCTGACATGTGCCTGAATATTGTCCCCTGTGTCGACACAGGCTCCGTACAGGCGGGGCCGATTGGGGGGCTCATGAGGAACGTGATCCGCTCCACCATCGCCGCCGCGGCGGTCCTCTCCATGCTGCCGCTGACGGCGGCGTCCGCCGCCGCGGACACGCCGAGGCCGCTGTCCGTCGCAGAGGTCGCCGCGATGTCACCGGCGAAGCAGGGCGAGGTCCTCAAGCCGCTGAGAGTGGTGGCCGACGCCATCGCCCAGGTCGGACAGGGGGACCGCGCCGACATCTACACGCAGGTCGAGATGGCCTCCGACTACCGCTCGGTCAACGTCTACCTGACCGACGTGAGTCAAGGCCGCAGCTTCCTGGCCGCGGTGCGCCGCGCCAACCCCAAGGCGGACACCGGGCTCGTCAACGTCCTTGAGGGCAAGAAGTCCCGTCAGCAGCTCAAGAAGGAGATCGACGCGATCGTCGCCGACCCCGCGCTGTCTTTCGAAGTAGAGCTGGCGGGCACGTCGGTCGACGGCGGCGCGATCGAACTGGCCGTGGACGATCCGGCGGCGGCGAAGGCGTACCTGGCGGCGCCCGCCGTCGCCACCGAACGCTCCGCCGCCGGCGGCACCTCGGTCCGCGTCACCCAGGCGGCGCCGTCGCGCCCCCTGAGCCGCTGGAACGACACCTCGCCGTTCTACGCGGGAGCGGCCCTCGGACCCGCGTACGGCGCGGAGTCCAACTGCACCAGTGGCATTCCCGCCGTCAGCACCTGGGACGGCCGCCAGTGGCTCGTCACGGCCGGCCACTGCTACAACGTCAACGACTACGTCTACACGGCCGGCGGCAACTACATCGGCCAGGTGAAATACGACCTGCCCGCGATCGACGCGCTCTTCATCGAGACGCCCACCCTCCGCTACACCTGGGACGGCACCGATGCCGCGGGCTACACCCGTTACCTCAACGGCGTCCGCAACGTCGCCGTCAACGACTTCACCTGCCAGCTCGGCTACAACTCCAAGGTCGTCTGCAACATCCGCACGGTGTACGCGGGCAACGCCAGCTGGAACGTCAACGGCACCACCGTGTGGGGCAGTTACGGCGTCCCCAACAACGGCGGAATCGTCGGCAGGGGCGGCGACAGCGGCGGCCCGGTGATCTTCATCAACGACGCCAACAGCCGGGAACTCAACGGCATCGTCAGTGTCGGCTACGGCTGCGGCGCCTCCGGATGCACCACCGGACTCGGCTGGGTCGACGTGTGGTCCATCTTCAACACCTTCGCCATCAAGCTGAACCCGTCCTGACCGGTTGAGGGTGCCGCCCGCTCAGTCACACCGAGTGGGCGGCACCCAGGGCTTCGGCGTAGTCGCATGACGTCCGTTGGCCAGCGGTCCGGCGGCGGATCCCGAAATACGTCGCAAACTTGCGTGACTTGTTCGGGATATTGACGGAGCACTGTCATCATTTTACGGTGTGGGTATCCCGTCGGGCAGCGGCGGTCCAGGCTTCCTCATGACCGCGGAACGTCCGGCTCTTCTCCTTTCCACTGGAAGGGTCCGTTGATGAAGAAGACCGGCAAGTTACGTGCCTGGACGTTCGCGACGATCGTTGCGTTGATCGCGGGGGGCCTGGCGTCGGTGTCGGGCACTGCCGCGGCGGCCACCGCCATACGCGCGGAGTCCCCGTTCGACTTTCCGGGGCGCGGTGCCACCGTGCCATTCACGGAGATCGAGGCCGAAGACGCCGTCACCACGGGCCAGTTGATCGGCTCCGACCGGGTCTACACCCGTCTTCCGTCAGAGGCGTCCGGGCGCAGAGCGGTCACGCTCAGCGGCTCAGGCCAGTACGTCGAGTTCACGCTCACCAAGCCGGCCAACGCGGTGACGGTGCGCTACAGCGTTCCGGACAGCAGCGCCGGGACCGGCCAGAACACCACCGCCGACCTGCGCGTCAACGGCGCTCATCTCAAGGATCTGCCGCTCACCTCCCGGTACGGCTGGTTCTACGGCGGCTACCCGTTCACCAACACCCCGGGCGACAAGCCCCACCACTTCTACGACGAGACGCGGGCCATGTTCGGGTCCACGCTCGCCGCCGGGGACAAGGTGCGGATCCAGTCCACCGGCGGTATCGCGATCACCGTCGACCTGGCCGACTTCGAGCTGGTCCCCAACCCGGTCGCCCGTCCCACCGGGTCGCTGTCGGTCGACGATTTCGGCGCCGTTCGGAACGGCACCACCGATTCGACCGCCGCTTTCCAGGCCGCGGTCGACGCCGGCAAGGCCCAGGGCAAGGTCGTCTGGATCCCCGAGGGGACGTACACCCTGTGGGACCACGTCGTCGTCGACGGCGTGACCCTCGCTGGCGCCGGCCCCTGGTACAGCGTGCTCACCGGCCGCCACCCCACCGACCGCAAGCGCGCGGCCGGGATCTACGGGAAGTACGTCACCGGCGGCGGCTACACCGGCACCATCCGCCCGCACAAGGCCGGCGGGCCGAGCCGCAACGTCACCCTCAAGGACTTCGCCATCATCGGCGAGATCACCGAACGGGTGGACGAAGATCAGGTCAACGCGATCGGCGGCGCCATGACCGACTCGGTCGTGGACAACGTCTGGATGCAGCACACCAAGGTCGGGGCCTGGATGGACGGTCCGATGGACGACTTCGTCATCAAGAACAGCCGCATCCTCGACCAGACCGCCGACGGCGTGAACTTCCACACCGGCGTCACCAACTCCCGGGTCACCAACACCTTCGTCCGCAACTCCGGGGACGACGGCCTGGCGATGTGGGCCGACCGCGTGCCGAACGTCAACAACTCCTTCGACCACAACACCGTGGTCGCGCCGATCCTGGCCAACAACATCGTCACCTACGGCGGCCGGGACATCAGCATCACCGACAACGTCGTCAGTGACACCCTCACCAACGGCGGCGGCATCCACGTCGCCAACCGCTACACCAACGTGAGCTCCAATTACGGCACCGCGCTGGCCGGCACACACACCGTCGCGCGCAACACGCTGCTGCGCGCCGGGAACGCCGACTACAACTGGGACTTCGGGATCGGCGCCCTGTGGTTCGACGGTGAGAACGAGTCGATCAACGCCACGATCAACGTCACCGACACCGACATCCTGGACAGCTCCTACTCCGCCGTCCAGTTCATCCAGGGCACCAACAAGACCGTCAACTTCAACAACGTGAAGATCGACGGCACCGGCACCTACATGCTCCAGGTGCAGTCAGGGGCCACCGCGACGTTCACCAACGTCCGCGCGGACCACATCGGTGCGGGCACCTCCATCCACAGCTGCGTGGGCGGGAGTTGGGTGCCGCAGCTCATCGGCACCGGCAACACCGGCTGGAGCCTCAACTCCACGGTGTGCACCGGAAACTGGCCGGCCCCGAACTACATCTATCCCGGTGGCGGCGGCAGCACCGGCGGCCTGTCCGGGTCACCCGGCCTGCTGTCCTTCGCCGCTCGGGAGGTCGGCGGCACCAGCCCGGCGCAGACCGTCACCGTCACCAACGGCGACACGTCCGCCGCTCCGATCGGATCGGTCACCGTGACCGGCGACTACGCCCAGAGCAACACCTGCGGCACCTCGCTGGCCGCCGGCGCGTCCTGCACGGTCAGTGTCACCTTCAAGCCCACCGCCACCGGCACCCGCACCGGCACGCTCACCGTGGCCAGCACCGCCCCCGGCGGCCCGGTCACCGCCAGTCTCACCGGCGTCGGCACCAACGGCGTCTCCCTGTCCGCCTCGCCGACCAGCCTGTCCTTCGCCTCCCGGGTGGTCGGCAGCACCAGCCCGGCGCAGGCTGTGACGGTCACCAACAACGGCACGGCCACCGCCGCTCTGGGCACGGTCGCCACCACTGGTGACTTCGCCCAGACCAAGACTTGCGGGACGACGCTGGCGGCGGGTGCGTCGTGCACGGTCAACGTCACCTTCACCCCGACGGCCACCGGTACCCGGACCGGAATGCTCAGCGTGCCCAGCAACGACGCGAACAGCCCGCTGAGCGTCGCGCTGAGCGGCACGGGCACGTCCGCCAACCCCAACCTGGCCCAGGGCCGCCCGACCACCGAGACCAGCCACACCCAGACCTACGGCTCAGGCAACACGGTCGACGGCAACGCCAACACCTACTGGGAGTCGGCCAACAACGCCTTCCCGCAGTCCGTCACCGTGGACCTCGGCTCGGCGACCAACGTCGGACGGATCGTGTTGAAGCTCCCGCCGGCCACCGCCTGGGCCACCCGCTCCCAGACCATCGCGGTCACCGGCAGCACCGACAACGACACCTACACCTCGATCGTCGCCGCCACCTCCTATACCTTCAACCCGGCGACCGGCAACACCGTCACCCTCACCTTCCCCGCCACCAGCCGCCGCTACGTGCGTCTGACCTTCTCCGCCAACACCGGCTGGCCGGCCGCCCAACTCTCCGAATTCGAGGCATACGCCTCCTGACCCACCCCCGAACCAGGCTCCGGGGCAGGCACATTCCCCTACCCCGGAGCCTCGGCCGTGGAGGCGGTGTCGGGCTGCCAGCCCAACTCCGGTGCGATCAAGTGCCGTACGTCGTGGAGGATCTGCTCGTAGTCGTCCCGGTGGAACTCGTACGGCAGTTCCAGGCGCAGCTCCGAGACGGCCGTGACCACGGGATCCGCGGTCAGTTGCTCCAGAATCTGGTCCGCGGTCCCCACCACGTCCGGGGCGAACAGGATCCGCTTCGGGCCCTGCGGTGCCAGGGTGCGGGCATGCCGGCCGGCCGCGTACTCCCGGTAGCGGGCCCGGGTGGTCGCGTCCGCGCTGTCGAACGGAACGATCACCCGGCCGAGCGCCACCCGGGTCGGCCGGTCTTCGGTGAGAGCGCGCCGGTACTCGGTGAGCAAGGTGAGCTGGGCCGTGGTGAAGTCGTCCGTGCCCTCGCCGGTGACGATGTTTCCGCTCAGCAGGTTCAGGCCGTGCTCGGCGGCCCACCGGATCGAGCGCAGGCTGCCGCCGCCGTACCAGACTCGGTCCGACAGGCCGGGGTTGTGCGGCTGAAGGCGTGGCCGTTGGGTGTTGCCGGGCGACTGGATCACCGTGTCCGGGGCGCCGAGGTAGTCGCCGCGCAGGTGGTCGATGACGCGGGCGATCCTGCCGTAGGACAGGTCGAGGTCACGCCAGTCCCCGTCGTGCACCAGGTCGCCGAGGAGTTCGGCGTGCGGCATTCCGGTGCTGAAGCCGGCCTGTAGTCGGCCGCGGGACAGTACGTCGGCCAGTGCCAGGTCCTCGGCGAGCCGGAACGGGTTCTCGTAGCCGATCGGTATGACCGCTGTCCCCAGCTCGACCCGCTCGGTGCGCTGGCCTGCCGCGGCGAGGAAGACCGCGGCCGAGCCGACTCCGTGCTCAAGATGACGTTGCCGGATCCAGGAGCCGTCGTAGCCCAGCCGTTCGCCGTACTCGAACAGTCGCAGCGTCTCCTCCAGACCGGTGTACGGGTCGTCGTCGGCGAAGTTGCCCGGGGTGAGAAAGGCCAGCGAGCTGATCGCGGGGATGCTCATGAGGTGTTCGTCCCTCGTGGTCGTGGTCGTCCCGGTGGCGTCGGTGCTCAGGACCCGCCCCGCTCGCGGGGGATCTTCTCCCCGGCCTCGATCGACACGGGCAGCCGGTTCTCGGCCGGCGGCAGCGGGCAGGTGGCCAGATCGGTGTAGGCGCACGGCAGGTTCGCCGCCCGGTTGAAGTCCAGGACGACCGTGCCGTCGGCGGCGGGCGGTTCGAGGGCGAGGGCCCGGTTGGCCGCGTAGGTGGTGATACCGGAGGTCGCGTCGGTGAACAGCACCAGCAGGCTGCCCGGGGTGCGTCCGGGGAACGCGGTCAGCGCCAGGGGGCGTCCGGCCAGCTCGAACTCGACCCGGCCCGGCGCGTCGTACACGTGCTCAAGGCCCTCGACCGCCGCGCCCACGGTCGTCGGTCGCGGCTCGTCGAAGGCCGTGTAGCGGCCGGTCACCGCCCAGCGGGGATGCGGTGCGTAGGCGGGTGTGCCGGTGAAAGCGGTGCGCAGGGGGGTGTCCGGGTGCCGGGGACGGACGATGTCGTGTCCGCCGCGCTTGGCCACCTCGATCACGGCGTCGCCCCAGACCGCGTCGACTCCGCCGCGCTCAGGGAGCACTCCGAAGCGGTGCTCGCCGCGGACGGAGGTCCCGCCGACGACCAGTTCCTCGCCGTCGTCGAGGACCACGACGACCCCGTCGGCACCGGTCGACCAGGCTCCCGGAGCGTCCGGGAAGCGCTGCGGCTCGTCACCGAGCCAGTGCAGGCCGGTGATGGCGAGGAAGCCGTGCGGGTCGGCGAGGCGTGCTTCCTGCCCGGTGTGCCATTCCTGCCAGTCGCGGGTGAAGGCGGCCAGGTCAGCGGTGGCGTCCTGAACGGTCATGCGTGCTCCTTCGTTTTCGGTGGCTCGGATGCGGCGGTGGCGTAACGACCGCCGGGGATCGCAGCGAGCAGTTCGCGGGTGTAGGCGTGGCGGGGTCGGGTGAAGAGCTGCTCGGCGGTGCCCGTCTCGACGATACGGCCGGAGCGCATGACGGCGACCTGGTGCGCGATCTGGCGTACGACGGCCAGGTCGTGCGAGATGAACAGGTACGCCACCCCGGTGTCGGCCTGCAGTTCGGCGAGCAGGTCGAGGACCTGGGCCTGGACGGACACGTCGAGCGCGGACACCGGCTCGTCGCACACCACCAGGTCCGGAGAGAGCGCCAAGGCGCGGGCGATCGCGACGCGCTGCCGCTGACCGCCGGACAGCTCCGCCGGGCGGCGCTCCAGCATCGAGGCGGGCAGCGCCACCCGCTCAAGCAGTTGGCGGGCCCGCGCGAGCCGGGTGGCACGGTCACCGACCTTGAACGCGCGCAGCGGCTCGGTGATCACCTCGCCGATGGAGAACCTGGGATCCAGCGAGGCGTACGGGTTCTGGTAGACGAGCTGGGCCCGGCGGCGAAGCTGCCGTGCCTGTGCTCCGCGTGCGGTCGTGACTTCGGCGCCGTCGAACACAATGCGCCCGGCGGACGGGTCGGTCAGGCGGAGCACCAGGCGGGCGGTGGTGGACTTCCCGGAGCCGGACTCGCCGACCAGGGCCAGCGTGCGGCCCCGGTGGAGGGTGAAGCTGACGTCGTCGACCGCGCGCACGGTGCGGGCCGAGCCCGCGGCGTGCGGGAGCCGGAACTCCTTGACCGCGTGGTGGATTTCGACCAGCGGCGCGGCCTCGGGAGCGGACGGTGCGCGGACCGTGGCGCGGGGGCGGGCCGTGGCCAGGCTCGGCGCACTGGCGAGCAGCCGCCGGGTGTACTCGTGCCGCGGGTTGTCGAGGATGTCGCGGGTCGGACCGGCCTCGACGACCCGGCCCTCGGACATGACCACGATCCGCTGTGCCCGGTCGGCGGCGACGCCGAGGTCGTGGGTCACCAGCAGCACCGCGGTGCCGGACTCCTCGGTGAGGTGTTGCAGATGGTCGAGGATGACCCGTTGCACGGTGACGTCGAGTGCGCTGGTCGGCTCGTCCGCGATGATCAGTTCGGGTTTGCCGGCGATGGCGACGGCGATCAGGGCACGCTGCCGCATGCCGCCGGACAGTTCGTGCGGGTACTGCCGGGCGCGGGTGGCCGCGTCGGGCAACCCGGCCTGCTCCAGGATCGCGATCGCGTCCGACGGGGCGGTGCGGCGGGTCGCCAGTCGGTGGATGCGCAGCACCTCCGCGACCTGCTCGCCGATGCGTTTGACGGGGTTGAGTGACACCGTGGGGTCCTGGGGCACCAGGCCGATCTGTGCGCCGCGTACGGTGCGCAGCTCACGTTCGGACAGCGCGGTGAGGTCGTGCCGGCCGAAGCGGACCGTACCGGCGTCGATGCCGCCGTTCGCCGCCAGGAGCCGGATGATCGCATGTGCGGTCGTGCTCTTGCCGGATCCTGACTCACCGACCACCGCGGTCACTTGGCCCGGCCACACGTCGAGGTCCACGCTCCGCACGGCCTCCACCGTGCCGCGGCGCGTGCGGTACGACACCGACAGCCCTCGTACCTCCAGCAGTGGTTCCGGTGTGTTCGGCACGTTCTCACCGCTTCCTGGGTCGTTCGCCATGGGGCCGGTCATCGCTGTCGGGACCATTCGCCGTCCAGTGCTCGGGCGATGCGGTTGGTGGCCAGTACGGTCGCGGCGATCGCCAGACCGGGCAGAGCGGTGAGCCACCACGCGTTGGCCAGGTAGTTGCGGCCGTCGGAGATCAACGTGCCCCATTCCGGTGCGGGGGGTGGTGCCCCGTAGCCGAGGAAGCTCAGCGAGGACACGGCCAGGACGGAGGTCCCGAAGTCGAGGGTGGCCAGGACGATCACGGGGCCTGCCGCATTGGGCAGTACGTGCCGGCCGAGGACCGAGTACCAGCGGGACCCGCACGAGCGGGACGCCTCGACGAAGACCGCCTGCCGCACGCGCAGTACCTCTGAGCGCGTCACCCGGGCGAAGGCGGCGACGCTGGCGGCCCCGACCGCGACGGCGACCTTCACCGTCCCGTAGCCCAGCGCGGTGACCAGTGCCAGGGACAGGAACAGTGCCGGGATCGACAGCAGTACGTCGACGAAGCGCATCAGCACGTCGTCGACCCAACGGCCGACGAACCCGGCGACCAGCCCGAGCAGACCGCCGACCACGAACGCGACCGCCACCGCGATCAGCGTGGCCTTCAACGACAGTTGCGCACCGTGCACCACCCGGGAGAACAGGTCGCGTCCCAGTTCGTCGGTGCCGAACCAGTGTGCGCCGCTGGGGCTTCGGAAGTTGTGCGAAGGCACCCCGTGCAGCGGGTCCTGCGAGGTGAACAGACCCGGCCAGAACGCGGCCAGCACCACGAGGAGCACGACGAGGACCGATGTCAGCAGGCCGGGCCGACGCAGGAAGAACCGCAGGACGCGCCGCAGTTCGAGACCTGGCCCGGCACTCGGGTCGTTGTCCGGTTCGACCGGTCGCGCCAGGCCGGGCGCGGCGCCGGTGGCGACATCGTCGACAAGGGGCCGGGTCATGCGAAACTCCCCTTCCTGCCGGAGGACACCACGATCCGCGGGTCGAGGAGCGGATAGACGAGATCGACGAGCAGGTTGGCCAGCACGAAGATCAGTGCCCCGAACACCACGACTCCCTGGACCAGCGGGATGTCCTGGGCCGTGACCGCGGCGGCCGTCACCCGGCCCACGCCGTCGCGGGAGAACACGGTCTCCACGACCACCGAACCCGCGATCAGCTGCCCGGCCAGCAGCCCGACGACCGTCAGGGCCGGCAGCGACGCGTTGCGCAGAGCGTGCCGCAGGTGGATCCGCAGCCTGCCCGCGCCCTTGGCCCGCGCGGTCTCCACATATGCCTGATCCAGGGCCGTGAGCAGGCTCTTGGCCAGCACCTGCGCGACCAGGGCGCCGGTCGGGATCGCCAGCGTCAACGCCGGCAGCACCAGGCCACGCCATCCGTCGTTGCCGAACGCCGGGAGCCACCGCAGCCGGAAGGAGAACAGTTCGACCAGCAGCAGCCCGACCCAGAAGGTCGGCACCGACACGCCCAGCGGCGGCAACGACAGCAGCAGTTGCCGCAGCCACCGCCGCGAGGTGTATGTCGCCAGCACCGCGAGACCGCCGCCGATGAGCACCGCGAGCAACAGCGCCGTGCTGGTCAACGTCAGGGTCTGCGGGAGTGCGTTGCCCAGGGTCGAGGTCACCGAACGGCCGGTGGAGACCGAGTCGCCGAAGTCCCCGCGCACCGCCCTGCCGAGGTAGTCGGCGTACTGCGCCAACACCGGCTTGTCGAAGCCGTACTCGTGTCGGAGCCTGGCGAGCTGCGCCGGGTCGACCTGTCCGGAGTCCGCTCCGGCGCCGGCCATCGCCGACACCGGATCTCCGGGCAGGAAGTTCAGCACCAGGAACGAGACGGTGTACGCCGCCCACAGCACCCCGAGGGCCTGCGCGAGGCGTTTGAACACATAGCGGCGCATGCGCTAGCCGATCCAGGTGTCGTGCAGTTGGATCCGACTGGAGGCATCGAAGTCGACGTCGTGCACCTTCTTCGCCACCCCGAGCTGGGTCTGAAGCTCCACAACCGGCACGACGTAGGCGTTCCGCACGATCAACCGCTGAGCCTGGTCGACCAGTTGCCTGCGCTCGGCCGTCTCGGTGGTCGCCGCCTGCTGGGTCAGCAACG
>NZ_JBHVQT010000021.1:0-64959 GCF_042886315.1 Streptomyces sp. NPDC058001
GTCGTTGGGGGATGCGGCGCGGGTGGTGGCGTTGCGGAGTCGGGTGTTGCGTCGGTTGTCGGGGTTGGGTGGCATGGTCTCCATCGCCGCCGGCCAGGACGGCGTACGGGAACTCCTCCAGCCTTGGGCGGAACGTCTCTCCGTGGCCGCGGTCAATGGCCCCGTATCGACGGTGGTGTCCGGTGACGCGGATGCGTTGGACGAGTTACTTGTCGCGTGTGAGGGGCGGGGGGTACGGGCGCGTCGCGTTCCGGTGGACTACGCTTCCCACTCCGCTCATGTGGATCTGATCCGTGAGGAGTTGGCGGAGTCGCTGGCGCCGATCGCTCCGGTGTCCTCGCGGGTGCCGTTCTTCTCGACGGTCACCGGAGACTGGATCGACACGGCGGAGCTGAACGCCGACTACTGGTTCGCCAACCTCCGCCAGACCGTGCGCTTCGAGGAAGCGACCCGCGCGCTGCTGGATCAGGGGTTCGGGGTGTTCATCGAGTCGAGCGCGCATCCGGTGTTGGCGACCGGGATCACGGAGACGGTGGATGCGGGGGATGCGCCGGGTGTGGCGATCGGGTCCCTGCGTCGGGACGAGGGCGGGATGGACCGGTTCCTGACTTCGGTGGCGGAGGCGTTCGTCCACGGTGTGCAGGTGGAATGGACGAGCATGCTGCCCGGCGGCCGTCAGGTGGACCTGCCGACCTACGCCTTCCAGCGCAAGCACTACTGGCTCGAAAGCACGGCTCCCGAACAGGACGACACGAACGGCCTGCCGACCGACGCCGCCGACACCCGCTTCTGGGAGGCGGTCGAGAGCGAGAACCTCGACGAACTCACCCGCACCCTCGACTCCGCCGATGCCCGGTCCGCCCTCGAAACCCTGGTACCGGCCCTGGCCTCCTGGCGCAAACAGCGCCGGGAACACTCGGCCGTCGACTCCTGGCGCTACCGCATCGGATGGCGCCCCGCGCAGATCTCCCCCCGACCCGACACAGTGCTGTCGGGGACGTGGTTGCTGGTGGTTCCCGCGGCGCATCGGGAGCATCCGTGGGTGGTGGCGGCGGGCGAGGTGCTGGGGGGCGGCGGCGCTGAGGTCGGGATGGTCGTACTGGATGCGGCTCGGCCCGAACGACAGTCGTGGGCGGGGCAGTTGGGTACGGTGGCCGGGCAGATCAACGGGGTGCTGTCGTTTCTGGCGCTGGACGAGGCGCCGTCGGCGGATCATCCCGGTGTTCCGGCCGGGCTCGGCGCGACCCTGACCCTGCTTCAGGCGCTGGGCGACGCGGACGTCGAGGCACCCCTGTGGTGCGCGACCCAGGGCGCCGTCTCCGTCAACAGCATCGACCCCCTGACCCGGCCGGTGCAGGCGCAGACCTGGGGCCTGGGGCGGGTCGCGGGACTTGAGCACCCGGACCGCTGGGGCGGGCTCGTCGACCTGCCGGCAACCGTCGACGCGCGCTCGGCGGGCCGGCTGCGAACCCTACTGGCCGAGCCGGGTGACGAGGACCAACTCGCGCTGCGCCCCTCGGGTGCCTTCGTGCGACGCCTGACCCGGGCGCCGCTGGAGGACACCCCGCCGGTACGCGAGTGGCGGCCCGACGTCACGACCCTGATCACAGGAGGGACCGGCGGCCTGGGCGGCCACGTGTCCCGCTGGCTAGCCGCACAGGGCGCCGAACACCTCGTACTGACCAGCAGGCGCGGTCCGGACGCGGACGGTGCCGCCGAACTGAGGGCGGAACTCGCGGAGTTGGGCGCCCGAGTGACCATCGTCGCCTGCGACGCCTCGGACCGGGACGCCTTGGCCGCGCTCCTGCGGCGACTGCGGGACGAGGGCACGCCGGTGCGGTCGGTCGTGCACACGGCCGGTGTCGCGGGCCGGTTCACCGCGCTCGCCGACGCCGACCTGGCCGACCTGGCCGAGACCCTCGGCGCGAAGGCCGGTGGAGCCACGGCACTGGACGAACTGCTCGGACAGGACGACGAGGTGGACGCCTTCGTGCTCTTCTCGTCGAACGCCGGCGTGTGGGGCGGCGCCGGACAGGGCCCCTACGCCGCCGCCAACGCCTACCTCGACGCACTGGCCGAACAGCGTCGCGCCCGCGGCGCCGCCGCCACCTCCGTCGCCTGGGGCATGTGGAGCGGGCAGGGGCTGGTGGCCGACCAGCCCGGCGTGGAGGAGGCCCTGCGACGCCTGGGTCTGAAGGCCATGGACCCGGACCTGGCGATCACGGCACTGCACCAGGCCCTCGACCGCGACGAGACCACCCTCTCCGTCACCGACATGGACTGGGACCGCTTCGTCTCGGTGTTCACGGCGGCGCGCCCGCGCCCCCTCCTCGACGAACTGCCCGAGGCCGTACGGATCCTGCGCGCCGCCGAAGCGGGGCGGGAGGAGGACTCCCAGTCCCGCTCCGCCCTCGCCGAACAGTTGGCCGGTATGGCTCCAGGCGAGCAGCACCGCCTCCTCGTGGAGTTGGTGCGCGCCCAGGCGGCGACCGTGCTGGGCCACGACTCCGGCGACGCGGTCGACCAGGACCGGCAGTTCCAGGACCTCGGGTTCAACTCGGTGAGCGCGGTGGAACTGCGCAACCGACTCAACGAGGCGACCGGGCTGCGCCTGCCCGCCTCGCTGGTCTTCGACCACCCGACCCCCGCCGCGCTGGCCCGCCGGATACGCGCCGAGGTGCTGGGCGAGGCGGAGGAGCCGGCCGCCGCCGGCCTCGGGGGTCCGGCCGTCGGTGACGCCCTCGCCGACGACGCCGTGGCCATCGTCGGCATGAGCTGCCGACTGCCGGGCGGTGTGGAGAGCCCCGATGACCTGTGGCGCATCGTCGTCGAAGGCCGCGACGTGATCGCCGACCTGCCCACCGACCGTGCCTGGGACGCGGTCGAGCGACTGCGTGAACTCGGGATGGAGATGCCCGGCGGGCGCTGGCTGCGCAAGGGCGGATTCATCGACACCGCCGCCGAGTTCGATCCGGACTTCTTCGGCGTCTCCACGGCCGAGGCGCTGGCGATGGACCCGCAGCAGCGACTGCTGCTGGAGATGTCCTGGGAGGCGGTCGAACGGGCCGGCATCGACCCGCACACCCTCCGCGGCAGCGCCACCGGGGTGTACGTCGGCACGTTCTTCCAGCCCTACTGGGCGGGATCCAACCGCATCGCCGAGGACGTCAAACCCTTCCTGGGCACCGGCGTCACCCCGACGTTCGCCTCCGGTCGCATCTCCTACCTCCTCGGCCTCGAAGGCCCCACGTTCACCGTGGACACCGGCTGCTCGTCCTCAGCCGTCGCCCTGCACCAGGCGTGCCAGGCGGTGCGCCGCGGGGAGTGCTCGTCGGCACTGGTCGGCGGCGTCACCGTGCTGTCCAGCCCGATGGGCGTACCCGACCTCGGCGGCATGGCCGAGGACGGCCGCTGCAAGGCGTTCTCCGCCGAGGCCGACGGCACCGGCTGGGGCGAGGGCGCCGCGCTGGTGATGATCGAACGGCTCTCCGAGGCACGCCGCCTGGGGCATCCGGTCCTCGCGGTGATCCGCGGCTCCGCCGTTAACCACAACGGAGAGAGCAACGGCATGTCGGCCCCCAACGGCCCGTCCCAACAGCGGCTGATCCGCCAGGCATTGGCGGACGCGCGCCTGTCGCCGCACGAGGTCGACGCGGTGGAGGCGCACGGCACGGGCACCCCGCTCGGCGACCCGATCGAGGCCCAGGCACTGCTCGCCACCTACGGCCGGGACCGGGTCGAGGACCGGCCGCTGTGGCTCGGCACGGTCAAGACCAACATCGGCCACCCGCAGGCGGCGTCCGGCCTGGTCGGTGTCATCAAGATGGTGCTGGCGATGCGCCACGGACTGCTTCCCCGGTCCCTGTACGCCGACTCGCCCACACCGCAGGTCGACTGGGCGTCCGGTGGCGTCTCGCTGCTCGCCGAGAACACGCCCTGGCCGGAGAACGGACGCCCCCGCAGGGCCGGTGTCTCCTCCTTCGGAGCCAGCGGCACCAAAGCCCACATCATCCTCGAACAGGACGCCCAGCTGCCCGACGTCGGCACACCGGAACCCGCGGCCGACACCGACGGCCGCCCCGCCGCCGCACCCCTGCTAGTGTCCGCCCGCACACCGGACGGCATACGCCAACAGGCCCACAGGCTGCGCGAGTTCGTGGGGACACACCCCGAGGCGGGGCTGACGGACCTCGCCTGGTCCCTGGCCACCACGCGCTCGGCGTTCGAGCACCGGGCCGCGCTGTTCGCGGCCGACCGGGAAGAACTGCTCGGCGGACTCGCGGCGTTGGAGTGCGGAGACCCCCTGGGCCGCGCCATCCAGGGCGAGGCCGTCTCCGCGGCCCGCACCACGTTCGTCTTCGCCGGACATGCACTGCCCCAGTCCCCGGCTCCCGCCGCACAGCAACTGTACGAGGCACTGCCGGACTTCGCCGACGCACTGGACGAGGCATGTGTCCACCTCGACGCCTGTGCCCAACTGGACCGGCCGGCTCAGGAGTTCGCCCTCGGTGCTCACCAGCCGGAGGACGCGGTGACCGCCGCCTGTGTCGCGTTCGCCCACGAGGCGGCGCTGTCCCGGGTATTGCCGCAGCTGGGTGTGATGCCGGACGTCGCGGTAGGGCACCGTCTGGGTGAGATCACCGCGGCGCACGCCGCCGGGCTTCTTGGGATCGAGGATGCCGCAGCACTCCTGGTGGCCGTGGCGCGGCTGCGGAACGGCACGGCAGATCGGGAGGCCGCGGTCGAGGGGTTCCGCCGGACGGCGAAGAACATCGCGCCGCACCCGGCACGGCTCCGGCTGGTGTCCGCCCTGACCGACGAGCCGCTCGGCGCCGAACAACTGCTGGATCCCGGGCACTGGCTGGACGAGGAGGCACTGTCGGACGTGCCGTCGGCGGACGGCAGTTCGGCGCCGCGCGTCCACGGTGTGTTCGTCGGCCTCCCGGACGACGGACCGGCCGAGGCCGTGACGGCCCTGCTGCGCGTGCTGGCCCGGGCGCACGTCGACGGAGTGGCCGTCGACTGGCACCAGGCATTGACCGCGGTGGGCGCACAGGGCCGGCCGGTGGAGCTGCCCACCTATCCCTTCCGGCGTGACCGCTACTGGCTGGAGGCGAACCCGGTGGCGGTCCTGGGGGACGCTCTCGCGGGGAAGAACGTCTCCAACTGGAGCGCGGTGGAAGGAGTGGAGCTCCTCGACGAGACCACGCGCAAGGAGGTCGTGGAGGAGTACTTCCGCCGGCTCAACGCGGGCGACCTCGACAAGGTCCTGGAAATGCTGGCACCCGACGTCCGCATGGAGGACCCGGTCGGCGGACCGCCGAAGGTCGGGCGCGAGGCCGTCGGGGAGTACATCGCGCAGGTCATCGAGGCCAAGGCCGAAATCACCATCGGTCCCGTCGTGGCGGCCCAGGACGGCGTGCGGGTCGCGCTGCCGCTGGTTGGCCGACTCGCCCAGCTCGGCAGGTCCGAGGGCCCGCGCATGGAGATCAACTGCGTGGATGTCATCCGGATCAACGGCGACGGACTGATCGAGGAGGTGCTGGTCTTCTGGGGGATGACGGACATCGCCCGCTGAGAGAAGCCCCTCCCACACACGAACGACCCGGCACCGCCTCTCAAGCGGTGCCGGGTCGCGTTTCAGTTGTGGTCGCCGGCCGCCAGATGACCGGCTCACACCGACCGGGCGGCCGGCGACCTCACCGCTCGGGTGCGGCAGCCGCGTCCCAGCGGACCAGCACGGTCCCCACGGACATGCCGCCGCCGAAGCCGGCCAGCAGGAGAATGTCCCCGTCCCCGAAGCGTTGCTCACGCCGGGCCACGTCGAGCGTGAGCGGCACGGATGCCGCACCGGTGTTGGCATGTCCGGCGACGGTCAGATGGGTGCGGGCACGCGGAAGTCCGAGTCCGGGCAGTACGTCGTGCAGCATCGCGCCGTTGGCCTGATGCGGCACGAGATGGTCCACGTCGTGCGGATCGGTGGCGCAGGTGGCGAGCAACCGCCTTATCGATGCGGGGAGTTCGGCTGCGACGAACTCGCGGACGGCGCGGCCCTGCATCTGGAAGTAGTGCTCGCCCGAAGCGAGGGTCTTCTCCGAGGCCGGTTTGCGGCTGCCGCCCGCGGGGACCTCGATCATGTCGTGGTGGCGACCGAAGGTGGTCAAATCCGAGCCGACGATTCCGTATCCGGCACGCACCGGGCCGAGGACCACCGCCCCCGCGCCGTCACCGAACAGCACCGCTGTGCGCCGGTCGCTCGGGTCGATGATGCGCGAGTACACGTCGGCGCCCACGACCAGCCCGTACCGTCCCTCCTCCGCCGCGTCGGCGGCGACCAGGCGAGCCACGGTGACCAACGCGAACACGAAGCCGCTGCACACGGCATTGAGGTCGAACGCGGCTGCCCCGGCGGCGCCGAGACGGTGCTGCACGAGGCTCGCGGTCGCCGGCTGGGGATGATCCGGAGTCGAGGTCGCCACCACGATCCAACCGAGCTGACACGCCTCGACACCGGCGTCGACGAGTGCCGCCTCGGCTGCGGCCACAGCGAGGTCGGACGTCGCTTCGTCCTCGGCTGCGTACCTGCGTTCGCGAATACCGGTCTTGCCTACGATCCACTCCGCCGTCACTCCGGCACGCTCGGCAACGATACCGTTGGACACGGTGTCGGCGGGCAGGAAGGACCCCGTCCCGCGAATTCCCGTGGCGAGCGGTCCCCGTTGAGCTGTCACGGTCTGCTCCTGGTCGGTGGTCCGTGGCGGCCGGCGCCGAAAGGCGCAGGTCCTAGGGTCCCTTCGACCCTAGGAACGCGGAGCGACGTACGGTAACCCCTGACTCGCCCGGCGTGCCCCCTAACCTTGGGGCGACCGCCCAGTAGGAGGCTGGGGTGCCATGTGGGTGCACTTGAGGGCGGCGGCCTCGTTGGGGAAGTGTCCGCGGTGTAGCCGGGCTTGAGGGCCTTGGCGACCTTGTCCCACCTGACGGGCGGCGTACCGGAACGAATTCCGCAGCAGGTGAAGCCGTCAAGAAGCAACGTGTTGCTCCGTAAGTGCGGTCTCATTGGTGTGGTACGCGCATATCCGACGAGGTCCGCAGCCAACTGATGCAGCGGTTCGAGGTCCTGCTCCCGCATCTGAACGAGCGTCAAAAGCGACTGGCGCCGGCGACCGAGGCCCACGGACCACCCCCGGCCAGGGTCCGCCGCCGAACACGCACGCCCGCCGACATCACCAGCCGCACACCCGGAAGCGCCGCGCCCGCCACCGTACGGGTGGCGCGGCGCTTCCCTGATTCACCAAAGAGCTACGGATGCTTCTCAGTCCACCGATGCCGGAACGAGCCCAGTGCCTGTTGGCGCAGCTGGAGCGGTACGGATCCCGCGCGAACGGGCCGCTGTGTTTCAGACGCGGTGGACCGCGCGGAGGGTACGGGCGTACAGACCGTCCCCGTCGAGAGTGGAGGGGCCGCCGAGGTCGGCCATGGTGGGGCCGTTGGGGGTCTTGCGGCTGGAGAGGAAGCGGCGTTGGCCGGTGTGGTCGGTGCCCAGGTGGATGCCGACGTGGTCGATCTCCCCGCTGTCGGACGTGTCGGCATCGAAGAACAGCAGGTCGCCCGGCTGGAGTTGCGGGGTGGCGGGTTGTTCGCCGACGGCCCGCGCGAGCGTGACGCCCGGCGCGTGGAGCGACTGATCGTGGGAACGGCGGGGCAGCGCGGTCCGGTCGGGATCGTCACCCGCGGCGAGGGGGACGCCGCAGTGGTGGCCGTACACCATCCGTACGTATCCGGAGCAGTCCAGGTTGTCGCGCCAGATGTCGCTCGCGGCGGGGCTGTCGCCGCCGACCGGGAAGGTCCAGGGCAGGCCCATGTACTCATGGAAGTCCGCGCCTTCGCGTCGGGTGCCGTCGGCCGCCGTCGGCCCGTAACCGGCCTCCCCGAGAACCCGCGCGCCGTCGAGCGCGGACGCCCGGACCTCCGGGGCGCCTGTGACGAACATGAAGGCGTACGCGAGGACGTCCGGAGCGGTCGATCCCGCCCAGCCCCGTACGGCCTGTTCGAGGGCGGCGGTCCATGTGCCGTCGAAGGGTTCGGGCAGAACGCGTATCCATTCCCGGTGCTTGACGGCCGGCGGCACGGCCCAGCTCGCGGCGCCGACACAGAAACGGGTGACGCGCAGTCGTACGGGGAGGTTGGTGCTGCCGCTGGACGCGAGCGCGCGTACACCTACGCGACCCTGGCGGAACACGGAGTCGGTCGTCTCGGCCGTCCACGTGGTGGGTTCGGCTCCGGCCGTCTGCCAGGCGCGTACCTGGACGCGGTCACCGGTGCGCTGGACGCGGATCGACCACGAAACGGTGCCGGAGGAGTTCGGGAGTGCGACGGCTGGGGTCAACAGGGTGGTCGTGTCGGCCTGTTCACGTTCGATTCGCAGTTCCGCGGTCCCGCCGGGGTTGAGGACGACCCGGGCCCGGCAGTGGTTCTTGGTGTCCTGGTAACCGAAGGACAGGGCGAACGACAGGGCCGCGCCCGCGGGGGCCCGATCGAAGGAGCCGTCCGCGCGGACGTCGACATCCGTGATCATGTCGTCGCGGAGCGTGGCGTGGCGGCTGAGGTTCGCGCTGCTCAGGACGATCGTCCCGGCCCCGGGCTGGACGGCGTAATCGGTGTCGGCGCCGTTGACGGTCGACCAGGAGCCGCCTGCGGGTGAGGTGCCCCAGTCGGCGGGTCTCTCCCGGTCGAAGAGGTCCGTGAACGGCTTCTTGTTCTCCACGAACGTCCGCTCCGGGCCTGCCAGGCGTACGGTACGTGCCCCCGTGGTCAGCAGGGCGACTTCGTTGTCGCCACTGCGTACGGAGAGCCCGCCAGGTGTGCCGGACAGCGGAACGGCGGTCAGCGTGCCGAGGCTCAACGGCGCATACACGGAAGCGTCGTTGCCGGCGATGGTGACCCCGGTGGCGGAGCCGGCCGCCGTCCCGTCGAGGGCTGCGGCGGCAGCAGGGGCCACGCCGGGAGTACGCGCGTAAGAGAGGGACTTGGGTGCGACGAGCGGGAGGGCCACGGCGGCGCCGAGGGAAGCGACCAGGCCGCGGCGCGATAGACGGAAGGGGCCCGAAGGGAGGGCGGAATTCGACATGAGGTCCATGATCACATCAGAGTGCGGGACCCACCAGAGCCGGCCGCGCGCCAGGGGCGGTTCCACCGCCCCCTTCCGGGGACGCCGACATGAGCTTGAGATTCAACCCAGCGGGTTCGAACCCCTCTGACTGGCGCTTTCGGACGTTATCAACGCGCCCGCGACAGGTGTTGCCCTGGGTCTCGGGCTTCAGGCCCTTCGCCGCGCCCTGAAGGCTGAACGTGACCGACTGGCCGCCGCCCGGTGTCGCGAGCGACACCAGCCGTCCCGGATCGGAACCAAAGAAACTCCGCTCGGAACGCGTCGTGTTGGTGAAATCGAATCCCTCCGCCGACGTCCCCCGCACGGCGGTGTCGATGGGCTTCCATGCCTTCGACCCCGTAGTCCCGGTACGCGGTCGGGGCCGCGGACACCTCCGCCTGTACCCGGCCGTCCGGCACCTGCCAGAACCGCGCGTTCGGCGTACGCGTACGCGCAAGTTCCCTGACCCGCTTCGCCATCAGCGCATTCTGTCCCGGCGGCAGCTTCTGCCGATCGGCTATCCCCAATTCGCCATGCGACGACGGCTTGTGCACCCACTTGCAGTCATCCGCGAACCAGCCCTTGACGGTATCGACAACTCCCTTGCCGTCACCCGCTGGAGGCGGAAAACAGGTGGCGGCGCCGACGCAGCCTCATCGAAGTGGATGAAGCTCAAGCTCTGCGAGAACAGAACCACACCCAAGGGCAACGACGCCACGGGCACCTACAGCCAGTGCGCCGGACCGGTCTTCTTGACGGGTCATGCCGCGTTCTGTTCCACGGTCACCGCCCTCATGAAAGACTCGCCCTCATCCACGACCTACCTGATCAACCACGTCACCTACGCAACGCCGTCCAACTGTCGAGTCTGCAAGGAGCGCCGCGAACAATGCCCACTTTAGGGCAGCACTTACGCTGTCTCGTCCATGTGCTTCCTGCCCTGGCGCTCACCTTCGGCCTGGCGGCGTGCTCCGAGCAGAGTTCCAGCACAGGGACGCAACCAGCCGGGCAGTCAACCACCAGCAGAGCGGCGATGACGCCGCCCCAACCGGTATCCACGCCTCCTTCGCCGTCGGAGGACGGCGCCCAGGAAGAGGCGCTGCGGGCCGAGGCCAGCAAGCGAGCCGCCAGTGCTCCGAGCGGGGATCCGATCACGCCCTCTGTGCCGACGGGAATTCCGTCAGGACACGAGGACTTCGGGCCGGCCATCCTCAAGGATGGTGACGTGACCGTGTACCGACCCACACGGCACGGGAAATCCCTCACCATCCCTGTAAAAATCACCAACACGGGGAGCAATAGGGCTTTTTACGATGTCGTAATCCGTGTTATCGGGCCCGATGGCTTCCACGCCACGATGCAACTCAAGGACGATGTAGTCGGCCTGTATCCCGGAACATCGTGGCCCACTGAGCAAGTCGTCCAGGATCCTGGACATCCGACACCCGAGCAGCCTCAGGTTGAGTTCGAGAAGAACTCGAAGAGGGAGCAGCAGAGTTAAACGGCAAAGCCTTGGCAGAGCCAGCTGAGGTCGTACGCTGAAAGCTGGCTCAGGACAGCCTGGTACTCCAGCTGTAGATCGTGATTCTGCTGGTGGTGGCCGGTCCGGGAACGGGTGCAGCCACCGTTGCCGGCCGCCGGATCCAGATGGCGGGTGGAGGAGACCTTCCAGCGTGAGAAGGCGCTGGCCGGCCTCGATGCATCAGGTCCGCCATTACCCCTCCTGGATCCGCTGGGTCACCCTCCATGCTCGCCTACGCCTTCCTGGCAGCTGTCCGCGCCGACGTAAACGCCCGCAGGCCCGCCCCAGACGGACTGGTCCCGCTGTCCCGCAACGAGATCCAGCATCTCTTCAACACCCTCGTCATTCAGCCTCTCCACCACGCGGCCCACCGGCTCGGCTGGTCCGACTGGCGCCGCCGTCATCACGAGCGATCACGCACCAGTCATGAGCGGCGACAAGTCGAGGCCCGCACATGAAGACCACGAGATGCGGGCGGAGCGCTAACCGCACCAGCCGGTAGCGGCCGCCACCTCACGGGCGATGTCCACGACGGGCCGCCCGTCGGTCACCACCCGCACGGTGTCAGCAGCTACCCGCTGGTTCAAGAGCCGTGCCTTGCGGGCGCTCGCCTTCAGCTCGTGCTCCAGTTCCGAGCCGAGCTCTCGGCCCGCCAACCGCTCCCCGGCGGTGGCGTCGGATGCGGTGAGCAGAACCCGTACGATCCGCACGCCTGCCCCCATGGCACGCTCGAACATGCCCGTCGTCTCGGGCAGCACACACAGGGTGTTCGTATAGATCAGGCGGCGGTAGCCGCGCTGGGCGAAGTTCCCCCATACGGCAGTCAGATTGCTCTCAGTGATCTCCGAGCGGTGCGGATCCCCCTCTGGGGCCGGATGCACCTGCCCCATGAAGTCACCCTCGATGACTGCGTGACAGACCGCCACGGCCCGCAGCCGTGCCGAAACCTCCCAGGCCACCGTCGTCTTACCGACACCGGCACGCCCTCCGATGAGCAGTACCTCCGCGTGATCCACGAAGGCAGCTTGCCAGCCCGCGACCACCTCACGCGATCCGATTTCGCTCTCATCAGGACGACGGGCAGCCGGTGGCCGAACTGCGGCCGTGCGAAGGGGGCGACACCCTTTCGGGGATGGGTCTGACGAGCTGGACCTCCGAGGAAGGCGAAGCCGCGATCGAGGAGGCATCACCTGACTCGGTCGGGTCTTCCTCAGCCTCCACATCTGCACGGGCCGCCACTGATGATCCGGGGGGAGGCCCGGAGCGTCAGGAGGACAGCGGATGGGAGGCATGGGGAGCGACGAACCACGGAGGTGTCGTCTTCCCACTCTTCTCCCCACCACCCGAATGGCGCGCGCGAACCTTCGGCAGACAGGCGCTGCTGCCCGGCCGGACCTACGCGCTGGCCTTCCGCGGGTCCGGCAGTTACGCGGCACATGTCTATTTCACCGCCGACGACCTCGCGGCCCTCCGGCCGGGCCAGGTCTGGGCCGACAACCGGGCCATGAGCACCGAGGAGTTCGACGAACTCGTCGAGGACAAGTGCTGACGGCCATCATGGTCGCCACCGACAGTTCAACAGCACAGCTCGTCCCGAGCGAACAGCGAGGGGAGCATGTTCTTCCGGCCGACTACGGGCGGTGTGCTGGTGTCTTCGTCGCCACCGTGAGCTCAGGACGCCTCCTTCAGCTTCCGTTCGCGGTCGAGCGCGGTGGCTGCCGTGCCTGGTTCCGGAACTGTGCGGGTGATGAGCCGACCACGCGGCGGAACGCCGTGCTGAACGCGCTCTCGGACAGGTAGCCCGTGGCCCGTGCGAGCTCGGAGATCGACAGAGTGTCGCGGGCGAGGGCGTCACGCGCGAGGCTCATGCGCCATTGGATCAGGTACTCCAACGGCGGGACCCCGACGTGGCTCTTGAAGGAGTGGGCGAACGCGGAACGCGACATGTGGCTGAGCTCGGCGAGCTCCTTGAGGCTCCAGGAGTGGGCCACGTCCGCGTGCACGGCACGTAGGGCGGCACCGACGCCGTCCTCGTTCAGGGCGCCCAGCCAGCCGGTGGGCCGGTCTGTCTGACCGGCGTGAGCCCGCAGCATGTGCACGAGCAGGATCTGTGCGAGGTGGTTCTGCACCAGCGGCCCGCCGGCGGCGGCGACCCCGACCTCGGTGGCCAGGAGATCGATCAGCTGCGCGAGCCGGCTGCCATGAGGATCGGTCACGCGGACGATCACGAGCGGCGGCAGAAGATCGGTCAGAAGGGCCGCGTTCTGGTCGTCGAACGCGATGTGCCCGACGCAGAGGTAGAGGTCCTCCTCGGACTCCGGGCCGATCCGCACGAGCCCGTCTTCGGCACCCGCCCACACCGGCTCGGCGGGGCGCGGGCTCGCGTCGAGCGTGCCGGCCAGCACGTAAGGCGGCGGGTTGCCCAGCATGAAGGTGTCCCCCTCCTGGAGGAGCACCGGCTCGTGCCCATCGAGGATCAACCAGCACGTGCCGCGCACGAGGCCCCCGATCCGCACGTGCAAGAACGTGTCGAAGCGCAAAGCCCACTCTCCCGCGGCCAGGAGACTGGGTCCGATCACCGTGCGGGGCCGGAGCAGGCCGATCGCGTCAGCCACTGGATCCCGAAATCCGAGCACCGACGACACCTCCTGGACGATACGTAAAGAATGGCGGACTCTGCATCATGGATAGTATCCCCGATCTCCCGCAGTATCGATGTCGAACGGATCGGCATCGAGAGAGTGATGGAGACATCCACATGGGACAGCTGGAAGGCAAGACGTCGGTGGTCACCGGGGGCAGCACCGGTATCGGTCTGGCCACCGCAGTACGGCTGGCGGACGAGGGCGCGTACGTGTTCGTCACCGGCCGACGCGAGTCCGAGCTGGAGGCCGCCGTCAAGACCATCGGAGCAGACCGGGCCACAGCGGTCGTCGGCGACATCTCGAAGCCGGAAGACCTGGACCGACTCTACGCGGCGGTCCAGGCGCGAGGCGAGGGTTTGGACGTGCTCGTGGCGAACGCGGCGATCGGTGCGTTCGTGACGCTGGAACAGACCACCGAGGAGCACTTCGACCAGACCTTCGATGTCAACGTCCGAGGCACGCTGTTCACCGTGAAGAAGGCGTTGCCGCTGCTCAACGACGGAGCCTCGGTCGTCCTGGTCGGTTCGACGGCCGGCGACCGTGGAGTGGAGGCGTTCGGCGCGTACGCGGCGTCGAAGGCGGCCGTCCGGTCCTTCGCGCGGACGTGGTCCAACGAGCTCAAGGACCGTGGCATCCGGGTCAACGTGGTCTCGCCGGCATGGATCGAGACTCCCGGGGGCACCGCCGCTTTCGGCGACGAGGAGACCGCTCGGGCCGTCAAGGAGAATGTCGCCGCGACCGTGGCCAAGGGCCGCATGGGTCAGCCCGAGGAGGCCGCCGCAGTCGTGGCCTTCCTGGCCTCGGAGCAGAGCAGCTACGTCGTCGGCGCGAACATCTACGTCGACGGTGGCACGAACCAGATCTGAGCAGGCACCACACGGTGGGCGGCATCTGAAGCGTTCCAGGTTCCATGCCGCTACTGCTGGTCTCCTGAGTCAGGAATTCTGTTCTGATGCAGCTGGTGTTGTGGCGGAGGTGGGGCGGCCGAAGGCTGAGCTGGTGTTGTCGGACCAGGAGCATGCGGCTCTTGAGGGGTGGGTGCGCAAGCGGTCGACGCCGCAGTCGTGGGCGTTGCGGTGCCGGATCATCCTGGAGTCGGCGACGGGCGCGACGAACGTGGCGGTGGCCGAGAAGCTTGGTGCCACCCCGCACGCGGTGGGCCGGCGGCGGGCGCGGTTCGTGGAGTACCGCATCGCGGGACCGGGTGACCTGCCGCGCTCGGGCGGACCGCGGCCGATGACCTACGAGCAGCTCGCCACGCTGGTGGCCCGGACGTTGGAGACCCGGCCGAAGGGCGCCACCCACTCTGGTCGCCCCGGGCGATGGTGGCCGACATGGGCCCCTCGCAGTCGACGGTCTCGCGGGTCTGGCGGGGCCTTCGGTCGCCGAGCTGACCACCAGCAGATCCGTCGCGGGGTCCACAAATCGGTCCAGGCCCTGGAGAAGGGCATCCGTGACTGGATCGCGACCTGGAACACCGACCCAAGCCCTACGTGTGAACCAAGGCAGCCGGCGAGTCCTCGAACGACTCGCCGCATATCTGAACGGAGTTCCTGACTCAGGAGACTGGACCGGTTGCAATTCCCATCTGCGATGGAGCAGTTGCACCCGTCACCAACGGCCGCCGCAGCGAGAGCGCGACGGGTGTCGCGAGTGAAACATGAGCACACGAGCACAGCCCGGACACCGGGCGAGAAAGGCAGTCATGTCCGACTTCAACATTCGCGAGTTCTACGACCGCTACTGCGAGGCGCTCAACGCGCATGAGTTCGAGCGTATGGACGAGTTCGTCAACGAGTCCATCCTCTCGCACGGCGCGCCGGCCACTCGCGCGGACGTCGTCGCGGCGCTCAAGAGCATCACCGACGCCGTTCCCGACATGCACTGGGAGATCAAGGAGGTGGCGATCAACGGTGACACTCTGGCCTGCCACTCCGTCAACCACGGCACCCCCACCAAGGAATGGCTCGGGGTGGCTCCCACGGGCGCTCCGATCGAGATCGACGAGTTCGCCCTCTACCGGATCCGCGACGGGAAGTTTTCGCAGATGTCGAACGTCCACGACGCCGAGGCCCTGAAGAAGCAGCTCGCGGGCTGACCCAGTCGGGCTCAGCCACGCAGAGCCCGACGCATGCGGGTGCCCCGCCCGTCCGGGCGGGGCACCCGCATGCTCAAGCTCGCCCACTGTGCGCCGCTACGCCATCGCCGCGAACGGCCGGTGTCGAAGGCGAACTCCTCGACACGCCACTGCCAACCATGCACGAGCTCGTCAGGGCGCGTATTTGGTCGTGATCAATAAGCGGTCCGGGTGGGGTGCTCGGGCCGGATAAGGTGCCCCTGAAGTCAGGCGTGAGGGGGATCGCGTTGAAGCGACGGAAACTGATCGGGGCGGGACTGGCGGTCCTACCCGCCTGGTGGGCCCTGCGTCAGGTGACGAACGGGGCTGAGGAGGACTGGCACACCGACACCGCACCGCTGCAAAGGGCGTTCCCGCTGCTGGGCCCGCTCACCGACGCCAAGTGGGTGAGCAGCCGGGACAACGACCGGGGCATGCCTTCGCCGGAGTTGGTGATCTCGGGCTTCGCCCGGCTGGCACCGGGGAAACTTGCCGAGCTGACGGCAGCCCACGCCTTCGTCTCCGAGGGGCCGGCCGATGACTTCTCCTCGTGGTTCGAGAAGGCCCTCAAGGGCGAGGGGCCGGAGAACCCGCAGTGGGTCCGGTCGCACGATCTCGACCGCGACGGCAGCGGCTACTCCACCAACCTGTGGTTCGACCGGCGCAGCGACACCGTCCGCTTCTGGGCACTCAACCCGTACGGCTAGGTCCCGTATCGGGCGCGATCAAGGCCGCCCTACTCGGCCGCTCCAGAGGTGGGTCAACCGGCAAGGTCCATGTTGCCGGTGAGCGGAAGTGTCGTCCGTCGGCGTGCGCCCTGACTGAGAGTCAGGCCGCCGACAGCCCCCGGTTCGTTCCCGTGCTCAAGAAGGTCCGGGTTCGAGGGCCGGTCGGCCGCCCTTGCACGCGGCCCGAAGCGGTCGTCGGGGACAGTACCCACACGTCCCGCGGCAACCGCGCCCACCTGCGTCGGTTGAAGAACCGGTGAGAACCCGAACTCAGGGATACACATAGCCGTTGGCCAGTGGTTTCGCTATGCACGCGAGTCGCGTTGTCGTTTCGACATGACTCCGAGCTTCGCACGGTCGCGCGATGAGGTGATGTTCACGGCTTCGAGAGGCGACTCCGCCCCGGGCGCGGTGTCCGCAGTGAACACCCATGCCTCGCAGCCCAGTTGCGCTTCACCGACGCCGACGGACCACGCCTGACCGACTCGCCTGCACACCTGAGATCAACGCTAGTTGACGTGTCAATGATCGACATCTAGCGTAGGTGACGCGTCAACCGAATGGTTTGGGGTCGTCAACCCGGTCAGCCCGTATCTGCCTCACTGCGGGGAATCGAGATGTCGGTGCACTGCCGGAGACCCGCGGACGCCAAGTTCGAGAAGGGGAATCTCGTGAGTACTGAGAACAAGGCCGGGCTCGGCGCGCTGCTGACACCCGAGGAGAGCGTGCTCGCCCTCATCGACCACCAGCCGTTCCAGGTCGCCAACCTGCACAGCCACGAACCGACGATGGTCATCAACAACGCCGTCGGGCTCGCCAAGGCTGCCAAGGTGTTCGACGTTCCGACCATTCTGACAACCGTCCTGGAGGAGCGCGGTGGCTTCCTCATCCAGGGTCTGCAGGATGTGTTCCCGGAGCAGAAGCCGATCAACAGGACCTTCATCAACACCTGGCAGGACGAGCGTGTCGTGGATGCCGTCAAGGCGACAGGACGCAAGAAGCTGATCATCGCCGGCCTCTGGACGGAGATCTGCGTGGCCATGCCGGCGATACAGGCGGCGGGCGAGGGCTTCGAGGTCTTCGTCGTCACCGACGCGTCGGGCGGCGTCTCGAAGGAGGCACACGACATGGCGGTGCAGCGCATGATCCAGGCGGGCGTGGTCCCGATCACCTGGATGGCCGTGATGGGCGAGTGGCAGCGCGACTGGGCCCGCGAGAAGACCGTGCAGGGTGTCGCCGAGGTCCAGGCGCAGCACGGCGGTGCCAGCGGTGTGGCCTTCGCCTGGGAGATGCAGCTCCTGGCCACGCCCACCGGAAACGAGACCTGACATCGCCGCCGCCCCGGCACCGATCCGTATCGGGTACTGCCTGTCGTTAACCGGTTCCCTCGCGGACAACAGCCGGTCGGCCCGTCTGGCCATGAAATCTGGCGTCAGGACGTCAACAGCCGGGGCGGCCTTCTCGCTCGTCCTGTGGAGTTCGTGCGGTACGACGACGAGACGACGAAGGGAACGCCGACAACGTTCCCAGGATCTACGAGCGGCTGATCGACGAGCACGACGTGGATCTCGTCATCGGCGGATACGGCACCAACACCCTGCTGCCGGCCATGCCGTTGATAGTGGAGCGGGAGCGCTTCTTCGTCGGGCTGATGGGCCTCGGCGTCAACAACGCGCTCCTCTATCCGAACTACTTCGCCATGATCCCCACCGGTCCGGATCCGAACGCCGCACTCACGGAGGGGTTCTTCGCGCTCGCCGCGGAGCAGACTCCCCGGCCGGAAACCGTGGCGCTCGTGTCTGCTGACGCCGAGTTCTCGCGCAATCCCGTTCTCGGCGCCAAGGAGTCGGCGGTGCCATGATCGGACCGCAGAACACGGCGGTGAGGACGGAGCTCGGCCCGCTGCTCAACGGTTTCGTGAACTATGAGTACTGGGCGCCGGTGCCCAAAATGATGTTCCCAGGTCTTCTTCCGGCAAGCTGATCTTCCCTTACGCGGAGGCTCTCACCGCCGAGTGACGCAGGCCAGCCGCAGCCTTTCGGGAACGGGCCGCCGGAGATTCCGGCGGCCCGTTCGTCGGCCCAATAGGACCTCCGGCCTTCGCTTGGCTGGAATACCCGCGCGGAGTCAGACTGTTAATCGCTCAGGTACCGGCCGTGCGACGGTGCCGGAGAGTCGCATCGGGAGAACGGAGCATCAACGTGGACATCTTCATCGTGGGCATCACCGGCGGTATCGGGGGTCTCCTGGCGGAGGAACTTCACTCGCGAGGAGACACCGTCCACGGATTGGCCCGCCGAGACGACCAGCAGGCCGACCTGGCAGCACGAGGCGTGAACGCGAGAGTCGGCGATATTGCCGACATGACGGTGGAACAACTGGCAGCAGCTTTCGGTCACGTTGACGCAATCGTTTTCAGTGCCGGATCGAACGGCGGCAGCAGGGAAGTCACGACGGCCGTCGACGGCGATGGGGTCGTCAAAGCGATCAAGGCGGCACGTCTTGCCGATGTGGAGCGCTTCGTGCTGGTATCGGTGCTTCCGGAATCCTGGCGGGAGCGTGACCTCGGGGACGAAGTCGAGTACTACTTCGCCGTGAAGAAGGGCGCAGACGTCGCACTCAGCCGCAGCGATCTGAATTGGCTGATTCTCCGTCCCTCACTCCTCCTCGACGATCCGGGAACCGGCACCGTGTCTCTCGGGCCGGCGGAGCTCCATGGGGAGATCGCTCGCGCAGACGTCGCCACCACCCTCGCTGAACTGCTCCACGAGCCCCGGATCGGTCGGCAGATCCTCGAACTCAACACGGGGTCGACACCCATCGAGGAGGCGGTCCGTGCGAACGTCCGCTCCTGAACTACGCATTGGCGCACACTCACTGATGTGACGACGCTGCGGCGGCTGTGGTGATGACGCTGTTGACGATGACGGCGGTCATGGTGCGTGTGACCGCTTCG
Source organism: Streptomyces sp. NPDC058001 (assembly GCF_042886315.1). Lineage (NCBI taxonomy): Bacteria > Bacillati > Actinomycetota > Actinomycetes > Kitasatosporales > Streptomycetaceae > Streptomyces > Streptomyces sp. NPDC058001. The sequence goes on from NZ_JBHVQT010000021.1 coordinate 19,119, forward strand.
CTGGTGGCTCCGGCACCCCAGTTGCCGCGTTCCAGCTCCTGAGCACGGTTGATCACCGCCGAGGTCCAGGGGATCTGCGGGTCGAACTGGGGGAGCGCACCGCTGGCCCAGATCAGAGCCGCGAGTGCGGCGGTGCGAGCGGTTGGCTCCGTACCGTCGACAAGGACGTCACGGACTTCTTTGAGGAGGCCGGCCCGACGGCCGTTCTGGCTGTCCTTGAGGACGGTCATGTTGAAGAAACCGAGTACCTTGCGGTTGTCCCTGCGAATGTCGCCGCGTGCGATGAGGCGTTCCAACAGGGGTTGACGGAGTCTCGGACCGATCGCGGGGAGCACCGTCTGCACGCCACGCGGTTTGTCCGACACATACTCCCAGGCGGAGACGAGGATCTCATCCGACGGCGGCGGCTTCTCCCGGACGGCTTCCACGTTGATGGACCCAGTCCGGGTTGTCGTCATGGCTACGGATTCGTGAAGGGCAAGGTCCGCGAGGACAGCCCCGGCGAGCACGTAGAAGAGAGTGTTCTCGCCTGCGATGACTCCGGACTCGGGTTGAAAGAGCAGAAGCAGGAGGTCCTCGGGCAGGATCGGGGAGTCAGGGCTATTCGCCGTCCAGGGTGTCTTTGCCCTTGCCTCGATGGATGGTTCGTCAGGCTGCTGAGTCATTTGTCGGTAACTTCTCCTGTGGTGTGAACCGCCGTCTTTCCTCTTTTAGTTCCTCGGCTCCCGCACTACACCCGTCTCTGCCGGGATGGTTGGATCTGTGAACAACGAGGCTTCGGTGGCGTGTTCGGCGTTCTCATCAAGCGGTGTCCACGACTCGTACGTGGACCGCTCCAGGGGCAGGGGTTTGCCGGCCGCGACGCCCGCCACAAGGCTTCCCGCCCCGCGTTCGAGGGGCGTATGTGGCGCCTCAACATCAGTTCGGCGCCACATACGCCCCTCATCGGCGGCGATGACGCGGTTCCGCGTCATGAGGAGCCGTCAGGAGAACAGCCGGTCATCCACCGTCACTTCGAGAGGAAGTCGCGCAGCGCGGCGTTGACCTCGTCGGCGTGGGTCCAGAGCAGGCCGTGCGGCGCTCCTTCGATCTCGACGTAGTCGGCCTGGGGGAGTGCCTTGTGGAATCGGCGCGCAGTGACGTCGATCGGGAGGATGTTGTCCTTTGTTCCGTGCAGGATCAGTGCGGGCTTGCCGCTCGCGCGGACATCCTCGACGTCGGCGCGGAAGTCCTCGATCCATGCCGGTACCACAGCGTACGCAGCCACCGGAGCGCTGCGGATCGCGACGTTCCAGCTACCGGTCACGACCTCCTCGCTGATACGCGTGCCGAGGTTCTCGTCGAGGTTGTAGAAGTCCGCGTAGAACTGCTTGTACCAGGCGTACCGATCCGCCTTCGCGGTCGCGGCGATGCCGTCGAAGACCTCTTGCGGCACCCCGTCGGGGTTGTCGTCGCGGGCGACGAGAAACGGTTCGAGCGAGGCGAGGAAGGCGAGCTTCGCGACACGCTCATGACCGTAGCGGCTCACGTAGCGGGCGAGTTCGCCGGTGCCCATCGAGAAACCGACAAGGACGACATCCCGCAGGTCGAGGGTCTCAAGGACCGTGTTCAGGTCAGCGGCGAAGGTGTCGTAGTCGTAACCGGAGTTCACCTTCGACGACTGGCCGAAGCCACGACGGTCATAGGTGATGACCCGATAGCCCTGGGCCAACAGCTCGCGTGTCTGACGTTCCCAGCTGTGCCCGTTCAGTGGGTAGCCGTGGATCAGGACGACCGGCTGCCCGGAACCCTGATCCTCGTAGTAGATCTCGATCGGCGTACTGTTCTCCGTGCCGACGGTGATGTAACCCATGACGTCTTTCCCTTCCGGCCGGCGAGACGAACGCCGGCCCATATCTGTATGTGGAAACTGTGGGTTGTCGGAGGCGGGTCAGAGCCTCGCTGTTCCGCATCGGCCTGCGGCGGGGCGCGAATTCCGCCCTGCGGGTTCAACTGCCCTGACCTCCTCCCGCGATCGCGGCGTGCAGGTCAGCGTGATCCACGGTGTCCACGAGTGTGACTCGGCCACCATCGCCGGGATCGGGATCGGGCATGATCGATTCTGGGTCGACGAGGTAGACTTCGTGACCGTCCAGCGTCAGCCGGCGTGCGACCTCCAGCAGCACGCGCCGTGCCACGTCGTCGATCGAATGGACCCTTGTCAGGTCCAAAGCCACCCTGACGTCCGAACGCGAGATGTCCATGGCTTCCCGAACAACTCTCTCGGCTCCGGCAAAGCCGATGCCACCTTGCAGTTGCAGGACCCGGAGCGCGTTCGGTCCGCTGCCAACGACGTGGTTGGACCGCAGGACGGCACGCGCGGCGGCGGGGACCTCCATCACATGCAGACCCATGTCTGAAGAGAATCGTTCGAACAGTGACACCCCGCGAACACTGTTCCCGTGACGATCCAGTCGTGGTGAGAACGTGGCAATGCCGATCTGTCCGGGGAGTGCGCCGATCAGACCTCCGGCCACCCCGCTCTTTGCCGGAATACCGACCTGGGTCGCCCAGTCACCAGCGGCGTCATACATTCCACAGCTGAACATGACGCTCAGCACCTGACGCACCACCGGTTCCGGCACCACCTGCTCACCCGAGAGAGGGTTTGTCCCGCGGTTGGCCAACGTCGCGGCCATCATGGCCAGATCTCGCGTGGTGACGAGCACGGAACACTGGCGGGTGTAACCGTCCACGATGGTCCTTGGGTCCTCGGTGAGGACGTTGTGACTGCGGAGCATGTGGGCAATGGCGAGGTTGCGGTGCGCGTGCTCCATCTCTGACGCGCATACCGCCTCATCCACCTTCAGTCGACGACCGGCGAACGCCGAGAGGCCGTGGAGCACACGTTCCACACGCTCTGTCGGCTTCAGGTCCTCCGCGCCCGCCAGCGAGTGAACGGTGATCGCACCGGCGTTGATCATGGGATTGAGAGGGCGCCCTGTATCGCTTTCGAGTGAGATCTGGTTGAACGCCTCTCCGGACGGCTCGACACCGACTTTGGCGAGCACAGGTTCGAATCCGCGATCAGACAAGGCCAGCGCATAAATGAACGGCTTGGAGATCGATTGGATGGTGAATTCGATATCGATGTCACCGGCACCGTAGACCTCCCCTCCAATCATGGCAAAGGCCGCACCGAGGCGCTCGGGGTCCGCTGCTGCCAGCTCAGGGATGTATCCCGCCGGCTCTCCGGACGTGTCCGACTCCACATCTCTCAGTACCTCGGCCAGATAGTCGGGAATGATTGGCCGCATTCGTCCTCCATGCATCATTGCAGTCCTCGCGCTGTGAGAACCGCGTTGCATCCGCCCTGGCGTCAGGCTGCACCTGGCGGAGCTTCACGACGTCACATTGTCGATGCAACCAGGGAGATGACGTCACGCTTCGCCGAGCGCGGCGCGCGTGATCACTCCTATGTCGTCAGGTATCGGCTGGCGGAACACACCACCGTTCGCGACGAATTCGTCGCCATGCGCTCGCAGATGGCGGGCGAACATCGGGCACAACGGCACGACGGTGGCGCTCTCGCGAATGCTGTCCGTGAGTGCCTTGTTCACCAGCAGCGCAACCAGATCACGTCCACCGAAACCCTGGCAAACCTCGGTATGGAAAAATATCCGTTCTTCGCTTGCGCCAGGTATGACGACGAAGTCGGCCGTGCCGAGGGGTGTTTCGTCGGCGCGAATAACTGTGTAGGAGTTGATCGGGCTGGCGAGGTCGAGCTCGACCGTCACGGACGCACCCGTGTTGTCAGTCAATCCTTGATTCATCTGACTGTCCTTCTTCGGAGGGCGTCACGGGGTGGCCACAGTTCTCCGGTCCGGCCGAGGTGTTTCTGTTTTTCTGTTACGAGTGCTCAAAAAGCCTTGTCGGAGCAGGGGTGGCGGTAAGCACGCGAAGCTGGTCGGCGTCGACATTGGCTCCGAAGGCGGGGGTTCCGGGCTCAAGCCGGACGCCCGCTGCGAGGTCGCCGATGGTGAGTGGGTCGAATCCGAGACTGTCGATCAGAGCAGACACGACGGCGAGATCATCGGGCGAGTCACCAGCGATCGCGATGGCCTTACGTCCGCCGCCGCCGGCTGGACGAGCCCCGTCTTCGAGGTCGTGGTAGCCCATATGGTTGAGGGCTTTCACGACACGTGCGCCCGTCAGGAACCGCTGAACGACTTCGCTCGAAGAGGTGTCGGGCGGAAGGATCGCGTCGCGGGAACCATCGACCTCCCACCAGTGGTTCATCGCGTCGATGACCAGCTTTCCCTCCAGCTTCGGTACTGGGAGGTCGCGGTGTTTGCCGAGCGGGAGAGCCAGGACCACCACGTCGGCTGCGTCCGCGGCCTGGACCGGCCACACGGCGGTCGCTCCGGGAGTGAGGATTTTGGCGGTAAGCGCGATCTTGGAAGGGTCACCGGACCCGGAGATCAGGACTCGATAGCCGGCGGCGACCGCCAGGCGCGCCAGGACGGTGCCGACTTTCCCGGCTCCCAGGATCCCGACAGTGATGACAGGGTTGGTCATCGCGTGGCTCCCGCCGTGGCCGCGGGCTGCTCGGCCAGAAGCTCGCGGACCCGAGGGATGACCTTGGTGCCGTACAGCTCGACCGAACGCAGGCGTGCGGAGGCCGAAACGGTGCCGGCGGCGGAGTAAATCATGTCGAACCGGCCCGCGTTCAGGACCCGGATGGCATGAGCGATCTTGGTCGCGACCGTCTCGACCGAGCCGACGTACAGCGACCCGCGGTCCACCTCGGCGTCGAATTCTTCCCGGCGGAGCGGCGGCCAGCCGCGCTGCCCCCCGATCCGGTCGCGGATCTCCTTGTACCCAGGGTAGAAGAGCTCCTTTGCCTCTTCGTCAGTGGAGGCGACGAAGCCGGGCGAATGCGTTCCGATCGACTGTGCGGTCGTGCCGAACTCCTGGCTGGCACGCCGGTACAGATCCACGTAGGGAGCGAACCGGTCGGGGGCGCCGCCGATGATCGCGAGCATGAGCCGGAAGCCGTATTGAGCGGTGCGGATCACGGACTGCGGTGTCCCGCCCACCCCTACCCAGGTGTTGAGACGTCCCGAATCCGTCTTCGGGTACACGTCCGCATTGTGCAGGGCGGCGCGCGTGGTGCCTTCCCAGGTGATAGGCGTCTCGTCCAGGAGCCGATGGAAAAGGTCGATCTTCTCCTCGAACAACACCTCGTAGTCCTTCAGGTCGTACCCGAACAGGGGGAACGACTCGGTGAAGGAACCGCGTCCCAGGATCACCTCGGCGCGGCCGTTGGAGAGCGCGTCGACCGTGGCGAACCGCTGGAACACTCGCACCGGGTCGTCCGAGGACAACACCGTCACGCCCGAGGCGAGCCGGATGCGCTTCGTGGCCGTCGCGATGCCCGCCAGTACTGTCTCAGGGCTGGAGATCGCGTACTCGGGTCGGTGGTGCTCGCCCAACGCAACAACGTCGATACCGACTTGGTCGGCAAGGACCGCTTCGGTCACCGCAGCGCGGATCGCCTGCGCGTGCGAGACGATCACGCCCTGGTCGTTTCGGGGCCGGTCTCCGAAGCTGTCGATACCGAACTCAATTTGCGAATCATCCATCGTGTTCACTTCGCTCAACGCTTTCGTTGTGTCGGGGTGTGGTTCGTGACGACCGGGCGGGACGTCCGTCCCGGGCGACCTGCGCGAGTTCCCTACGGTCAAGTCCCGCGCCCACACCACCTCCGCCGATCTAGTTGACATGTAAACCATGACACCCTATGGTTTACATGTCAACTAGATCGTGGCGTGGTGGGTGCAGCTGCACGTCGCCGGTCGGGGTCGCCCCTCTCCAACAGACCCCGGCGGTGCGAGCACTCCCAACCAACGTCACGAAATCCGCGCCCCGCTGTTCAACGACCTCGGCGGGCTGGGCGCTTTTGCGTCGGCGACATCAGCGCGCGCATTATCGAGCTTCTGGACGACGATCAAACCGATTCATCGGTAGCTGCTCTCGATGACGGGTTTTACCGCCACTTCCCCGCCCGTAGCCAGTTCAGCCGACTGTCTATGGCGTGATCAACATCTCGCGGCGCCCGTCCCCAGGATCGGCCACACGCCCGATACTGGGAGTGTGATCTATTGGATGGACTTCCTCCCTTCTGCCGTATTGATATCCGTAATCCCTGGAGCGAACCAGCTGTTGGGCCTGAGTAACGCCATCCGATCCGGCGCTTCCTGGGCTCTTATCGGCATTCTCGCGCGCCTCGCTGCTTTCACTCTGCTGATCGGCATCGTCGTACTGGGTCTTGGCGCGGCCCTCGCACAGTCTCCTGGTCTGCTGACCGTAATAAAATGGTGTGGAATAGCGTACTTGGCCTGGATTGGTGTGGCAGCACTGAGAAGCAAGCCGGAGACCGCTTCAGTCGTCGAGGACGAAGAGGGCCGCACCGATCGATGGCGGATCCCCCGCCAGGAATTTATGGTCGCCATCACCAACCCCAAAGCGCTTCTCCTTTTCGCGGCACTCCTCCCTCAGTTTACGAGCGGCGGACGGGATGCGGAACTGCACATTGCCCTTCTAGGTCTGGCCTATATGGGCGTTGAAGCCGTCATTGGCGGCCTCTACGTTGGAGCCGGGAGGATTCTTCGATGGCGGCTTCGGTCGTATAAGGGATCGATCGCTCGTCGGGTCGACCAGATTTCGGGAATCTGCATCCTCGTGCTTGCGGGTGCGTTGGCTGTGAGCAGTGTTTGACGGCGGTCCGCCTCAGATCAGGTGTTCTGCCGGGCGACTGGACGCAGGCCGCTTACAACGCGACCAAGGGAGCGGTGGCCAACCTGACCAACGCGATGGCCCTCGACCACGGCCGGGAGATCCGGGTCAACGTGGTCCATCCCGGTGTGACGACCAGCCGCGAGGAGATCCGGGCAGCGCTCGCCGAAGGCACCCCGCTGCGCGACCGGTTCGACGAACGTGTGCCCATGGGCCGGCCCGGCGATCCCGCCGAGGTGGCCGCCGTCGTGGCGTTCCTCGCCGGCCCCGGCGCCTCGTACATCAATGGCGCGCACATCGCCGTCGATGGTGGCCTGACCGCGTCCAACGGCCAAACCGATCTCTTCCGCTGACGGGAAGCGACCACGGCTCCACCCTCGTAGGGAGCAGCGTCGCCGCGACCGAATCGGCGACCCCCGCCGTCGGCGTGCAGCTGCGACGCCTCGAATCCACACCAGCAGGTCACCCCACGCACCAGGGTGGGAGCCGCGCAATGAAGGGGAAGTAGTGGTCTTCAAGCTCGATGTACCAGGCCGCATGGTTCGCGGTGACGTGGATGAAGGCTATGGCGCAGTGGCCGACGCCTTTCGCGAGAACTTCGCCGTACGTAACGAGATCGGCGCTGCCTGCGTCGTCTACCACGGCGGGCGGAAGGTCGTGGATCTCTGGGGCGGCTACCGTGACGGCCGCAACCGTCTCCCTTGGGAGGCGGAGACGATGGTGCCGGTCTTCTCGACGTCCAAGGGTGTGGCGGCAGTGGCGCTCGCGGTGTTGCACGCACGTGGTCTGCTCGACCACGATGAGCGTGTGGCGGCCTATTGGCCCGAGTTCGCCGCCGCTGGCAAGGGCGATGTCACCGTCCGTCAGCTGCTCGCCCATCAGGCAGGGCTGGCGGTGATCGACCGGCCACTCGGGCTCAGCGACCTGACTGGCTCCCGCACCCTCGCCACGGCTCTTGCCGAGCAGCGTCCGGCATGGGAGCCGGGCACCCGGCACGGCTACCACGGCCAGTCATTGGGCTGGTACGAGAGCGAACTCATCAGCCGGATCGACCCTGGAAAACGTCGTATCGGTCGGTTCTTCGCCGACGAGGTCGCGACGCCGCTCGGCCTCGACTTCCACTTCGGCCTGCCGCAGGACACTGATCGCGATCGGGTCGCCCGTATCCACGGATTTCGCTCCTGGGAGATGATGCTGCACCTGAGAGCGATGCCGGCATCATTCGTCCGGGCATACGCGAATCCGCGGAGCTTGACCGCCAGGGCGTTCGGCAATCCGCGGGTGCTGGGCACCGTGGAGAACTTCAACCGGCCGGATGTGCAGGCCGCGGAGATTCCGGCGGCCAACGGCGTCGGCCAGGTGCGGTCGATCGCGAAGCTCTACGGTGAGGTGGCAACCGGCGGCGCTGCCCTGGGTCTCACCGATGCCACGATGGACGCGTTGCGCGTCGCTGCCCCACCCCCGACGAACGGACTGTTCGACGAGGTGCTGCGCGTCGAGACGAGGTTCTCCCTGGGGTACGTCAAGCCGTTCCCGGCGTTCAGGTTCGGCTCCGAGTCGGACCGGGCCTTCGGGACGATGGGGCTGGGCGGGTCATTCGCCTTCGCAGACCCGGATACCGGTACGGGCTTCGCGTACGCGATGAACCGCACTGGCTTCCGGCTTTGGGACGATCCTCGTGAAGTGGCCCTGCGGGAGGCGCTCTTCGCGCGGGTCCTCGGCGAGCGGCCTCAGCGGCCCGACCCGGCCTCCAGCCGTTCTGGCCACTGACTCGCGGGGTGTGCGTCCACGGCGGCGAACAGCGTCTGAGGATTGCCAACCAGGTCGAACGCCGCTCACTGCGGGGTCCACCGTCTGACGTGAGCGGCCCCACAAGCACTTGAGTGTGTTCCGTGTCTCAGAAGACTTGCGCAAACATCCCAGTGAGTTGAAACTTCAACTCACTATCGAGGATGTGATCCTCTGTCTGGAGGACGTGTCATGACCAAGCAACTGACCGGCCGCAGTTACCGCTTCGACCTCGGCGATCTGAAGGTGCGCTTCACCTTCGATTCGCCGACCCAGGGCAGCTTCGTGGTAGTCCACGGTGCGGGGCTCGCCCCTGACGGTCACGCCGAAACGGTTGCTCTGAACCTGCGGGAGATCCGCGAAGGCGTCTATCTGAACTCCTGGACCGAGGCGAGCGGGGCCACGGTGACGCACCTGGAGGACTTTGAAAACGGGACGTTGTATTCCAACGTGACCGTCGACGGCAAGCTCTACCACTTCACCGGAACGATTCAGGAGGCATGACCATGGCCCAGTACACCGCCGCGCAGGACGATCAGGTAAAAGGCAACGTCGACATCGTACTCACCGCCATGCGGGAGTTGTTCGCCGACAAGGACCTCACCGCGATAGATCGATACTGGGCTGAGCCCTACATTCAGCACAGCCCGCAGATGCCCAGTGGGCTCGAAACCCTGCGCAATGTCGTTCCAAACCTGGAGGGCTTCTCCTGGGAGCCGCAGCGGATCGCCGCCCAGGGTGATCTGGTCTTCACCCACAGCATCGTCCACGGCTGGGCCCCGAATCCCGTCGCCATCGTCGACATCTTCCGGCTGGACAACGGACGCATCGTGGAACACTGGGACGTCGTCCAGGACATCGTCTCTCCCGAAAAATCTGCCAACGGCAACACAATGGTGTAGACGCGGGACCTTACGGCCTTGGACCGACTGGCCTTCGGGTAATCGTGCCAACTCTCCCCGACCAAGGGCGGCCGACGGGCGCGGTGCTGGCCGCGACCGCCATCACTACCGATCAACTGCGCGACTGCGTAAGCCAGTTGACGAACCAGGGAGGCTGGTGCCAACGGCGAACGTGGTGCAGGGTGCGGCTACCTCTGTCCTGATCATCGCAAGTTGACAGGTCAACCACGTTGCCCTAGGGTTCTGGGTGAAAGCTCAGCAAACCCTGCCTTCCAGTCCTGGAGTGGGGCGAGAGGAGGGAACCCCCATCGGTCGGCGGCCCGGTGTGTCAGGACGTCCCTTCGGGCCAGCCCAAGCCCGACCTCTCGTGATCCACAGTCGCGTCCCCCGCCCGGTCAGTCCGGCTGCTTCTCCATGTGGTCCAGGACACGCTTGGAGATCCGGCCGAGCGTGCTGAGCTGGTTCGGGGTCAGGGCATCGATGAAAAGGCGGCGGACGTGCTCGACATGCTGGGGTGCGGCCTCTTCGATCGCCTTATAGCCGGCCGGGGTGGCGACGATGAAGGCTCCGCGTCCGTCGTCGGGACACTCCTCCCTGGCCACGAGCCCGCGTTTCGCCATCCGCGTGACCTGGTGGGACATCCGGCTCTTCTCCCACTCCACGAGTTTGGCCAGATCCAGGAAGCGCATCCGCCCGTTGCCTCTTTCGGTGAGGCTGTTGAGCACGACGTAGTCGGCTGCTGACATTCCGGATTCGGCCTGGATGTGTCGTGACAGCCGTCCGATGAGTGTCTCCTGCATTCGGATGAAGCTGTCCCAGGCGGCCTTCTGTTCCGGGTCGAGCCACCGCGGTTGTGCGTCCATGAGGGCAGTCTAACGAAATCGTTGACAGCTCATCTACTGGCGGTGGCGGCGATTCAACCCTCAGTGCGGATCCGGAGGCCGACGCCCCGTGCTCGCTCTGCCCCGCGGATGCCCGCGTCGGGGGTTAAGTTGATGCATCAACCTAATGGAGCTAGGCTGATGTTCTGGCTGACGGGATTCTGCCGAGTTGAGCGGGATCGGACCCCACGAGGAGGACACATGACGGTCGAAGTGAGTGACGTGCCCGAGGCGAAGCGCTACGAGGCCCGTGTCGATGGAGAGTCCAAGGTGGCGGGCGTCGCGGAATACATCCGTACGACGGAACTCGTTGCGTTCGTGCACACCGAGGTAAAGCCGGAGTACGAGGGCGCGGGAGTCGGGTCCGCGCTGGCCCGTACAGCCCTTGACGAGGCACGCGCCGCCAACCTGCGGGTGCTGGCCACCTGCCCCTTCTTCGCGGGCTGGATCAGCCGGCACCCCGAGTACCAGGACCTGTTGTACCAGTCCCGCAGCAAGGTCAGTGACTGAAAAGCCGAGCACGGCAGGAACGGGAGGCAGGCATGAGCGGCGAATCCGAGCAGAAGGCATACCAGACGGAGTCGATCACGGTGACCTTCGAGGCCAGGCGCTGCCTCCACGCCGCCGAATGCGTCCGTGGCCTGCCCGAGGTGTTCGACCCTACGAAGCGACCGTGGATCCAGCCGGAAAAGACTACGGCCGAGCGCCTGGCGGAGGTGGTGCGGCGCTGTCCCTCGGGCGCGCTCCAGTACGAACTCGTGGACGGCGGGGCGGAAACCCCTGACCTGCCCACCACGATCACCCGCAGTGCCACCGGGCAGCTGACCGTGCGCGGGGAGCTGAGTGTGGACACGCCGCAAGGCGCGCGCGCCGAGACCAGGGTCGTGCTGTGCGGCTGCGGGCAGAGCCGCCTCCAGCCGTACTGCGACCACGCGGGGCCCTGCGGTCAGTGACGCGGCCGTGACTGCTTCCCGCATGTGACACCCAAGATCTTGGAGTCGAGCAGATGTCCCTTGCAGTGCAGTTCTCCGAGTACGGCACCCCTGACGTGTTGCGTGTCGTCGATGTTCCGCCGCTCACCGCGGGCCCCGGGCAGGTACGGCTCGCGGTGCGCGCCGCAGGTGTCAATCCGATCGACTGGAAGATCCTGCACGGCTACATGCGCCAGGTGATGCCCGTCGATCTCCCGGGCGGCCTCGGCTCCGACGTGGCCGGTGTAGTCGACCAGGTCGGCGAGGGCGTGACCGCCTTCAGCATCGGTGACGAGGTGCTGGGGGCCTCCCTTACCCCCTCCTACGCGCAGTCGGCGCTCGCTGACCCCGCTGCACTGGTCGCCAAGCCGGCCTCCGTCCCGTGGGAGGTTGCCGCGACTCTGGCCGGTCCGGGTATCACCGCCTGGGAGGTTCTCAACAAGCTGAAGATCTCCACGGGGGAGACGCTGCTGGTCCACGCCGCAGCAGGTGGCGTGGGCACGTTCGCCGTACAGCTGGCCGTCGCTCGCGGTGCGCGTGTCATCGGCACCGCGAGCGAACGCAACCATGAACAGCTCCGCTCCTTCGGTGTGGAACCGGTCACCTATGGCAAGGGCCTGGTCGACCGCGTACGAGCGATTTCCCCCCAGGGCGTCGACGCGGTCCTCGACGCCTCCGGTCGCGGTGAAATCCCGGACTCGATCGAACTCGCCGGCGGTCCGACACGCGTCCTCTCGCTCGTGGCCTTCGACGCCGCGGACACCGGAATCCAGGTGCACATGACCGAGCCGGGAGCGGGGGGTCCCCAAGCGCTCGGTGACATCCTCGCCCTGATCGAGGCGGGACGGCTGCGGATGCCCATCGCGGGTACCTACCCCCTCGACGAGGTTGCGGCGGCATTGGCAGTGAGTCAGTCCGGGCACCTGAGCGGCAAGCTCGTAGTACTCCCGGCGTAGCCTGGGCTCGCGAAATCAGACCTCCGCCCGGTCGGCGGGCGAGAGCATCTCCTGAAGGATGCGCTGCAACTCGGTGCGGTCCTGCGGGGTGATCCTCGCCAGCCTGCGGTCGTACTCCGCCGCCAGGGCCGCAAGCGCACGATCTCGCGCCTCTGTTCCGGCAGAGGTCAGTACGAGGCGGTGACGCCGCAGGTCCGCGTCGTCGATCTCGCGCCGGATGAACCCCTTGGCGACGAGGTTGCGGACGTAGACCGTCACGCTTGCTTTGGGCAGCAACAGTGCCGCCGCGATCTCTGCCGGGTACGGCGACGCGGCCACCTCCGCCAGGACGAAGAACTCCTTCGTCTCCAGCCCGAGATCAGCCAGCTCCTCCGTGCAGGCATCCATCACGACACTCAGCAGCCGCTGGTTCAGCGTCCACAGCTGCGCGCCGTCGACCGACATGCGTCCCCCAACCAGGTGGTACCGTTGCGTATTAGTTCCAAGCTGTACTAGTAGCCTTTTTGTACTGGTGCGGCTATGGAACCATGATCTCACGGAGGGCGCTGTCCATGCTTCAGCACATCACGATCCCGCGCGGACCGATCGAACTCGCCGCCGACCTTCACCTGCCCGACAACTTCGACAGCGCCGCGCGGCTGCGCGCCGTGGTGCTTTCCACGCCCGGCAGCAGCGTGAAGGAGCAGAGCGGCGCGACCTACGCCTCCCGACTTGCCGCCCGCGGCATCGCGGCGCTCGTCTTCGACCCCGCTCACCAAGGGCAGAGCGGAGGCGAGCCCCGGGACCTCGAAGACCCCTACCGCCGCGGTGAGGACATCTCCTACGCCATCGACGCGCTCACCACGACGCCCGGCATCGACCCGCAGCGCATCGGCGTCCTCGGCATCTGCGCCGGCGGCGGCTATGCCGTGCACACCGCCCGCACGGACCACCGCATCAAGGCGGTCGGAACGGTAGTCCCCGGCAACATGGGCACCTCGTTCCGCAGCTTCCAGCCCGACGGCCCGGCCGCCGCACTCGACGCCCTCGCCGACGCGCGCATCGAAGAGGCCCGCTCCGGCGAGATGGCCCGTGTGAACTGGCTGCCCGACACCCTGGAGGACGCCGCGGCAGCCGGTCTGACCGACATCGACACCACCCAGGCCATTACCTACTACCGCACCGAGCGGGGCGGCAACGAGCACTCCACCAACCGCCGCCTCTCGCGCAGCGACTCCCTCCTGCTCGGGTACGACGCGTTCCACCTGGTCGACCAGCTCATGACCCAGCCACTGCAGGTCATCCTCGCCGGACGCACCGGCAACACCGGCTCCTACGAGGCGGGCATGCAGCTGTGGAAGATGGCCCCCAACCCGGTCGACCTCATGGTGATCGCGGGCGCCGGCCACTACGAGATGTACGACGAGCCTGAATACGTCGACGCCGCCGTCGAACGGCTCACCGACTTCTACGTCAACAACCTGTAGGGCATCCAACTCGCTGGAGTCCGCGGCCGCGCGGACCCTGGCCCTTCCCGTCACCCCGGTCGCAGGCATGACGCGTCCCGCGTCGTCGCATAGTTCTCCAACTGCCCCGGGAGATGCGGGGGGAGCGCCCGTCTGGCGAGCGTCCTTGGACCCGATGCCGTTGCCTCTGCTGGAGCCAACGAAGCCGCCTTCGGGCGTCTGGGCAGTGGCCGCGGGTCGGGCAGGAGCGCGATTCCGCGGTGCGGATGGCAGCGTTGGTGGAGATCGGCAGTCATGCGGTGCTGGACGCGGGGCTGGCCAACTGCCGCACTGGGGAAGTCACTCTGGTGGGCCGCCTACCGTGTTCGGCCGGCCCAGGTCACCTCCTCCTGGCCGATCGGGAGTTCCCCGGGGTCCCGTTCACCGGCCCACAAGCCGTCCTCATCACCAGCCCCCACCCACAAACCCGTAACGCAACGGCATTGTGCTACCAGTAAGGGGGAAGCCAGTTCCCCTGACTGCTTCGCTCCCGATGGCCCGGCTCATGACCCGCCGCCTTGCAAGTGCGGTGCCGACGGGGGTTGTGACGGTGTCGATTCCGGCCGGTTACTCAAGATCGAGGACGGCTTTGCCGTGGAGGCGCCGACCAAGCAGAGCCTCCACCGCCTCGGAGTGGCGAGTCCAAGGGCCGCGCCAACTGATGCTCGGATCAAGGCGGCCTGCGGCGACCTCTCCGGCCAGCCAGGTCAGATCGGCGGAGAAGTCAGTGGTGGGGTCGCCCAAGAGGAAGAAGGTGCGGATCGACCGGTCATGCCGGCCTCCGTCGCCCAGCAGGGCATCCGGCGACAGCACCACGTCGGCCTCGGAGGAGCGGCCCACGCTGTAGAGGACGCCGCCGGCCGACAGGGTGGCGAAGGCGTCGACGAGGTACTGTCCGCCGACACTGTCGAGAACCGCAGACACAGGCTGTCGCGCCGCGGACGGCTCGGGGTGGACCTCATGGGCGCCCAGGGCTCGCAGTCCGTCCGCCTGGGCAGGGTCCCGGCTGATGGCAACGACGTGCGCACCCGAGCGGGCGGCCAACTGGACTGCGTAGCGGCCGACACCACCGGAAGCACCGGTGATCATTACACGGCGACCAAGCAGCGATCCCATCCCGCGCAGCACGTGCAGGGCGCTCAGGCCGGCGACGGGGACGGTGCTCAGTGCGCCGGGGTCGGCGTCCTTCGGTGCGGTGCCGAGCCGGGCGGCTGGTACGGCTCGCAGCTCGGCCCAGCCGGTCTCACCGAGGGTGACAACCTTCTCGCCCTCGGTCGGGCCGGAGCCGTCGGCAGCCGCTTGGACGACCACGCCGGCCGCGTCCCAACCGAGCACGGTGCCGACCGGCATCTGCGGACGCGTCGCCTCATGGACTTCACCGAAGTTCAGGGAGACCGCTTTGACCTGCACGAGCGCCTCGTGGGCGGCGGGCCGCGGTGCGGGGATATCCGTCAGTGACAGGTGTCCGGGTGAGGTGTGGTCGACGACGAGTGCGCGCACAGGAAGATACCTTTCACAAAGTGCCACAGTGGAGCGTTTGCCTCAGTAGAGCATATGCGTGACCTTGGCGTGCTTGGTAAAGTGCTCGTGATGACCACCTCCCATCAGCCCGACACCTTGCGCGAACGCAAAAAGCTCCGCACTCGCCAGGCATTGGTCGGCACCGCCGTCACACTCTTCAGCGAACGCGGATTCGAAAGCACTCCGCTGGACGCGCTGCTGGAGCAGGTGGAGGTGTCTCGGCGGACCTTCTTCCGCAACTTCCGCTCCAAGGAGGACGTCGCACTCACCGCCGTCAAGCAGCTCTGGGACGTCTACCTGGAAGTCCTGGACGGCATAGAGAAGTCCGGGTTGCTGGCCGACGTCTTCCTCGACGCCATGCTGACCACCCTCGAACGTATGGATGAGGACTGGTACCGGTGCTTCCCACTCACGCTGCGGCTGATCGCTGACTCGCCCGCGCTCGACGGGTACACGCTGCGGCACTGCGCCGAAGTCCAGGCAGAGATCGCTCGCAGACTCGACGGTCAAAGCCCCCTTGAGCTGCGGCTCCTCATCGAGTTCTTCGTGGCATCTTGGCGCTGCACTCTGGACGAATGGCTGCCCGACTGCATACCGGGCGAACTGCCCGCACTCTTGCGCCGTTCCTGCTCATCCATGGACTCCGCCCTCAGCTTGTCTCTCACTGTCTGAGGTCGAAATCGGCCTTGGGCTTGTTTGCACACCTGGGCGTTCGTCGGACTGGCGCGGCTTTCGTCTTGCCATGTGCTCCGGCCAAGGTGCACCGATCATGACGGCCGTGAAGGTGAGTCTGCTGCGTGACAGGGGTTCCGGGGAAGCGTTCGCGCAAGCGTCACGCTGTCCCCGGGATGCCTTGCGGTAGAGGTCGTTTCATCCTGCACCCATGCTGTGTCCCCTCCCGTTGATCGCTCTCCTGAGCCAGTAAGGGAACTGGTTGCTTCCGGACACGCTCCTGGTGTCGCCGATGTATCAACTGTCCACTCGGGCCGCCGTCCCCTGCTTCAGGATGAACTTCCTGTTCCGTCATGATTGCGCGCCTCGGTGATGCAGTCGTGCAGCCGCCTGCGCACGTTCCGCAGGTCCTTCATCTGCCGGTCGAGGCGGTCGCGTTCGGCCGCGAGCAGTTCCAGCAGTTCCGGTGACGCCCCACCGGAGTCAGTGAACGGCAGCACCTCGCGAATGGTTCTGCTGGTCAAGCCCACGGAGTAGAGCTGTTGGATCAGCCTGACCCGTTCGACGGCACCGGCCGGATACTGGCGCTGGCCACCCGGATTCCGGAAGGAGTGGAGCAAGTCCTGCTGCTCGTAGTAGCGCAGCGCCCTGACGCTGACGCCCGCCTTCGTGGCGACCTCTCCGATCCGCATCCCGACCTCCTGACTCGGCTTCACGTCCCGCTTGCACCTGACGTTGGCGTCAGGTTTTAGCGTAGCGGACACCGGTACGGACCATCCCATCCGGATTCTGGAGCACGCCTATGACCAGCACGTTCTCCGACTCATTTCTCAAGACCCAGGAAGAATCAGCAATGTTCATCAGGAACACAGTCGTCATCGCCGAGAGCGCAGCGTGGTCGGCATGACCAACATCAACAAAACCGTCGTCGTCCTGGGCGCCACGGGGCAGCAGGGAGGATCGGTCGCCGCGGCGCTGCGGGCCGACGGCTGGGGGGTGCGCGCGGTTGTGAGGGACCCGTCCGGCCACCGGGCCCGGTCCCTCTCCGCCGCCGGCGTCGAAACCGTCCGCGGCGACCTCGGCGATGCGGAGTCGCTCCGCGCGGCCTTCTCCGACGCCCACGGCGTCTTCAGTGTCCAGCCGAACTCCGGCCAGGCCGGCACCGACGTGACCAACGAGGACGAGGTCCGCTTCGGCGCGGCGGTGGCCGAGATCGCCGAGCGCTGCGGCGTCGCCCACCTCGTCTACAGCTCGGCGGTCACCGCGGGTTCGACAACGGGCGTGGACCATCTCGACACCAAGAGCCGTATCGAGGCCCACGTCCGGAATCTGGACATCGCCAGCACCATCATTCGACCGGCCACGTTCATGGAGCTCCTGGTGACCCCCGAAATGGGCCTTGACCGGGGACACCTGTCCTTCCTGATGCGCCCGGACCAGGCCATGCAGTTCATCGCAGTACGCGACATCGGCCGCATCGTCGCCGTTGTCTTCGGCTCACCCGATCGCTACGCCAATCGCACCATGGAGATTGCCGGTGACGCTCTCACAGGCAACGCCCTGGCCGAGGATCTGACTCAGGCCGCCGGCCAGACGATCAGCTACAGCCGCCTGCCGACTACGCAGTTGGCACAGGACGAGGTCCTCGGCAAGTTGGAAGCACTTGTAGACGACGGCAGGCTGGCGGGAAACGTGAACCTCGACGCGTTGCGCGAGGAGTTTCCTTTCCTGCTGCGCTTCGACCGCTGGCTGGCAGGCCCTGGTGCGGGTCTCCTCGATGAGACGCTCCGTTCCTCGGACACGGGCATCGCTCCGCGCTGACGAGGCATTTCCGGGTGAGCTCGGCCGTGGTGGGCGGACGGTGGCCGTCCGCCCGGTTGGCTGCGGCGGCCTCGGCGGCCTCCTGCGACCAGTCGGCCGGGACCTCCCCGAGCAGCCAGGCCAGTCCTCGGCTCAAGCTCAAGGAGGCGAGCACAGGGTTTGAGAGAGGCGAGCACAGGGTTTGAGATGAGGCTGCACCCGACCAGGCGAGGTAGCACTACGCAAGGGGTCCGTCGTAGCGCATCCAGAAGTCAACGGCGTCCGGTCGCGGCCGGGGCGCCACGGCGCTGCCGGCATCGAACTTCATGACCTTCTCGGGCTCCTGCCGCATGGTCGGCCAGCTGGGTAGCCTCAGCCCATTCGGGTTTCCCGTACGCGCAAAGTTGATCCAGTAGCCGCTCATTTGGTCACGCAGCGTGTAGTCGCGCTTCACGTATTCTGCGTTTCCGTCCTTGCCGAGGTTGTCGTATGCGTACATCACCTCCGCACCGTGGTAGGCGCCGAACTTCTGGAGATCATCGTCCGGAGGGACATGCGCGAAGTAGTAGACGTAGGTGTCCGCTTCCCCCGTGCGCGTTTGCAGGGTGGCCCAGCGGCGCATGGCCCGCGTCATGATCTTGTCGGTTTCGGCCTGGAGGAGGGAAACGAGCACCTGCTCCTCCGTATCGCCGGGATAGAGACGGAGGAGCTCCGCGTCCGCACCGTGCCTTTTGCGTACTGAGTCCTGGTAGGCATCCACGTCGGCGTCCGGAGGGCTCACCAAGGCAAGGGAAGCCTCATCCGCGTTGCTCCCGATGAGAGTTGGCACATCCAACTGATCGCCCGCCGCGTAGATCTCCGCAGGCGTTCGGTTCAGAACATAGCCGTCGATGGAGGGGCGCCAGTGACTCTTCTGGGACTCAGCCGCGTCCACGACTCGGCCCACAGGCATGCGGCGCATCTCTTCCATGGTGGCACCCCCAAGCTCTTCGCTCAGGCGCCGTCCTGCTGCTTCGGCAGCCGACTTGGTGTCATATTGATCGCCTCGCTCAGTGTTGCCGCGAGTCCCCATGCAGGCTCCGCTGCTGCCGATGATGCCGCCCACAAGCCCCTCCGCACGGGGTGTCGCACCGAGGATGCATACGCTCTCGCCGCCGGCGGACTCGCCCGCGATCGTCACACGATCCGGGTCGCCGCCGAAGGCCGCGATGTTCTGGCGGACCCACTTCAGAGCCGCAATCTGATCAAGCATGCCGTAGTTGCCTGAAGCGCCTGCCTTGGACTCCTCGGCGAGTACGGGGTGCGACAGGAAACCAAGTACCCCGAGTCGATAGTTGATCGTGACGGTTATCGCCTCGCCTCTGGAAGCCAGGGATTCGCCGTCGTAGAGCGGAAGGGCACCTGAGCCGGAGGTGAATCCTCCGCCGGGGATGTAGACGATCACAGGAAGCTTCGCCGAGGCGGGCCTCGTACTACGCCAGATATTGAGGTAGAGGCTGTCTTCGCTGACCGGGTACGGATTGAGGAGCGTTGCCTCCAGCGGCGCTTCCACTACCTGCGACAGTGCTCGGGTGAAGAAGGTGGACGTGGCTTGAATGGGAGCGTCGGAGAACCGGTCGGCGATGAGCAGGTCCGTGTGCGGTTCTGGGGGCTGTGGCGGACGCCAGCGTCGCTCTCCGACCGGAGGCTGCGCATAGGGAATCCCGGCGAAGATCTCAACGTCGCGCTCATCGTTGAGGACACCTCTTACAGCCCCCTCTTGCGTGGGAACGGTCTCGGATGGCCGGGGATCGGTCCCCCCTGCTGTGCGGTGCTGCGCCGAGGGGTGAGCGAGGACAGCAGTGGTGGACAGGAAGGCACCTGCCAGCAGCCACGCCCCCACCTGAAGCAGGGCGGGCCCCCGAAGCCACCAGCGCACGGTGAGACCAAGCGCCGCGAGGCAGACGGCTACGAGCGCCCAGCCCCACCACGGTGTCTGGTTGAGCCAGGCAAACACGAAGGCAACCGCGGTCAGAGGAAGAAAGGGCACCCAATGCCGGGGAGACGTCCTGAAGTTACGTGGCTGGCGCATGAGGGTTTTGGAGCCAGCGTGAGCGGCGCCGGTTGTACGCCGCTGTTCTTCGATTTCCACCGTTGTCTCATTTCTTGATGAGCTTCCTCACGTGCCGAAACGCTCGGCCGAGTCATGTCGAAAAGCCGCGTCGCCAGAGCCGAAAGCCACCTACCCGAGAGCAGGGCTACGCCGATTCATGGGCTCCCGTCGCCCGTGAGACGTCCCACGCCCGCTGCCCATCCCAATGCGCCGCTACGGCTACCTTTACGCGGTGCCGATTGCCGAAGGGGGAGACCGAGCTGGACGGGGTTGGCAAGAGCTGATGCCATTAGCTTGTGAGAGGGACTTCGGGAAGCGAAGGGGCTGCGACAAGAGCGCCAAGGCCGGGCCACCGGTCCACGATGACCAGGTGTACCGCCGACGCGCCGAACCGGCTCCAGCTGACCGACTTCGCCGGGCACCCCGACGGCGAGGTGTATCGGTGCGCCGTCAGAGGCGCTTTTCTCGGACCGATCCGTGAGCTACCCCATCGGCGCCCGGATACAGTACCGCCTCGCTTTGGCCGCTTCGGAGCCCGCCGTCGCTCGCCGCGGTTAGGCGACCCGCGAGGTGCTTTGGGATCGCGGTGCGCTGTTCCGGTCACGGGACAGCCGGGTTGGCATGACTAGAGTTCTCTCGTCAGGTGGGTCTCACTAGTGGGTTGAACCCGCAACTCACCAGCGAGACCCATGGTACGAAGGCTTGGCCGTTTGGCAAGCCGGGAGAGGGGCATGGCAGATTGTCCGATCTCAGATCGCCGCGGCCGAGCGGGCGAGGGCGGGCCCGCTCTCTTGCCGAATCCGTCGAGGCCGCTACGCCCCGGGTGTCGCAGGAGCAGCGGGAGAACTGGCAGTCACTCGTGATTCTCGCGCACTTGGTCGAAGCCGAGCTTGAGCGAAAGACGCAGGACGATGCCGGCATCCCGCACAGCCACTTCAAGATTCTCGCGTTGCTCGCCGGCGCGGATCGGCACACGATGGGCCTCACCCGACTGAGCCGGGCGCTACGGTTCCACAAGAGTCGGCTGTCACACGCACTCCGCTCACTCGAGGCCGCCGGATTGCTCCGCCGCGAGGACACGCCTGAAAAGGGCCGTGCCTACCAGGCTGTCCTGACACGTCGTGGTCTCGACCTTGTGGAGCGAGTGCTCCCGCTGCAGGACGCCTTCGCCCGTGACACAGTGCTCTCCGGCCTCACCGAGACCGAGGTCAGGCAACTGCGCACCATTGCCGAGAGGATCATCGCGAACCTGGATGACCGGGGAGAATGACCCGGCCGGTGTCCCCGTCAGTGTCCTGGGCAGGGTGTTCGTAACGGTCCACCTCTGTGAGCTCAGCGGAGAGCGCGGATCGGGTTCTAGTTGACACATCAAGTGTCGGTGCTAATGTAGACAATACATCATCTACGTGGTAGCGGCGGAAGTCACTGTTCCTGTTCGCCGACCTGAACAGCCGCGAACCCATAATGATCGTGAACAACGCGATCGCCCTCGCCAAGACCGCCAAGGTGTTCGCAACCAGCGCTCAGCCTGGGATGCCGACTGCCGCCCCGGCAACGGTCGATATCTACGTGTCTCAGCGACCGACACCCTCTCAAAGCGCCGCCAAGGATGTGAGAAGCGATGACCACACCAGCGACGAACTGGCCGAGCCTCCGGGTCTCGGACTGGACCGCCACCCGCGACACTCTGCACATGTGGACCCAGATCGTGGGCAAGATCCGGATGGCCCACGCACCCCTGATCAACCACTGGTGGCAGGTGACCTTGTACGTCAGCCCCCGCGGGTTGACGACCTCGACCATCCCGTACCGCGCCGGGGCATTCGAGATCGAATTCGACTTCGTCGGCCACCAGCTCGAAGTCCGCAGCAGCGACGGCGGCGCGCGAAGTTTCCCGCTCCGGCCCATGCCAGTCGCCGAGTTCTACACCCGGATCCTGCACACGCTCGATGAGCTCGGGATCGAGGCCCCGATCCATCCGCACCCCAACGAGGTCGAGCCGGCGATCCCCTTTGCCGAGGACTACGACCACGCGTCCTACGACGGCGAAGCGGCTGCCCTGTTCTGGCGACAGCTGCTGCAGGCGAACCGCGTAATGGGCGAGTTCCGGTCGCACTTCGTCGGCAAGGTCAGCCCGGTGCACTTCTTCTGGGGAGGGATGGATCTCGCCTGCACCCGCTTCTCCGGGCGGTCGGCTCCTCCTCACCCCGGCGGCGCACCCAACTGTGGGGACTGGGTCATGGTCGAGGGCTACTCCCGGGAACTGTCCAGCTGCGGGTTCTGGCCTGGCGGGGGAGAGGAAGGCGCCTTCTACGCCTACGCCTATCCCGAACCCGACGGGTTCGCCGATTACCCGGTCGGCCCCAAAGGCGCCTACTTCAGCTCCGAGTTCAAGCAGTTCCTTCTGCCCTACGAGGCCGTCCGTACCGCGCCCGACCCTGACCGCGCTGTCACCGAGTTCCTCCACACCACCTACGAAGCCGCCGCAGTGCGCGGACAATGGGACCGCTCCGCGCTGGAAGATGACCCCTTCCGGTGGGACGGAACTTCTTCGCCTCGGTGGGCTTCGAAGTAACCAAGATCGAGAAGTTGTCCAACCTGACGGATCGTTTCGGGATGCGTTGAGTGACCTTGTCGGACCGGGTGGCTCCCTTGTTGTCGCCCGCTCCCCGAACCACGCCGTCGGCATCATGGGATGGCTTCGCGTTGCCGACCGGGGCCCCTCGCCGGCATCACGTACGCCCTGCGGACTGGCCTTGCCTTGCGCAACGTCTCCGCCCGGACCGTGGGCCGCTCCGGAACCATCGCCTGACGCCGCCCGAGGGGCTGGACCGAGGCCGGCGTCAGGCCGCGGCTGCTGCCGCTCTGCCGGCCGAGCTTCGCCGCGCCGGCCTGCTGGATCTGGATGACTTGCTTCGTGGATGGATCGCACGTCCGGGCTCTCAAAGGCGCCTCAGGGAGCCAAGAAGTCAAGTTGCCTGCCCGACGGAAGCCGTGAGGAGTGGGCGAAGGCGTGTTCGTGCGAGGTGTTCGAAGTCTCAACCCAGCGGCGCAGGAGCCTTGTTGGTCCCTGCTCCTGCCGTACTCGACCTGCCCCATGCGCTCATCGAGTGGCTCACGATGCTCATCGTCGCCCGAGAGGGTGACCGCCGCTGCAAGCTCCCGCCGCACCGGCGTGCCCTGGTCTCTCTGGTGTACCTGCGCAAGCATGAGCCGCTCGCGCAGATCGCCGCCGGGCTCGGCATCCCGATCGGCACGGCGCACGCCTGCATCACCGTGGTCATCGATCTCGTGGCCGTCCGTGCTCGGGAGTAGTGGGTCGATCGACTTCTAGTTGACGCATCAAGCACTAGGGTTAATATGGGTGACGCATCATCTACCTATCGGAGCGGGCCGTTCCTGGTGCCGCGGGCCGTCTCTGTGCGGTGGCCGCGCAAGTTTGGGGTGCGAAGTCAACCGATTCAGTGTGGTGGTTGGCCGGTTCGACCTCAGGGGTGCCTGCGCGGACGCGTACGGCCGTTGCCCCGGCGTCGAGATCGACGGCGTCCTGATCTGAGAGCAAGGATCCCCATGAACGTACCCGTGAACGGCAAGCCTGACTTCAGCGGGCTGAGGGCGATGTACATCAACTGCACTCTCAAGCGATCCCCCGACCGCAGTCACACTCAGGGTGTGATCGACCGCAGCGTGGCCATCATGGAGGCGAACGGTGTGAGCGTGGACCAGATCCGCGCCGTCGACCACGACATCGCCACCGGAGTCCGCCCGGACATGACCGAGCATGGATGGGGTACCGACGAGTGGCCCGCACTGCTGCCTCGGGTCCTCGCTGCCGACATCCTGGTCATCGGTGGATCGATCTGGCTCGGTGACAACAGTTCGGTGACCCGCCGGGTGATCGAGCGGCTCTACGGCTACTCCGGCGTACTCAACGAGCAGGGTCAGTACGCCTACTACGGACGCGTCGGTGGCTGCCTGATCACGGGCAACGAGGACGGCCTCAAGCACTGCGCGATGAGTATCCTCTACAGCCTCCAGCACATCGGCTACACCGTCCCGCCCCAAGCCGACGCGGGCTGGCTCGGCGAGGTCGGCCCGGGTCCCTCCTACCTCGACGAGGGTTCCGGCGGCCCGGACAACGACTTCGCCAACCGGAACATCTCGTTCATGACCTACAACCTGCTCCACCTCGCGTCGATGATCCGTAGCACTGGTGGCTTCCCGGTCTATGGCAACCAGCGCTCGGCCTGGGATGCCGGTTGCCACCCCGACCACACCAATCCTGAATACCGCTGACCACACGCGGCTCTGGGACAGCGATCCCCGGCGCGCGTCGGTTCCAGCCATAGGGTTTTCCGTTGTCCCCAACGGAACGGCGTGCGTCGAACCCGGGGACCGGGTGCTGCCGTTTCCGTGGGGCCAACCGCGCTCGATGTGGTCGTCGCAGTCGCGGACCTGGTCGACTTGGTGGCGCAGCCCGGCCGTCCATGCCTGGCCGACGATTCCCACTGCACCTTCGCGTCCGTCCTGGAGGACGCGCACTGCACCCCGGCTGCGCGCCGGCGGACCCTTGCCACTCCTCCACCCCCACCAGGCCCGCCGAAGCAGTGATCGGCAACACCAAAGGCGCAGAGTAAATGGCACATCTACTGGAACGTGACGCCGCGCTTGAGCTACTGGCATCGGAGTTGAGTAGGGCGAGCGGCGGCCACGGACGACTCGTTCGGCTCCGCGGTGCCTCGGGCACCGGCCGCTCCTCCCTCCTGGAGGCCGCCATCGGGCGGGCGGACAGGAGCGGATTCCGTGTGCTGAGTGCGCGCTGCTCACCCGAAGACTCCACGTCGCCCCTGTCCTCCGCGTTCCGCCTCATGGGTTCTGCCGGAACTTTCCGGGAAAAGGACGGCTCTGCGGAAGAACATGAGGACGGGCCGCGGTTGTGGCAGGCCCTTCAGACGGCCTCCGATGAATTCCCCCTGCTGCTGGCCGTGGACGACGTGCAGTTCGCCGACCCGGCGTCGCGTAGTTGGCTCATCGAAACCGCCCGGCGCATCGACTGCTTACCGATCCTGCTCGTAGTCACTGAACGTAGCCAATACGACATCCTCCCTCCCGTCCCGGACCTGAGCAGGTCATTGTCAGCATCCAGCGCGATCACGCATACACTCGCCCCCCTCAGCGAGGCTGCCTCGGCCGAACTTGTCCGAGCGGTCACCCATTCGGCCACGACCGAGTGGATCGCGGAGTGTGTGCGAGCCTGCGCCGGCAACCCACTTCTGCTGCACGCGCTGCTGGAGGATGTAGGAAACTGTTCCTCCTCCCACCTCCCCGAGACGTCGGCCGCGCTGTATCCCGGGGCGTATCCCGCGGCGGTTGACTGGTGGCTGAGCAGCGCCGGAGAGGACACCACGCAGGTGGCACGTGCCCTGGCGGTCGCGGACCAGGACGGGCTGCGGGAGCCGCACAGCGAGTTGGTACCGCTGCTGACGGGGGCGTGCGGTACCGACTCGGCACGCACACGGGGCTGGCTCACCGCCATGACGCGCCTGGGCATGCTCCGCGAAGGGGCGGATGGCTTCCTGCGCTACGCCCACCCCCTGCTGCGCGACGCCGTGCTGGGGGATTGGCCGGCCGAACGCCGGGAGGCAGTCAGCCGCTCATTTGCCGAGGTGATGCTCCGTCGAGGCGATCACGCCGAAGCGGTCGCCCGACAACTGTTGCGCAGCGGGCCCGTCGGGCAGGGCTGGGCCCTGCGGGCACTGGAAGACGCGGCGAGCATCGCCACCCATGCGGACAGGCCGCTGGAGGCGATCCACTACCTTCGCCGGGGACTTGAGGAGTCGGATTCCGACACATCGCGACAGCGCCTGCTCAACGAGCTGGGCTCGATGGAGTACACGTACGGGAGCAGCTCGGCCGGGGTCCAACGTCTCCACGAGGCCCTGATCGTGGCTGCCGGACCGAATGACCGGGCTCGGACGGCCATCGCGCTCGGCACCGCGCTCACGGGCCGAGGGGAACTCAAGGACGCCGTGGGCCTCTTGCGTGAAACGGAGCGGGAGCTCGGAGGACATCCAGTGGCGGCCCGGAGCGTCCAAGCCGCTACGGTCCTGTTGACTGATCGGGAGCAAGGCCAGCGCTCGGCGGAATATCGAAGGCTGTTGGACGGAACCGCTCATGGTGTGGGAGCTCTCGGTGCCGCTGGACGGGCTCTCCTCATCCGGCACGCGGCCATAGCCGGGGAAGTCTCTTCCTGCCGGGCGATGACGCAGTTGCGGGGATTGCTGAGCGGACCCGCCGACGAACTTTCGGAGCCCTTCCTGCTAGGCGCTGCTGCCACGGTTGCCCTGTGGGCGGATGCGTTGGAAGAAGCGGAAAGCCTCGCGGAGCGCGGGCTGGCAGAAAGGCCCTGGACGCGTCTGCATCCAGTCGCGCAGATGTTGCTCGAAGTGCGGGCAGAGATCGCAGCCCTCCGTGGCGACTACGAGATGCTGCTTGCGGAGCATGTGGCGACCGCCACCAATCGACGGCCGGGCCCTACCGGAATGGACTCCTACGCACTGCACGCGCTCACCGAAATGGGCCGTTTCGAGGAGGCGTGGCGCCTCATGCAGGGCCTGGACCTGAGCGAGGCGACGGATTCCTGGGAACTGTGCCGCTTCCTCCATGCCTGCGGCACCCTGCGAGCCGCTCGGGGAGACGTCACGGGCGCCCTGCACGACTTCCTCGACTGCGGTCGCCGGCTCTCTGTACTTGCTGTCATCAGTCCAGTTGTCGTCCCGTGGCGTACGGCGGCAGCCGCATGCCGACTTGCCATGGGTGACCGTTCGGCGGCACTGGCCTTGGCGCATGAGGAGCTTCGGCTGGCCCGTATATGGAACACCCCCCGAACTGTTGGCCGTGCGCTGCACGCAGTCGCGGCTGCGACCGGAGGGCAGGACGCACTCGCACTCGGGGCGGAGGCAGTGAGTATGTTGCGACAGTCACCCGACGCCGGGGAGCTCGTCTCTGCGCTGCTGAATCACGGCCGGCAGCTGGCTTCTTCGGGACAGCGAGCGCATGCGCGAGAGCATTATCAGGAGGCGGCACAGCAGGCGGAACGGCTCGGCTCCACGCGACTTCGTATTGCCGTGGGCAGAGACCTGCGCACGGTGGGTGCTCGTCGCCCGTACGCGTCCTTCACCGGTTCCGAGGCCCTCACGGGGAGCGAACGCCGGGTCGCCGAACTCGCTGCCGAAGGCCGTACGAATACAGAGATATCCAGTTTCCTGCGCGTCACGCGGCGCACCGTCGAAAGCCACCTCACCAGTACCTACCGCAAGCTTGGGATTCACGGCCGGGACGGGCTCGCGGCGGCCCTCGCGGCGGGGAAGGAGCTTCCCAACGAGGCCGTCGAGCGGCCGGGGTGATGCGATGTGAGCCTTGGGGGCACTCTCCGTGACGGATCATCGCCCACAGGAGGGCGTCGAGTTGGTCTTCTCATCGACGGCCAATCGGAGCTGTAGTCCGGGAACTCGACGTGTCGTGAGAAACGGGTGGCGAGGCTGGGGTTCGAGTTCAGGAAGCGGTTCATCTCGTCGGTGCAGCCGGCGACGGTGTTGGGGGAGACCGGGTGCGCGGGCACGGAATCACCGTCCGCTCGGTGACATCATTGTCCGATGGTTGTTTATAGATTGCTTTTTGATTGCAGCGGAGAGGCCCCGAATGCGTTGGACAGGCGAGAGAGCCCGTTGTCTCTGTTGTTCATGCGCCGGACGCTGCGAACTGTTGCATGAGTAACTCGACGCTTCTTACGATGGATTGAGCCATCCAAGTTCTCACGAGCAGCGCCCCGTCCCTTGTGTCTTTTCCTCTCGCGAGGGCGACCGATCGAGGGCAGCTCACAAGGTTGGAAGATACGGAAGTACCTACACCCATGTCTGTTGACTCCCACGGAATCGTGCTGGCCGCGCTGCGGAAAGAATCCTTCACCGGGCGCGTCGCCGAACTGCGGCTGCTGCGGGAGCTGATGCGCAACAGGGACCGGGGCTGCTTCGTGGTGTGGCTGCACGGCATGGCGGGTGTCGGCAAGAGCACCCTGCTGCACCGGTTCGCAGACGAGGCACGGACGCAGGGTACTGCCGTACGCACGATCGACATGCGCTGCACGGATGCGACACCGGATGCCTTCCGGGCCGCGCTGGAGGCGCAGGGACCGCCGGAAGAGGCGCAGTTGCTGCTGATCGATTCCGCGGAGTCGCTGGGTCCGCTGGAGTGGTGGCTGCGCGACGAGTTCCTGCCCCGTATGCCCACGCACCTGCTCGTCGTGGTGGGTTCGCGCCGGCCCCCGGAGACCGAGTGGCGCACCGACCCGCAGTGGTGGCACGCGCTGTGCAGTGTGCGGCTGTCGGGCATGGACGAAGCCGAGGCGCTCCTGCTTCTGCGTAACCGGGATGTGCCGGAGACCTCGGCGGCCGACATCGTACGGGCCTCGCACGGACTGCCACTCGCTCTGGTGCTCTTCGCCGATGCCAGGGAAGCAACCGCGTGGACAGCCGGGCCGAGCGGTGAGCGGGAGCTGTACGAATCGCCCGACCTGGCACGGGAGTTGCTGAGGTTGCTGCTGCGGGAGACCCCGTCACCGGCCAGGGCCGACGCGCTCCAGGTACTGGCGCTGGCCCGGGTCACCACTGAGGAACTGGTGCGGCGCACCCTGGATGTGCCGGCGGCTGAGGCCCAGGTGCTGTTCGCCTGGCTGCGGGGACTGTCGTTCGTGGACAGCACCGCCGCCGGTCTCATACCGCACGGGCTGGTCCGAGATGCGCTGCTGGTCGATCTGCGCTGGCGCGATCCGGAGAAGTACGAGCGCCTCTTCCGCCGGCTGGACGTGCATCTGGTCGAACGGCTGACCCAGCGTACCGGTGGCCGTTGGGCGTTCGGTGCCGCCCTTGCCCACCTCGGGACGGCGAGTTCCGTCGTCCGCGAGGCGGCGGACTGGAACGGCGCGGACCGTTTCCAGCTGCGGACCGCAGGCCCGAAGGATCTGCACCCGGTGCTGGCCGCCATAGAGGAGGAGCACGGTGTCGCGGCCGGCCGTCTCGCCCGGCAGTGGTGGGATCGACAGCCCTCGGCGTTCATCGTCGCCGAGGATGACCGTGGTGGCGTCGTCGGTACGCTCGTGGCGCCCTGTCTGGGACCGGGCGTCGCGCACTTGCCCGACGATCCGGTCGCGCACGCCGCACTCGAACACGTGACGGACCGGTCGTCGCCGCTGCGACGCACCGGGCGGCTGCTGCTGGGGCGTTGGAGCACCGGCAGCGCTGTGGCGGCCTGCTTCGCGCTCACCACTCTGTGGGCGACCACGCCAGGTCTCGCGGTGAGCTGGACCTGCGCGGCACGGAAGCAGGAGGAGCTGTCGCGGCTGCTCGGCCTGTATGACCATCAGCCCGGGGAGACGGTCGTCGGCGCGGACGATGAACCGATCTTCTCGTTCGTGCGGGACTGGCGCAGCATGCCGTTCGCCCGCTGGGCGGAGGCACTGAGCACCCGGCTGCTGGCCGACGAGCCCGCAGCGGCCCCGGCCCCGGCTCCGGCCGCCGAGCCGGTGACACCCGCCATGCCGTGGCCGGAGTTCGTGGGTGCCGTCAAATACGCCTACCGGAAGGTCACGGAGCCGGAGCAGCTTGCGCACAGCGCGCTTCTGCGCACCCGGCTCGTGGCGTCCGATGCCGGCCCCGCCGAGCTGCGCCAGGTACTCACGGAGACCGTTTCGCAGTTGCGGGCGCAGCCCGGCCGGCGGCAGCTGGCCGACATTCTGGAGATCACCTATCTGAGCGGGCCGCGCAGCCAGCAGGCCGCGGCCAACCGGGCGGCGCTGTCCTTCAGCACCTACCGGCGCCGGCTGTCCGCCTCGCTGGTGACGGTGGCGGAACTGCTGCGGGAGCGCGAGCTGTACGGTCCGGTGCCGCGATGAGTCGGATCAAGCCCGGTCCGCCCGCCCCGTGTTCCGGCGGCGGTCTTTGTGTCCCGGGACCGGCCTCGCGCGCGCCCCCGGCTGCCCGGACCGGGATCCGAGGGCCGTGTCAGGGGCGCGAACGGAGCGGGCGGGACGGACGCTTCGGCACCCCCACTGTTGAAGCCTCTGCGAGTTGGGAACGGCATTGAGTGAAATCGACCAGGACGAAACGAAACGGCGGCAACGGGCGCGGTTCGCGGACGCATTGACGACCAGTGCCCAGCAGTCGGGGGAGCGCTCCCGCATGGGGACCCGGGTCGCCGGTGCGGTGGCCGTGCTGGCACTCGCCGCGGGCGCCACCCTGGGGGTGGGCGCGTGGCGCAGTTACCAGGCCGACGAGGAGGCGCGGAAGGCGGAGCTGGCGGCCGAGCAGGCCGCGGCGCACAAGAAGCTCACCACACCCCCGTCGCCGTCCCCCGAACCGAAGGTGACGAAGAAGGAGACGGTGACTGAGCCCGGCACGAGCGTCGAGCAGCGGGTGCCCGACCCCGTCGTCACTCCGTCGGCCTCACCGACGAAGAAGCAGACCGAGCCGCGGGCGGAGGGGGACGTGGCCAAGGCCGAGCTGCGGAAGCTGACAGCCGTCTCCCGCACGGTGCTGCTGAAGAACGTGTTCACCGGGCTGTGCGCCGACATCCCGTTCAACGGAGCGGGCAAGAAGGGTGAGCACGTCAACCAGTACTACTGCGACGGCACCGACAAGGACAACCAGCTGTGGAGGATGACGTCCCCTCGTCCCGGCTCGGGCCCCGGCGGCCGTGATCTCGTGCAGTTCGCCAACCTCAAGGACGGTCTGTGCATCGACCTGCCGACCCGAGGAGGACAGCCTGTGGGGACCGGGCTCCTGGAGGCCCACTGCACCGGAACCATGGGTGACAACCAGCTGTGGTGGTTGGAACCGGCCGGGGACGGCAGCGTCAGCATCCGCAATTACGCCAGCAACCACCTGTGCCTCAAGGTCGATGGCCTGGGCGCCGAGAAGAAGAAGCCGGACCAGCGGCTGGTGATCGGCTTGTGCGGTTCGCCGGATGACAGCCGCTGGCGGCTGATCGAATGACCCCGGCCGACTGACACGGTCCGGGTGACCGCTACAAGGCCCGCGGGAGCCGGCGTCCCCGGGCGGCCGTCGCGACGCGCGGTTGTACTGGTCAGGCTGCGGGGCCCTTCAGGTGACCGGCGCCGGCGACCCGCGTCGAGAATTTTACGCCGTCAAAGCTTGAACCGCCCCGGTCCGCGCACCGTAGAAGATCTGGACGTAACTGACCCTTTTAGGCCGATGAGTTCAATTCGCTACAGCGATGCACAGAAAATCGCTCACCTGCTGAAGTGGGCCGTCGGATGGCAAGGAAACCTGATGGGGGAAAGCGCGTGGTCCTACTCCCTCCGGCTGGGTGGGTCACACGCTCTGCTCAACGGGTGGATGAATAACGTCAAGTTGACGTCCACCCTCACCCGGGAAGAACGGGACCTCATTAACGCGGCTCGCCAGGCGTCGAAGCACAGCAGGACGACGGCGAGAAGAGGATGCAAAGAGGACCGGCAGAGGGAACGGACTTGCTAGGGCGCCGAAGCCACGTCGTTTCTTTTTTGGGCCCGCTCCGGGACGGCGTCCGCACCGGCCATTTCACACGAGCCGGGACGTGAAGACACCGCGGCGGTGCGCACGGCAAAGCCCGCCCCGAGTTTGCCGTCCGGGGCGGGCCGTATGGCGGCAGGTTGCACATACCTTGTCGGTAGATTGTCGTGGAATTGCCGCCGGCGTTTGCGGCGCCGCAGGCGGCGGCCTCGGCGATGCGCATCCTGTCTCTGCTGCGTCAGTTGAGCCTTGGACCTCACGCCCGTCAGACTTTATGGTACGTCCGTGAAACTTAGTAAAGCCACGGCACTGATCACCGGAGCCAATCGTGGCATCGGCCGCCATATTGCATCCCAGCTCGTCACCCGGGGCGCGAAGGTCTACGCGACCGCGCGTCGGCCGGAAGCCGTCAACATTTACGGTGTGGAGGTCTTGCCCCTCGACATCACCGACCCCGACGCCGTAGCAGACGCCGCCAAAAGGGCTGACGATGTCAATCTGCTCGTCAACAATGCCGGCGTCAGGGGTTCGTCCCCGCTCGGAGACATCGACGATGTCCGCGCCGCCATGGACGTGAACTTCTGGGGCACCCTGTCCATGGTCCGGGCCTTCGCCCCGGTCCTGGCGAGGAACGGCGGAGGCGCCATCTTGAACATAGCCTCTTCGGCGTCCTGGTTCGCCTTCCACGGAGGCAGCGCCCCGGGGCCCTCCAAGGCCGCGGTCTGGAGCATGAGCGATGAGCTGCGCCGGGAACTGGCCGGGCAGCGGACCCTGGTCACCTCGGTACACCTGGGAGCGGCCGACACCGCGACGACGAAGGGCTCGGATGCGCCCGAGATGTCCCCGGCCGATGTCGCGCACGCCGCGCTTGACGGGATCGAGGCCGACGCGTTCGAGGTGGTCATCGACGATTTCACCGTCATGGTCAGGGCTTCGCTGCGCAGGAGTCCGAGGTGGTGAGAGCGCGAGGCCCGGAAATCTGGGCACGTCTCACCTGTTGTGTTCAGAAGATGCCCAGGTTGTGCTCACCTGGTCCTGTCATCGGCGCGGCGATGTTTGACTAGCGGGACAATGGTCGAGAAGGGCGGATTCCCCCCATGGCTGTCGAGCCTTCCGTAAGCGTCGGTGGTGTGACGTACCGGGTGACACCGGAGTACCTGGCTGAAGCCTCCACCAATACGGCTACCACGGCGACGGAGATCGCCGGAGAACTCGCTGAGCTGAAGCTCTATGTGACCAGCCTGGAACAGAGCTGGCAGGGTATAGCCAGCTCCGAGTTCCAGAACTTGATGGCGCAGTACGATATTTACGCCCGCATGCTCAACGACGCCCTGGATGGAATCTCCAAGGGACTTCAGGGCAACTACGTGAACTACAAGGACACCGAGCAGCAGAACCTCAACAACCTCACCGCGCTGGGCGAAGACGTTCCGAAGCCCCCGAGCGGCACGAACTTCGACTGATCCGCACACTGATCCACTCATTGATCCGCACACTGATCCATCCGCGAATCCAGCCGATTAATCAGCGCGTTCAACCGCAGGATCGAGCGCGTTCGAGGAGCGTTTCATGGCCAACATCGACGGCACGCCGATCTACGTAGGCGAAGGGCTTGAAGCCGCGGGCAGCACCATCAATGCCAGGGCCGGAGAGGTCACCGGAGAACTCGTGCTGCTGAAAAACAAGTTGTCGCCGCTTGTCGACGCGTGGCGGGAGAGCGAGGCCGCCGCCTACTACCAGGACATGCAGAACGGCTGGGACCTGGCGGCCAACGGCCTCTTCGGAGAGGACGGCGTGCTGGGCCGAATTGCCCATGCCATGAATGTCAACTGGAACAATTACAGTGACGCCGAGTGGGCGAACGTGTCCACCTGGCGGCAGTGAGGCACCGCATTTCTCGCCCCATCTCTTTGCGGCTCCGCTCTCCGAACACCGAAGGAAACGTCCATGCCCGATGAACGCTGCCGGGTCACCGTGGTCGGCGAACGCAGGCAGGTCGACCTGGCACTCCCGGCCCAGGCCCCGATCGCCGAGTACGTCCCGCGACTCGCCACCCTGTGCGGCCAGCCCGAGTCCGAGGGCATGCCCCAGGTCTGGACACTCGCGCCGTCGGGAGGTTCCCCGATGGCCCCCGGCGACACGTTGTCGGGGGCGGACATCGTGGACGGTGCCACCTTGTATCTGCGCGACCAGCGGGCAGCGGAGCTGAGCGAGCTGACCGTCACCGACCTGGACGCACAGATCGCGAACGCCCGTGAGGACGGCGGCCTGTGGAGCGCCCGCCGGCGTGCCCAGAGCGTTCTCGGCGCCGGTCTGGTGGTCATGGTGATCTCGGCCGCCTGGCTCGGCGCGCATCGCATCGCGGGCGTGACCGTGCTGTTCTTCGTACTGGCCGCGCTCTGCTCGGCGCTGCTCGCCTGGTACTCCGAGCGCAAGAACTGGCCGCTGCCGCGTCCGGTGCGTCAGCTCCTCGCGCTGGCCGCCTGCCCTCTGCTGGCCTGTGCCGGCCTGGGAGCGCCGGTCCATGGCCCGGTGGTCACTCCGTTCCTGGTGATGGGCACCGCGGTGATCGGCGCGCTCGCCGGAGTGGTCGCCTTCCCGGCTCCTGCCACGGTGGTGCTTCAGACTCTGACGCTGGTGACCGCCCTGTTCGTGGCGCCGCTGACCGTGTTGGACGCGAGTCTGATCAGCTCGGCGGCGTTGGTGGCCCTGGTGCTGTTCGTGCTGACAGGGCTGCTGCCCCGGATCACCAGCCAGATCGCGGTGCTCGTGCCCGACGGTCCGGACACCGGCGCCCCCGCCCTGGACAGCGCGGACGTGACCGCCGTCGTCCGCCGGGGCAATGGGCTGCTCACCTTCCTCAGCATCGTCACCGCGACCGTCCTCACGGCCGCCCTGCTCACGCTGACCACCTCGCGGGACGTGTACGCCCTCTTCCTGGTGGCCTGTGTCAGCGTCGGGCTGCTGCTCCAGGCCGGCTCCGTGCGCGTGCTGCCCAGCGTGATCCCGCAGCTGGCCACCGGAGTTCTGGGGCTGCTCGCGCTGGCCGTACGGGTGCCCGAGTACCTCTTCGACTCGCGCACGGCGGGCCCGCAGGCCGCCTTCACTGCGGGTGCCGTCCTGGTCGCCTGCGGGCTGTTCCTCGCCTTCGGCGCGGCCCTGCGGCCCATCGAGCCGGAGCGGCCCAGCTGGCCGGGGGCCGTCGTCACCGCTCTCGTGGTCGCCGCCCTGCCGCTGACCGCCGGTGTCTTCGGCTTCTTCGGCTGGCTGGCCAACCTCGGTGGCGACCTGTGACCGAGGGGCGGACCGGTCGGGAGCGCGCGAGGTGAAGTCGCTCGCACAGCGTGTGGCACCGGGCAGTTGGGGTGCGCACCGCTCCATCGGTGCGGCCGTCAGGGACGCCGAACCCGGCGGGGTGATCACCGTGCAGGCCGGTACGTACACCGAGAGCCTGGTGCTGGACAAGGACATCGTCCTGGCCGCCAAGGGCACCGTACGGCTGGTCGCGCCGCGCGGTCCGGTCGTCACCGTGCACGCCGGCCGCGCCGAGCTGCGCGGATTCACCCTCGTCTGCCCCGCGCCCCGGGAAGCCGCGGTGCTGCTGCGCGGCGGTGAACCGGTGCTGCGGGACTGCGAGATCACCGGCGGTCGTGTCGAGGTCGCCGCCGCGGCGGCTCCGTTGCTGAGCGGCTGTTCGGTGCGGCAGGCCGAGGGCATGGCGGTGCGCCTGACGGGCACCAGCCGCACCACGCTGGAGGCCCTGACGGTCGGCGGCTGCACCGGGGACGGAGTGGTCGTCGAGGACGAGGCGGCCCTCGAACTGACCGATGCGCTCGTGGACGGCGTCGCCGGACGCGGCATCGTGGTGACCGCCGGGGCGCACGCCGCTCTGACCCGCTGCGAGATACGCGGCAGCGGCGCCGCCGCCGTCCTCGTGGACGGACACGCCTCCGCGGCGCTGCGCGAATGCCGTCTGTACGAGGCGAGCGGTCAGGGGGTCTGGGTACGCGGCACGGCGGGCCGCTCCCCGGGCCCGCAGGGTCGCCGGCCGTGGGGCGTCGGTCCCACCGGCGAGGACCGGAACCCGGCGGCGGCCTCCTCCTCGGCCGATGACGCAGAGCGCTCCGTCGACCGAACCCAGGGCGTACGGCTGCGCGACTGCGAGATCTTCCGTACCGGACGCTCCGGTGTACTGGCAGAGGACGCAAGCGCGATCGTGCTGGACCGCTGCCACGTGCACCGCACCACTGGTGCCGCGGTGCTGGTCTCGGGAGAGGCCGTCGCGGAACTGGTCGCGGTCCGGGCCGTGGACTGCGCGGACACGGCGCTGGTCGTCAGCGCGACCGGGAAAGCCACCGCGCGCGACTCCACCTTCGCCCGCAGCGGTGCCAACGGGCTGTACGCGACGGGCGAGGCCGAGGTCTCACTGACCGGATGCACTGTGCGGGAGACCGCCTACACGGCCGTGCATCTGGGTGGCTCGGCGCGGGTGAAGGCACGGGACTGCGGGATCGGTGGCACCCCCGAGCACGGTGTACGTGTCACCGAACGGGCCGAACTCCTGGCGGAGCGGTGCGAGGTGACCGACGTCGGGCTGACGGGGATGTGCGTGGAGGGCGGCGACGCGGCCCTGCGGGACTGCCGGATAGAAGGCGAACGCGACGGCGTACGCCTGATCACCACCCACCGGCCCCTGCTGGCGGACTGCGTCGTCACCTCCATTGGTGAGACCGGTGTCCGGGTCGGCCGGGACACGGGCGCCCGGCTGGAGAACGTGACGATCACCGGTGCCACCACAGGTCTGCTCCTGGAGGAGGACAGCACCGTCCTCGTGGAGGGCGGAGCGGTACGCGAGTCCCGGGGCAGCGGTGTCGTCGTGTACGCGGGGGCCCGTCCCGCGGTCCATGGCCTCACGGTCGCGTCCGCGGCGAAGAACGCGCTGTACGTCGGGGACGGCGGCGAAGGCCGTTACGACGACTGTCACTTCACCGGGAGTCGTTTCCCCGCCGTCTACGCCGGTGCCCGCTCCAGGATCGTGCTGCGCCGCTGCGCCGTGGACGGCACCGAGAGGGACCTGCTGCGGGACGAGGAGGCCGAGGTGTACGCGCAGGACTGTCACGTCGAGGATGTGGCCGATCCGGTGCTGCCGACCTTGCCGCCCCCGGCGGCGGAGCAGGGGAGTACTCCGGTGTCCGGCGTCCGCGGGGCGGTCGGCACGGGGGGCACCGCGGGCGAGGGCGAGCAGGACCCAGGGGCTCGCGAGGCGGCCGAGGCGAAGCTTGAGGACCTCCGCGCGGAGCTGGACCGGCTGGTCGGCCTGGAAAGTGTCAAACACGACGTGGTCACGCTCACCAGGCTGATGCAGATGGTCAAGACCCGCCAGGACGCCGGGCTCGCGCCGCCGCCGCTGAGCAGGCACTTGGTCTTCGCGGGCAACCCCGGCACCGGCAAGACCACCGTGGCCCGCCTCTACGGCGGTTTCCTCGCGGCGCTCGGTCTGCTCAGCCGCGGTCACCTGGTCGAGGCCGATCGGGGAGACCTGGTCGGGGAGTACGTCGGGCACACCGCGCCCAAGACGACCGCCGTCTTCCGGCGCGCCCTGGGCGGGGTGCTCTTCATCGATGAGGCGTACTCCCTCGTGCCCGGGGGCCAGTTCACCGACTTCGGCTCGGAGGCCGTCTCGACGCTGGTGAAACTGATGGAGGACCACCGTGACGAAGTGGTCGTCATCGTCGCCGGATACCCGAACGAGATGAACCGGCTGCTGGAGTCCAACGCCGGCCTGGCCTCACGCTTCACCCGCACCCTGCGCTTCGACGACTACTCCTCGTCCGAACTGGTGCGCATCGTCGAGCACCAGGCCGACAGCCACCAGTACACCTTCGCGCCGCAGACCACCGCCGTCCTGCACGACTACTTCGAGACGCTGCCGCGCGGCGAACAGTTCGGCAACGGGCGCAGCGCGCGGCAGGTCTTCCAGAGGATGACCGAGAGGCACGCGCAGCGTGTGGCCGAACTCGGTCTGAGCGCCGTCGACCTGGCTTCGGCAGACGAGGAGCTGCTCACCACTCTCCTGCCCGTCGACCTCCCCCCGGAAGGGGTCCTCTGAGCAGGACGGCGCGGCAGGACGCCAGAGGACTTCGGACCAGGTGAAAGGCAGGTGCTTCCCAGATGGCAGAACCAAGCATGGACGAATGGCTCGCGGACCTCGCGGCGCTGAAGGAGGCGATCGGCGCTGTGGGGCGGGAGTCGTCGGAGATCACGACCGGCATGGCGTCGATAGCCACCAGGATGAACGACATCGGCACCTCATGGAGCAGTCCGTCCTACGCCACGTTCGACGACATCAAGTCGTGGTTCCTGACCTGCCAGCGCGACCTGGAAGCACTGATGGAGGACATCCTCAGCCGGATGAACACCACTTACTCGAACTACCACAACGCGGAGGGCACGAACTACGACAACGTTTCCGACGGGCCGTCGGGTGGCTGAGCTGCGCCGCGGCGCGCCCGGGACGCCGCGCGCCGTCCAGCACGCGGCGTGCCACCGCGGCACGGCGCACGACCGCCCCGCTCCGCACCTGCGGAACGGGGCGGTGCGGCCCGCCGGTTCAGGCTTTGGCCGGAGGAGCGGGAAAGCGGGATGTGCGGTCGGCCTCCGCGTAGACCTGCCCGGAGTGGTTGAGCAGCGCGATGTACTCGCCCAGTTTCTCGATCGTGGAGCCGACTTCGAGCAGCGCGCGCTCCATGGCCGGGTTCATCTCGGCGGCGAACGTCTCGCCGGTTTCGGCAAACGGGTTGTCAACGGACTTGCCCTGCTGCGGGTCGTACGACATCGAATTACTGTTGTCTCCCCCTCTCTCATACGTGTCCGTGGCGCCCTGTCCGAAGACGGTGTCCTTGACGGCTGCGACCAAGGCGCGGACCTCCTCGTACGTGTCCACCGCGCCGCGTGCCTCGGTGAGCATCGACTTCTCCGCTGTGCGCAGTGCGCCGAGGTCGACCCTCAGATCCCCGGAGGGTTCGGTGATCTCCTCCGGCTCCGGTCCGTCTCCGCCCCCCGACAGGTCTGTCGGGTCGATGTTGAAGGAGGGCGGCACGTCCCAGGCGACCTCTGTATCCGGTACCAGGTGGCTGAGGTCCTTGCCGTTGTCCTCCGAGGGATCGGCGACTCCGTCGCCGTCCTCGTCCACCATCTCCGGCTCGGGAAGCGGTGTGTCGTCGTACTGCGAGTCGATCGGTCCGGTCACGGTGTCTCCTTCGTCTCTCACGCGTCGACTTCCCGGCCCGGTGTGCGGACGACACGGGATGCCGGGCGGCCCCCGGGGCATCGGCCCCGAAGAACCGCCGCCAGCTTAACCAGTTATATGACGAATTATCAGTGTGGTCTCTTTTTATCGCCCTTGAGGGAATCACCTCATACCTCCCAGATCATCGGATCATCACCCGAGGAAGGTGAGCCATGGCTGACAGCGAAGCCGCCAACTACGACCTCTCCGTCATCGATGTGTCCCCGGCCGGCATGAACGTCACGTCCAAGACGCTGGTCGAACTCTCGCTTTCCGTCGCCGAGCGCATCGGCACCATCCTCACCACGCTGAACGGGCTGCGCGTGGGGTGGCAGGGCCAGGCCGCATCGGACGCCGAGAAGGTGCAGAAGGAGTGGACGCGGGTCATGACCGAACTGTTCGGCACCGAGGAGGACCCGTCCCTGGGGGTCCTGCCCGCGCTGGCGGACGGAGTGGGCATGGCCTGGGGCAACTTCAGCGTGGCCGAGCAGGGCGTCACCAAGATCTTCACCGAGTTCATCATCAACCTGACCGGGACGGGCAGCGGTGGTGATCCCGAGGAGGTCACCGACACCAACCGGACAGCGGTCACTATGACCTTCCCCTACTGAGTACCGCCTTCTCACACTCCCCGTGTCCTACACCCCGACAGGCAGCTAGGCAGCAACCGTGAGCCGAACCCCGTTCCACCGCCCCGTCCGGATGACGCCCCCACCGATGCCGGAGGGCA
This sequence comes from Streptomyces sp. NPDC058001, assembly GCF_042886315.1. NCBI lineage: Bacteria > Bacillati > Actinomycetota > Actinomycetes > Kitasatosporales > Streptomycetaceae > Streptomyces > Streptomyces sp. NPDC058001. The sequence goes on from NZ_JBHVQT010000021.1 coordinate 58,548, forward strand.
TGACGAAACTGGCCTCCCCGCCCCAGCGGCCCCAGCCGCAGGGCGCGGCCGGATGGCTGATGCTGCTCCTGCCGCTGCTGTCCAGCGTGAGCATGGCCGCGTACATGGTGGCCTACGGCAGGGCCTGGATGATCCTGCTGGGGTTCGCCTTCGTCGTGGTGTCCGTGGGCATCACCATCGGTGTGCGGATGCAGTTGCGGAGCAGTCGGCGCCGCAAACAATTCCGGCAACGGGACCGGTACCTGGAATACCTGGCCGGTGTACGCAAGCGCGCTCAGCTGAGCAAGGTCGGCCAGCAGGCCGCCGACGCCTGGCGGCATCCACACCCCGAGCGGCTGTGGGCGATAGCCACCCAGCGACGCCGGGTGTGGGAACGCCGCCCCGATGACAAGGACTTCCTCCACCTGCGGCTCGGCACCGGCACGGTGCCACTGGCCGACGCGCTGCGCCTCCCGGAGCAGAGCGATCCAACCATCGAGGTCGACATCCAGTGCCAGCACGCCGCCGCCGAACTCGTCGAGGCGCACAGCACGGTGGGCGGCCAGGCCGCCTGGCTGGACCTGCGGGCGTCCGGCGTGGTCAGTCTGCTGGGGCCACGCCCTCGCACCCGGGAGCTGGCCCAGACCCTGCTGATGCAGCTCTCGGTACTGCACGCCCCCGACGACGTGCGGGTCGCGGTCGTCACCGGCGGCAACTCCGCCTGGGACTGGGCGAAGTGGCTGCCGCACACCCAGGACCCCGACCCGCGGGCACAGAGACGAGAGCAGGAGGTCGTCCCCCTGCTCGCCGACGACCTCGCCGGACTCCACGATCAACTGCGGGCCGCCCTCGACGAAGCGGTCGCGGCCCGCGCCGAACGCAACGGCCGTCTCATCGCCCAGCGTGATAACGGCCCGCGCCGCCACCTGGTCGTCTTCCTGGACGACTACGAACCCGGGGCCTCCTGGGCCCGATCCGCGCTCCTGGCCGACCTGTTCACCGAGGCGGGTCCCGATCTGGGGGTGCACGTGGTGTGCCTCGTGGAGGAAGAGGGCTCCGAACCGGGGCGGGTCGACGTACGCGCCCGTACGGACGCACGCGGTGGACTCGTCCTGGAGGGACGCATGCCGGGCTTGTACGCGGCGGTCGAGAAGGGCGCCGCCGACGAGCCGGAGCCCGCGGTCCTGGCGGCCACCGCGCGTGCGCTGGCACCGCTGAGGCTGTCCGGCGAACGCGAACAGGTCCTCGCCGAGGACGTCTCCCTCTCGGGGATGCTCGGCTTCACCGACATCGCGGCCTTCGACCCGGCCGCAGGGCGGCGCAGCCCCGACGCGAAGGACCTTCTCAGCGTTCCCATCGGGGTGACCGGCACCGGCGAACCGCTGCACATCGACCTCAAGGAGTCGGCGCAGGGCGGCATCGGCCCGCACGGGCTGGTCGTCGGCGCCACCGGGTCCGGCAAGAGCGAGCTGCTGCGCACCCTCGTCACCGGTATGGCCATGGTGCACGCGCCGGAGCACCTGGCCTTCGTCCTCGTCGACTTCAAGGGCGGCGCCACCTTCGCGGGCGTCACCGAACTGCCGCACGTGTCCGGCCTCATCACCAACCTCGCCGACGACCTCGCGCTGGTCGACCGGATGCGCAAGGCCCTCCAGGGCGAACAGCAGCGCCGGCAGCGCATGTTGCGTGAGGCCGGGAACGTCGACTCCGTGCGCGAGTACCAACTCCGTCAGGCCGCCGGTGGAACCGATGTCAACGGCAAACCGCTCGACCCCCTGCCCTACCTGTTCATCATCGTCGACGAGTTCGGCGAGCTTCTCTCACAACGTCCGGACTTCATCGAGCTGTTCGTCCAGATCGGCCGGGTCGGGCGTTCGCTCGGCATGCACCTGCTGCTGGCCACCCAGCGCCTTGAGGAAGGCAGGCTGCGCGGCCTGGAGTCCCACCTGTCCTACCGGATCGGCCTGCGGACCTTCAGCGCAGCCGAGTCCCGCGCCGTTCTCGGAACCCCCGACGCGTACGCGCTTCCCGCCATCCCGGGCTCCGCCTATCTGAAGGTCGACGAGTCGGTCTACGAGCGCTTCCGCGTCGCGCACGTGTCGGCGCCCTACCGTGAGCCGGACTCCGAGGCCGCCGCCGTGGCCGCCGAACCGGTTCCCTTCGCCGTGCACGGGGACCTCGCCCCGCTCGCCCCCGAGGAGAGCGAGGCGACCCGCTTGGAGTGGACCCCGGGCGGGGGCGCGACCGAACTCCAGATCGCGGTCGAGCGACTGGTGAACAAGGACGTCCCCGGCCACCAGGTGTGGCTGCCCCCGCTGCCCGCGCACTTCGCCCTCAGCTCGCTGCTCGGTGAGCCGGAGGTCGACCCGGAGCTGGGCCTGCGCTGCTCCCTGTGGCCGTACACGGGCCGGCTGGTGTTCCCGATCGGTGTGATCGACGTGCCCGCACGCCAGGAACAGATCCCCCTCACGGCGGATCTGACGGGAGGCCAAGGGCACATCGCCCTGGTCGGCGCCCCGCAGAGCGGCAAGTCGACCTTCCTGCGCACCGCGATGCTCAGCGCCATGCTCACCCACACACCCGAAGAACTTCAGTTCTACGCCATCGACATGGGTGGCGGCTCGCTGCACGGACTGAGCGACGCACCCCATGTCGCCGGCATCGCGGGCCGCCGCGACGAGGAGCGGGTGCGCCGGGTGCTGGCCGAGGTCGGCCGACTGGTCACCGCGCGCGAGCGGATGTTCCGCGACCTGCGCATCCAGTCCGCGGCCGAACTGCGCACCCGCCGGGCCGAGGGTGAACTGCCCGAGGGCGTGCGGGCCGCGGACATTGTGCTGGTCGTCGACAACTGGGCCGCTCTGCACACCTCCGACGACAACGCCGTCACCACCCTCACCGACATCGCCGCCCGCGGCCTCGGTGTCGGAGTTCATCTGTGGCTGACCGCCAACCGGTGGGCGGAGATCCGCGTCGGCCTGCGCGACAACATTCCGGGCCGTCTCGAACTGCGGCTCAACGACCCCACCGAGTCCGAGATCAGCCGCCCCGCCGCCCGTGCCCTGGGCCAGAGCGTTCCAGGCAGGGGGCTGGCCTCACCCGGGCTCACCCACCACATCGCGCTGCCCCGGCTGGACGGCGTGGACGGCATGGACGGGATCGCCGACGCCGAGCGCCTGCTGGTGTCCAGGATCGCGGAGGCATGGCAACGGGCCGCGGCCCCGGCGCTGCGCGTACTGCCCGACCGGATCACCGTCCGCGAGTTGTCGGCCGCCGCGGCGCCGTCGCCCGCCGAACGCTGGGAGGGCCACGGCGCCGCCCTCGGCGAACGCGAGGTACCCGTCGCGCTGCGCGAGTCCGACCTGGCTCCCGTCGGACTCGATCTGACGTCGAGCGACCCGCACTTCGTGGTGTTCGGCGACTCCGGATCCGGCAAGACCGCGTTCCTGCGCGCCTGGATGCGCGGTCTGGCCGCCCGCCACACCGCCCACGAGCTGCGGTTCATGGTCGTCGACTACCGGCACAGTCTGCTGGGCGTGGTGGCCGACGAGTACATCGGTGCCCGCGGCGGCAGCTCCGACCTGGTCGCCGGACAGGTCGGTGCCCTCGCCGAGACCCTGCGCTCCCGGATGCCTCCGGCCGACATCACTCCCACCCAGCTCGCCGAGCGCGGCTGGTGGAAGGGCCCCGAACTGTACGTCGTCGTGGACGACTACGACCTGGCGGCGGGCAGCATGGGACGTGGCCCGCTGGCTCCGCTGGCCGAGTTCATCCCGCAGGCGGACGAGCTGGGCTTCCATCTCGTACTGGCCCGCCGGGTCGGTGGCGCCGCCCGAGCCCTGCTGTCGGACCCGCTGCTGAGCAAGCTCAAGGAGATCGGCTCCGGGGGCCTGCTGCTGTCCGGCGACCATCGCGAAGGGGTCCTCATCAACGAGCAGCGCGCGTACCGCCGTCAGCCCGGTCGCGGGACGCTGGTCCGCCGGGGGCATGAGCCCACCGTCGTCCAGGTCGCCATGGACGAGCGGGATGTACCGGCCGAGGAGTCCGCAGCGCCGTCCGGCACCGGTGCCGGTGATCGGCGGGCCGGCGAACCCCGCGCCGAAGATCCGCCCACGACGCGAGCACAGCCCGTGATCCGGTGACCTAGCCACCTCCGCAGACCACCCGGTACGGCACCGGTCAGGCGACCGTCGAACACACCACGCCCAGGGAGGGCGGCCCCACCATGGAAGACGCGGATTCTGTACTCGGCGACATCAAGGTCGAGGAGATGTACGCCCTGGGCAACGCCTGGATCCAGCTCGGTGACGCTCTTCACGAGCGCCGGGTCGCCGTCAACGGCCACGTGGACGGCATCGGCATGACCGGGGCGGCGGGCGACGAGGCACGCCGGGCGTGGGAGGAAGGGCTTGCCCCGACCTTCGACGCCGCCGCCGAGAAGGCGTGGACGATCGGGCAGACGATCAACCGCTACGCCGACGAGTTGTACAAGGCGGCCGAGGAGTACGCGGAGCAGCTCAACGCCGCCATGTGGGCGGACATCCTGGGCGTCATCTTTGGGCTCGCCCTGATCGGCCTCGGGCCGATCCTCGCACGGGTGATGTCGATCATCAGTTCGCTGCTGGCCAGGCTGATCCCGGTGGTGACCGCGATTGCGAGCCGGCTCGGCACCGTGGGGGGCGCGGTCGTCGGCGCCGTCGGGGGCGCCGTCGCCGGTGCCGCGGTCGAGGCGGGACTCGACATCGGCATCGGTGCGCTGGGCGCCGAGATCGCGGGTGCCGATTTCGAGGTGACCTGGTCCGTGGCCATCAGCGCGATCGTCGGGGCGGGCTTCGGCGCGCACGGCGGCGGCTTGATGGGCTGGCATTACGGCGGTGGGGGGCGCTCCTTCGTTCCCAAGCCCACTCCTGGTGTCGACGCCCCGCCGGCGTCCGTGCCCCCCGGTGTCACCCCGTCCACCGTCAAACCCATGCCGGGTGGCGGAGATGGGACGGTTCCCTCTCCGTCCCGGACACCTGGCGGCGACCTCTCCCTGCCCACCCCTGACGGCCTGGGCAGGGGAGACGGATCGCTGGCTCCGACTCCGTCCGGCGGCAGGGACAGCGTCTCCGTCAAGGAGAGCAACCCCACCAACAGCGGCCCCGGCAACGGACGTTCGAACGACCTTGGTATGCCCGCCCAGCCGACGAAGACCGACGGTTCCTCCACGGCACCGCCTTCCACACCGCTACCGGGTCGCGGGAACTCGCCGACGGAGACTCCCGGCTCGACCCCCCGGCCGGGTCCGCCCGGACGCGACGGCGGCAGCGCCCCCGCCCCGCAGCCGCCGGCCACCACGCATCCCGTCGGCTCCGGGAACGGCGCCGGCCTCACCCCGCCCGCCGGGAAGCGCCCCGACGGCCCCCCGGTCGCTCCGGACTCCCGGGTCACCCCGGACTCCCAGCCCGGTGGCACACCGCCCAGGAACCACGGTTCCGATTCGCCGCCCCCCACGCCGGTCCCCGCGCCGGGAAAGGTGCCAGGGAATGGCTCCCCCACTCCGGCCCCCAAGCCCGAGCCCGCCCCGGACGGCGGCCGGCCAGCTTCCGGTGTTCCCACACCGAAGCCGGTGAATGGGCGTCCGGATGGGTCTGGGGATGGTGGGCCTTCGAACGTGGCGGTCAACATGCGTCCTGACGGTTCCCCGGCCGTCCCGGGGTCGCGTCCTGGCGGTCCGGCTCATGAGGGAGGTGGCCCGGCCAGGTCCGACAACCGCCCGCCCGGCACGCCCAGCGGCTCGCGCCGGTATGACAACTCGACTGACTATCTGGGTGGTCCGCAGAACAACCCGCATGGGACGCATGGGAATAAGCCCGGCCCGTCGGATTCCAAGCCGGGTTCGGTGGGGGAGTCTTCGAGGTCTGGTGGTTCGGGTGGTTCGGATCCCATGGCCAATTCGGGTCGGCGGTTGGGGGATGGTCAGCGGGTTGAGCCGCCGCTTCGGGCGTCGGATTCCAAGCCGGGTTCGGCGGATCCCATGGCCAATTCGGGTCGGCGGTTGGGGGATGGTCAGCGGGTCGAGCCGCCGCTTCGGACACCGGATTCCAAGCCCGGCCCGAGGGGGGAGTCTTCCATGCCTGATGGTTCCGGTGGTTCGGATCCGGTCGTCAACCCGCGCCGAGAGTCGGGTGGGGGGCAGGGTGATCAGGATGGTCGCACTGCGCCGCCGCCGGGCAGGACGAAGGACGGAGTGGAAGGAGCTCCGGGAGCGGGTGGGAAGTCGTCGGGGGGTTCGCGTCCTGGTAGTGGCCCTCGGATTGTTGAGTTGAAGGACCTTGCGGATAGGTCGCCTGCTGAGGCATCGGGAGCGGGTGGGAAGTCGTCGGGGGGTTCGCGTCCTGGTAGTGGCCCTCGGATTGTTGAGTTGAAGGACCTTGCGGATAGGTCGCCTGCTGAG
>NZ_JBHVQT010000021.1:65058-69503 GCF_042886315.1 Streptomyces sp. NPDC058001
GGCATCGGGAGCGGGTGGGAAGTCGTCGGGGGGTTCGCGTCCCGGTTATGACCGGCCCGCTGGGATCGCTGACTTTCCCGGTAGGTCGCCCGACGGTGACAGGGGTTCGGGTGCCGGCGGCGGCAACCTGCGCACCAACCGCGGCAGTGGCAGTACCACGCAAGTCGAGACACCGTCCCTGGGTAATCGCCATGGAGGTGGCAGGGGTGCCGGCCCCCGGATCGACACTCGGCCTGGTGCGGAGGACGGCCGTTCGTCCTCGTCCGCCAAGGAGCAGTCCTCGGAGACGACAAGCCCGAAGTCGGACCAGAGAACGGCGGAGTCCACGTCGGCCCCCACCTCGTCGCGGCCGGACGAAGCGCCTGAGACTGCGTTGTCGGAGTCCAGGTCCGCTACGTCTACGGCGTCTGGGTCGGAGGTGGCGCCGCCCAGGACCGCGTTGTCGGAGCCCGGGTCGACGCAGCGGATGAGCGGCCCGCAGGACAGCCCGCATCACGCGCCCGCCGAGGTCGACGGTGCTCCGTCGCGTGGGGCGGGGGATGGCTCCAAGTCTGGTGCGAGGTCGCCGAGTCCGTCCGTTCCGGACGGTCAGCGGTCGGGTGCCGGTGAGGGCAACCTGCGCGCCAACAACGGGGGTGGCGGTGTCACCTACACCACAACGCACTCTTCGGGCGACCAGCCCGCCGGCCAGAGGGGCGCCCGGTCCGGCGGAGATGATGCCCGTCCGCCGTCGTCCCGCACCTCGCAGTCTTCCGGGAACGGTTCCAGGAACCTCGGCCCCGACGAATCGGGGCAGGGTCCGGCCGGCCGTGACGAAGGGCGGGACTTGTCCCCGGCTGAGGCCAGGAAGCCGGATGCCCAAGTCGCGGATGGGCGCCGTGTTGACGGCTCCGCTGTCGAACGGCGGGGCACCTCGGACCGGCCCGTCACGGAATCCCTCGTCTCATCGGAGCACCGCGGCTCCGGCCCGAAGGCCGGGGACAACGTCCGTCCGTCCTCGCCCGACAAGGCGCGGCCTTCCGGGAAGACCGCCGACCCGAAGGCCGGTCCCTCGCGGCCGTCGTCGACAGGCGACACCGTCACCCACTCGGCCAGAACACCGGAGGGTGACCGGCTCGGTGCACCCAGTGCGGGGAACAGCCCCGTCAGGGAGGCCGGGGACGGGACCCCCATGCGTACCCCGGGACAGACGGACCACATCGTGCCCCCCTCCGACCCATCGCACGAAATGCCGGTGTCTCCCATGCCCGCGACGACGCCGGACAGGGGCACGGCCGGTCCGATTGCCGCGTCGCGGGTGGAGGGCTCCACCTCGTCCGAGCCGGTCGGCACGCCGCCGCGTGCGGCGGACCCCGGCACCGGCGCGGAGCGGGGCGGGCGTACGAGCGGACACCAGGAGGGCGGCGAGGTTCCGGTCCCCCGTCGGGACACAGGCACGGCGCCCGCCACGGGCATCGCTCCTGTGCCGGACGCTCCTTCCCCCGGTCACCGTCACCCGGGCTCCGCGCGTTTCGATATCGATGCCGCCCGGACGCGGCTCGCGGATCCGGGTGTGTCACCGGAACGCCGGGAGGAGTCTGTGCTCTGGGCCGAACGCGCGGTGTTTGACCGCATTGAGCAAGTCGCACCGGATCAGAACCCCTTGGGTGTCGTGGCGCGGCCCGAGGAGGTCGTGGAACTCGTCGCCGCAGAGCACCTGCGCGCCGGGCACCTGCCGGCGACGGCCCTGCTGGGCTCCCTCGTCAGGGGCCCCGAGATCGCCGCACAGCCCGCAGCGCAGCCGCAGCCCCGGCCGGAGCCCGAGGCCGGCGCGCGGCCGCAACCGGACTCCGAGCAACTGCCGGCTCTGCCGGTGCCGGACGGGAGGGGTGCCGGCACCGCGGCGCCAGAGGCCGTTCCGCCCGCAGGCAGCATCGTCCCCACCGCGCCCACGTCCTCTGCAGAGTCGACACCGATCGGCTTCGCCTCGGGTCCGGTGGCCGCGTCCGGTGCGGAGGCCGTCCTGCCCGGGTCCTCGGAGGAGTCTCCGGAATCCTCCTCGTCCCCGGTGCCGGGCTCTGCTGGGGAAGGGGACGACCGGCTGGGGTCGGAGTCTGAGGAACCGGACGTTCTCTTCGCGCCGCCGGCTCGTCGGGTGGGGCTGGATCCGATTCATGGCTGGCCGACGATCTCGGCGAGTGGCGGGTCGCGCCGTTCTTCCGCGTTGCGTGCCATTGATCGGGCGGTGTCGCGGTTGCCGCACAATGCCGGGGATGAGGATTTGCGGCGTGTGCTGGTCAGTGTGACGGAATGGAAGAGTGACAAGACGCCGGAGAGCAGGCGATGGGATGCTGTTTCGCGTCTGGAGGCGGCGGTCCGCGACAGGCTGGATCAGCTTGCCACTCCGGCGCGTGTTTCCGTCCGTGACAGGGTGGAGCAGCGTGCTTCCGGGCGCACTCCTGTGCGCGGGGGCTATTCCGCTCAGCCTGGGCCTTCTTCGCTGCGAGGTGAGCCGCCTGTTGTGGCGCCGCTGGTCTCTGCCGCTCCGGGAGCGGTGGAGGGGTTCGGTCCGGCCAGTGGGTTGGAGGCCGAGCTGCACCGGTACCGGGTGGAGCTGCCCCGTGGCGCGGAGGTCGAGGAGTTCGGCGACATTGTGGAGCTGCCCGGGCTTCTGACGATCACGTTGGACAAGGCTGGGGGAGTGCCGGTCCCTGAGATCGTCACGAAGCCGGCTCGTGGTCTGGTGCGAGGGCCGGCGGACGGCCGGGCCGAACGGTCCGAGGTGGACGCGGCCGTCAACGACGTGATGTTCCGGCTCCGGCACGCGAGGCCGGGAGCGAGAATCGGGCAGATCTTCCCCGAATCGGCAGGATATGTAGTGGATCCCCTCGCGGAGGATCTGCCGGTAAGGATCAACGAGGCCGGATACGCGACGCTGGTGCATCACACGGCGACCGCTCCGACCTCACGACTCGTGGCGTTCATCGAACACGTCAGGGGCCGTATGCGGCGCGAGTCCCCACCCGTGCAGATCGCTCATGCGGATGCGGGCGACGGCCTTGCATTCGGTGCCTGGGCCCGTCAGGACTTCGCACGCTGGCTCAGCCAATACCCGCGCTGGGCCGATGCCGCGAACCCGTGGGACGGCGACGAACTGGAAGGCGCGCTCGCGCTCGGATACACCCAGGTCGCCGCCACTGTGCGAGGAGCAACGCTCGACTGGACACAGCGGCCGAAGGACCTCACTGCGGTGGCCTCCCGCGATTCTCTCGCGGCCGTGAGGAGCAGCCTTGGTGAGGGGCCCCGCGCGTACCTTGAGGATCGGGCGCGGAGCATCGCCGCCCGCTTCGCCGAGACCGTCGGCAGGGGCGGGAGCGTCCTCGACCTGCCGCTGACCATGTCACGCGGCCCGTTGCGCGCGACGGTCGGCCAGTACCTCGACAACCTGCTCCTGCACGGGCCGGAACGATTCGTGAGCCAGTACGAGGCACTGGGGATCCGTACCGACTTCCGCACACTGGATGCCAATCCCGACCGCCAAGGTCGGGCGCTTATTGTTCCTGCCGTCGTGAGGCTGGAGGCCCGGAGCTACGCGTCGACGGAGCAGACTCCGCAGACCATCGCGCGCGACAGCGACACCCTGGCGGTCCTCTCCCTCAACCTTTACAACGAGGCGAGGCTGGATCGCGGACTGCCGCCGGTCGGCCGGCCCCTCGCCCCCGCCCAGCCCGACTTCCTGTTCGCGCCGCCCGCCACGACTGCGCCGTCAGTACGACCGGCCGGCAACACGGTGCCGGCGGAACCCGCCCCTGCCCCTGCCCCGTCACCCACCCCTCTCCCGCCCGCTCTCGTGGAGACGGCGGCCAGGCTCGTCGCGATGGACGCGGACGCGCGGGCACGGGAACTGGCGTCGCTGCCGCAGCGGGACCGGGAGCTGCTGGCGACCGACCCGGGGTTCGTTGAGCAGGCGCGCGCCGGTTTGTCCGTGGAGGACTTCACGGCAGTGGCGGCGCGTTTGCTGGTCGTCGTTCCTGACGGTGTGGAACAGCCCGATGCTGCCCGGGAGGAAGCGGAAGCCCTGGTCGCGGACATGCTCGCCGATCCGCAGATCACGGTGGCGTTGCTGACCGGGGGCAGTCGCCTCGTCGTGGTGCCCCGGAACCGGCCGATGACGTCGCTCGACGAGTTCGCCGAGCTCAGGGGCCGCCACCATTCCGGAGAAGGCCGGTCGCTCGACGCCGCACGGGGACTGTACTACCGCCGCCGCATGGTCGGCGTCGGCGAGGAGAACCTGCTGGGTGAGACCACCGACCTGCTCGGCGACGACGCCTACTCCCTTGCCCGTCGGCGGGCGCACGCGATCGAGTCGCTGTTGAGCGCCGAGGACCGGCAGTTGATCGTCGACGTGTACGAGGTGAAGGCTGCCGCGAATCCGCCTGCTCAGTGGCCGGACGGGCCTGGCCCCG
>NZ_JBHVQT010000021.1:69601-148918 GCF_042886315.1 Streptomyces sp. NPDC058001
GAACACCGGCATGGACTCCAACTCGCGGCGCCGCCCGCGCAACAACGGGTCGGACTGGGTGGAGCAGCACGCCGCGGCTCTGCTGCCGCTGCTGCGCAGGCTCTACGGTCCCGGCCGGCCCTCGAACCTCGGCAGCGACGACGTCTACGACGACGGGTACTCCCTTGCCCGTCATGAGTGGGCGCACGCGATCGAGTCGGTGTTGAGCGCCGAGGACCGGCAGTTGATCGTCGACGTGTACGAGGCGAAGGCTGCCGCGAAACCGCCCGCTCAATGGCCGGACGGGCCTGTCCCCAACCACTCGTCCAGCAACGCACATGAGTATTTCGCGCAGCTCAGCAATGCCTATCTCGGTGCGAACACCGGCAAGGACTCCAACTCGCGGCGCCGCCCGCGCAACAACGGGTCGGACTGGGTGGAGCAGCACGACCCGGCACTGCTGCCGCTGCTGCGCAGGCTCTACGGCCCTGGCCGGCCCTCGAACCTCGGCAGCAGGGACAACCCCTACATCCTCACGGGCTTCCGCCAACTGTGGGACCGAGCGGAGGGCGAACTGACGGGACACGACTCCACACCAACGTCCAATGACAACGTGATGCCCACGCCAACTCGTGGCGTCGAGGTGTCCGACACGGTCCAGCAGGGTGGGTCCGACGTCGACACGGAGCTGGAGACGCTGCTGGCTCCCCCGCCGACGCACGGGGACCGGCGGGTGGTCGCTGCCCTGCGGCAGATGTTCGGCTCCGACATTGAAAGGCGCAGCGACTACGCCGCGCTTTACGACGCCTTCCGAGTGCTGGAAAGTGCGCATGCCGCGGACTACCGCGCGGCCGGCCAAAGTCTGGTCCTGGACGATGTAGCGCGGCGCGTGTTGCGCTTGACGTCCAATGAGGCCATCCTGCCCGACCATTTCAGGGTCCTGTTGCAGACGGTGCACAGTGCCGCCAGGCGGGACTGGGCGGGAAGCATGGGGGCCCTCGCGGTCTATCCGGTGGTCCGGAACACCGGAGCGCTGTCCCACCACACCGAACTGCGCGGTCCGCTGGACCAGTACACGGGCCGCAACTTCACGGGGCGCGGCGGTCTCGTGATGGACGTAAGCACCGTATGGACGCCGATGCAGGGAGGCACAGGAAACACGTCCCCGCTCCCCGCACCTTGGAGACCCCGCCCACACGTAGTGGTGGCAGAACTGGACGAGGCGTCGGGCAAGATCGTCATGGACGACGGGATCGAGAACCGGGCCCTGCTGCGGGACGATGAACTTGCGGCACTGATCGGCCACGACCCGATAAGACCGCCACACGCTGAGGTGCTGCTCCTTGTGGTAACACCATCAGGTGCGGCCGACGCGCTACCGCGTCTGGTGGCAGATCATGCCCGCACTCGCGTGTGGGCCACCTACGCATTGTTCAGTCTCTCCGGCTCAGGTACCGGACCGCGCCGAATCAGTCTCCCGACGTCAATGCAGGAACCCGGCAATCGAGAACCTGTCGGAGCGTTCTTTCCCAGCGACCCCGGCCTTGGAGCGCGCGACGCCGGTCTGCAAGGAAGTGACGGCGCCGAGTTCCGAGAATCCGATGTGCACTCGTATCCGCTGACCACAGTGGACGGGCAGCGGCTCACCGGGCGGGCATTTCTTAATGCCGACGACATGGCACAGTTGGAATGGGGACTGCGCGAGGTGTCAGCGGTGAGGCACTACATAGATCGATACGAGGGTGCGCCGGGCACGCACCTGCAGACGCGCGAGAGCGGTCTGCTCGTGTTGCCCCGCGAGTTGGCGAACTCCTACGTCGCAGTGTGGCACGGACAGTATGGTCGGATGGTCGTTCCGCGCCGAAGTACCGGCAGCAACCAGCCCATGCAGGCGAGTCAGACTGTCCGCATGCTGCGGCGCCGCCCCAGCCTTCAGCGGATGCCCGCAGACCACCCCGTGTGGATAGTGGGGTGCGAAACTCTCCGGCAGCGAGAAGGTAGGGACCCGGTCGAGTTCCCTAACTCGGGCGAGGTCTACGCCACCGGTTTGCAACGAACCCTATTCGGTACCGACGCTCAGGTCACCGCAGAGGGGTCGTGGGGGGAATCGCCCGCGCAGTTGGTCAAGTTTGACGATCCGGACCGGCCTGTCTATAGATTCCAGAAGTTCGAACCGGCGCCACAATCAGACGTACTCCGCGATCTGGCGGATCTGGCGGGACTGCCCGGCGATGTGGCACGGCGTACGACTCGCGTGATGCGCTGGGTGCGTGCGATGCGCCTGGTGTTCGGCGACATCGACACCGATCTCTCCCGGCAGTTCGAGTTCCGTAGTCTCATTCGAGACTTCGGAGCTCTGGAAATGCGGCGACTGGAGATGAGTGACCCACTATTCGATTCCGGACCTTTGACGTGGCATACGTTGACCCAGATCGGCACGGAATTCGCCCGGCACATGGGATACGACCCCACCATGACCCCGGACTTGTTGCATGCCCTCCTGCGCGCTGCGCGAGAGCGCACGCTGCGGCTTTTGGTCCCGGTCTCACAGGCCACCCTGCCGACGACCTCGAATTATGATGGCGATGAGTGGGTCAACCGACCTCCCGCGAGCGGGAGCGGGAGCAGGTGGCTCCGGGCGGACATCGTCGACGACGAAACGGTGCTATCTGCGGTCACCCCCAGTGACGGATCGCAAGAGTCACCCGACGTCCTCTTCGCGCCGCCTGCTCGGTCGGCCGAGACTGAGCTGCTGTCGCAGGTTCCCGAACGGACACCCGCTGCGCAGCAGTCCGTACCCGCCCGGCAAGCGGCGGAGCCCGCCCCTGCCACCGAACTACGGCCCATGCCCGTCCGGGAACTGCCCTCGACCGAGGAGCAGCGCCCCGCTGCCGTCGAGACGCAGGCCCCCAGCACCGGGCAGCCGCCCCTTTCCCAGGAGGAGCAGCTCGCCGAGCGCGGGCTGACGCCGGTGTACGTCCTGCCCGGCGGGGACGTGCTGGCCCACGCGCTGACCGCCGTCGCCCCGGCCGAGAGCGGCCGACTGGCGGGGTACAGCAGGCCCGCCGGACCGGACGAGCTGCGGGCCGCGCTCGCCAATGCGCTCGCCGCCGATCAGGGACTGCCGCCGGACGAACAACGGCTGTGGTCCGCGGTGTCAGGACGGACAGGGCCGGCGGGAGCCCCGCTCGTGACCGCTTTCGGTGGTTCCGCGGACGAAGCCGTCCGTGCCCTGCGGACCGGATCAGGCCCTGAGGCCACGGACTGGCTCACCCTGGCCGTGGCCGCGCCCGTACTGGGGCTGCGTCTGACCGTGCTGACGCCGGACGGCTCCCCCTGGACGGCCGGCCCGGAAAGCGGCCGGCCCGTCGCCCTTTTCCAGCAGGAGGACCCCGCCCCCTACACCGCACGGTGGGCGGCCACCGAACCCACCGTCCAGGCCCGGCAGGCTCGACGGCCCGACCTGTCGCAGCCCACCGTCAGCTCGGGCTACAACTGGGGCACCACATCCGCCGACACCACTACGCCTCCCGGCACCACCACGCCTCCCGCCGCCACGGCGTCGTCCTCGGCGCGCCCCGCCGTGTTCTTCGGCTCCGAACCGCGGCCGAGCACGCCGGATTCCCAGCGGGCCGGCACCTCCTCCTCCGGTACGCCGGCCACCCGGACACCTCCGGTCCCGGTTGCGGAGACCCGTCCTGTCTCAGCCCCGGTCGTGGAGACCGCCGTGACGCCCTCTCCCCCGCAGGAGACCACCACACCCCCAACAGCCCGGGACACGAGCGACGAGCAGGACTCGGACGCGGTGACGAACCTCGACGTGCCCGCCGACGACGGGATGGACGTGGCCCCCGCGCGCCAGGTCTTCGGTGACGGCGGCGCCGCCGGGCCACTGCCCAAGCAGGCCGGTGCCGGGTCTGACGGGGTCCCGTCCGTAACCCAGCTCGACGACGCGATACGGAGCGACGAGAGCCGCGACCGGCCGTCTTTGGAGCCGACGGACGTTCCTCTCGCGCCCCCGACGGGGGAGGGGCGGCCCGCGCCGGAGAGTGTGCGGACGCCAGCCGTTACGGATGCCGGACCTGCGTCGCCGGCCGTGCTGAGCTCGTCCGCCGCGCCGAAGAGCACGGAAACACCCACCGCCGCTCCATGCCAAGGTGAGCAACCACCTGCTACGCCCGACCGCACCCCCTGGTACATGGCGTACGACGCGACGGGGCAGTTCGTCGTGGCGGACACAACCAGGGACGTGCCGTTCTCCGCAAAGCTGGCCCAGCTTTGGGCCGGAAGGATCACGCAGCGCCTGCACCTGCCAGATCCCGGACCAGGATCATCGACGGACAGGCTGCGCGCGGGCATCCGCGAGGCGATCCGCGACATGCTGGCAGAGACCAAGCCGACGAAGTGGGACGACATCCTGGCGGTCGGCCGGACGCTCGTGGTGGATGGGCGGCTGGTGTGGCTGCGGCCGATGATGCACGGCCTGGAGCCCGCCCCGCCCAGCGGAGGGGATGTCAAGGAATATCAGGTGGGCTTCTCCTCCACACACGCGGGCGGAGAAGAAACGAGTGAGAACATCCATGGCATCGACACACTGCTGTTCACGGCCCTGAACGCTACGGGATCGGCGGTCGCCACCGCATTCGGTGTAGCGGCGCCGCAAATTCAGGTTCGGTCCGCCAAGGCGAGGCACCACGCCTGGTCACGTACGATCCTGGCCGGACGCAAGCCATTCATCAACTCCTTCACCACGTTCACGAGCGGCCTCGACCTGCGGGTCTATGTGAATGGCGAAGAGGCCACCCACCCGGACAGCCGGGTAACGGTGCCACGGAACCTTCACGTCAAACTCCCCGAGCCATACACGGCCGAGCACGGGCCTCGACCCGATCCGTACGGGCCCGACTCAGTGCGACCGCAACAGCCGGGCAAGGACGGCCCCTCTCAGGCCCGGGAGACGCTCAACGCGGTCAATATGACACCGGTCATCGCAGGGCTGCACCGGAACCTGCTGGATGCCGGAATTCCTGCCCCGAGCGTGCGCGACATCATGGGCCAACTCGGGATGGACTCCAGGCGTGGGTTTCTGAGTGAGCTGACCGCCCGCAACCGCTACGCCTGGTGGTCGAGCGAGGACTCGTCCGGGCGAATCGAAGCGAGTGGATCGCTGATGAGCAGCAAGTTCCGTGGTCATGTGCGACTGACCTCCGGAATCGACAGCTTGCAGTACGTGGGCGACACCGAATTCGGTACACGGGACGACATCGGAGCCGGCACCAACTGGACGTCGTCGGCCAAGGGTTCGACGACGGGCGGTCTCGGCGCGGGCTACAACACGGCCGGCACCGGCGACGTCGGGACCGATCCATCGGAGGACACCGCCCCCGACCACTCCGGTGAGCCGGACAAGGGAGAGAAGTTCACGATACGTGGCCTGGTCCCGGCGGCCACTGGCCTGTTCAGCAGCGACCGCAAGATTGGCCACTCCCTGGGCGTCGAGCACCTCAGCCACACGGTGTTGAACACCTCGGGCCCTCAGTCCCGATACCGCGCGGGTCTGCGGTTGGTGGCCACGGTGACGTCCAGCACGCACACAGTGCGCCCGGTCGACGTGATCACGAACGGCGAGTTGAGCGTGGTCCAGCGGGAGGCAAGTGCCTTCGTCAGCCGGACGGTGGGGCCGGAGTGGACCGCCGATCTCCGCCCGCAGGCCGCGCCGTCCGGTCGTCGGCATCGAGTGTTCACTCCGCCCGGCCGCCGTTCGACGCGGTCGGCGGCGACTTCCAGGCCGCCGTTCAGGCTGGGCGTGGAGACCTCTTCCAGGGACCTGCTCCAGAGTCCCGGTCCACGCGAGCCGCTCGCGATGGCTGCCCGGCGCGGCTTCGGGTTCGGCGTTCCCATCGCGTTCGCGGGTGCCGAAAAACTCCAGGGCGACATCCGTGAGGCGATCGAGAGGCACCACGCCAAGGCGGTCGGTGATCGCAAGGTGCACAGAAGTGACTGGGCCGGTGCGGACAGGGACCTTGCGACGTTCTACGGCCGCGCGGCACTTGAGGCCGATCCGTATCAGGCGCTTCTCGGCATCCACCGTAAAATCGAGGTGGGCGGCCGTGTGTACAAGGTCTCCGCCAAGATGCAGTGGGGAAACCGCGTCGAAGGACCCAATGAGCTGACCGGTCCGGTCGACAGGGAACGTATTCCGTCGGACAACAGCTACGAGATGAGGGTCAACGCACGCGCGGTCGGCGGTTCCACCGTCACCGGCGAGCGCAGCAGGAAGGCCGCGGGGCGATTCGCCTTCGGGGCCGGCGCTGTGCTCTCGATTCCGGAGCGTGAATACGATCTCGGTGCGCTGCACCTCAGATTTCCGCGGGCTCGGCTCCAACTTGGCGCGATGCGCGGCTTTTTCAAGGGTGGATGGGGCAGAGCTTTCCAACTCAAGGGTGCGGCCAAGCAGTACCGGCGCACGGAGACGGACGGAAAGGTTGATGAGCACCGGTACTCCATGACGGTGCGGTGGACTGTCACCCCGGAGCGCGGGAAGTCCTCGTACATCGCAGGGAGGTTGCGGGCGGTTGCCCGCGTAGTCAATCCGCAGGAACACGCGCCCGCAGAGCCGGTGACGCTACGGCAAGCGGGGGAGTCGGGCCGGGTCCACGCCTCACTCACCCGCCCCCCGACCGGGCGGTCGCTGGACTTCAGTTCTGGAACGCACGGCCTGTACCCGTCGTTCCACATGCTGCCTGAGCTGGCGCTGCTCGCCGCCCGCATGTATGCCCGGCAGCACAACTTGTCCGAGGACTGGTTGCGGGATCCGTCGGGTTGGCCGGAGGAAGTGCGCGACCTGGCCCACCCGGTGGTCCTCAGTTCCCGGTTCGACGACATGACGGGCCAGTTCGGGGAAGAGATCGAGCTGCCCAAGGAGGGCGATCACAAGCAGGCATTGCGGATCAAGCTGCACACTCATGCCGCGAGAGACCTCGATGTCAGTCGGGCCGTCGAGGTGGAGCACTACCTGAAGGGATCCGCGACCCACGTCGCGGGCAAGGACTGGCAGTGGGGGTTGGGCCTTGACGGCGTTTTCGGGCCGCAGTTCAGGTACGGCACCGAGGGGCAGCAGGGCGAGGATCACGGACCAGGTGGCCGCGTCAATTTCCTGGGCCACGCCGAAGGCGGCTTCATAGAGGCCAGGGGCGCCTCGCATGCCAGGGGAATGATCGGTATCACCCGGGCCAGTTATGGCGGAGCGGTCCACACACTCCGGACGACACCCGTGTTCGAAGTCACCTATGTGCGGTGGCATGGAAAGCGGCTCACAGAGACGACGGAGTACCTGAGCTCCGTCGACGCACTCGACCTGCTCGTGCCCGAGCGCAGACTGAGGGACGTCCTGCCAGCCGAGAGCCCGGCGGCGGCCACGGAAATACTCAGGCCCGGTCCCGACACGACAGCACTCGCTTCGACGCCGGACGGCGAGAGCCGGCACGAACAGGAACAGGATCAGGAACAGCAGCCGGATCAACGTGCCATCGCTGCTCCAGCCCGGCGCACCTACCTCAGTGCCGACCTGATCGCGGGGATCGCGCACCCGGAGGTGTTGCGCGCGGACGGTGTCATGAACGAGATCACAGCGCGACTGCGCCGCCAGGGTGTGATCACCACCGAGAAGGGCTCGGGCAGTGAGTCGCGCCCCAACCAGTTGCTGCGCACGCTGCACAAGTCCTTCTCATCGTCCGCGTTGCAGGCCGACACACCCGGGCTGATGACAAACCAGGGTGTCAGCCGCTGGATACCGATCACAGGACCGCTCGGCAGCTCACGCTACCTGTGGGTGAAAGTGACAGCGACCCGGCTCGGCGCCGGGCCGACGCGGCCCCGTGACGACGTGAAGCTCACACTTCGCGGCGAGCTTGATGACGAGGAGGCACAGAAGAGGATCTCCGGCTGGGAGACTGGGTTCGGCTTCGACTTCCGCGCTCGCGCGGGTGGTAACGGGGTGCACGCCGGCCCCGAGGGCGGCGCCACGTACTCCTCGTCGGCGACCACAGTGAGAGAGGAGGCGAACAAAAGGGTTCCCATCTACCGGGCCAACCCAGGAGACGCTTCATGGGAGTTCGAGCACGACATCACGTTCCGTGTCGAGACCGGTCTCTCCACCGAGCTTCCTGAGATCCTGACCGCGCCCGCACGGCTCCCGGCAGGAATCACCCGCCTCGCCACCGGCAACCCGGCTACCGACCTCTCCTTGTTCCACTGGTACGACGCCGGCGACGGAAACGTCGGCAGCAGCGCGCTCGTCGAGGGCAGCTCGATCCGACTGCTCGTGCCCCAGCACATGACGGTCATGACCGACCAGCCTGCTCAGGACATCGACCTCGTCACGCCACGCGAGACAGAGGTGATCTGGCAGCCGCCGCCCGCCGGCCAACCCAAACAGGTGGTCAGCCCCGCTCCCCGGCAGGAGTGGCCGGACGCGCTGTTGGACGAGCTGCACCCTTGGACAACACCCGCAGCCGCGTCGATCGCACGCTGGGCCGCCGCGACCGCCATCCGTCAGCGCACCCCACTCACCGTCGACGGAGCACCACCAGAGGTGCCGGGGCTTCACTCCACTACGCGGGCCGGTCTGCGCTACGACCACTACACCGGCGGGAACATGCTGCGGCCGAACATCCGGAGTCTGCTCAAGCACGAGTACGAGGTTCCCGTCGGGAACCAGAGGGTCCTCGTCGGCTTCGATCTGGACAGCGCCGAGATCCTGGGCCCGCCGGAAGGCACCTCGTTCAAGCAGCGGACGTATGTCCAGGAGGACGAGGAACCCAAGCACGAGACCGAGCGGAGCAGCGGCTGGAAGTTCATCCTCGGGCCCGAAGTGGGTGGAGAGAGCGGTGAAGACACCATCATCGGCCGGGCGCCTGTGGTGATCAAAGAGTGGCTGGACGGCCGGTCCCGTTCATCGGCACTCGGTGACACCGACGAACGCAACAGGGAAGGACGACGGTCCTACCGCCACTACCGGTTCGACGTCACAGCCGTCGTCAAGGGCCCTTACGGCACAGTCCGGATGAAGGTCCCGGGCGGGTTCTACGGCATGCTCCCCGTGGACAAGGCAACCGGAAGACTTGCCGGGGGCCTGGAAGAGGTCCCGGAACTGAACGGACTGCTGACGCCTCCACCGGCGACACCCGAAGCAATGCCTCCGCCGGTGCCGCCGATGCGATCAATACCCGAAGTGGTCGTCGTGCCGCCCTCCCCCCAAGGACCGGGCCCGGACTCGACCGAGCCCACCGTCCAGGTCGCCGACCTCGATGAGACCCACCGCCGGTGGACTGCCCAGCAGTTGACGGACGAAGACCTTCCCGTTGATCGCTCGGGGCTCGGCATCCCCGATCCCGAAGGCATCTACGATGCGGACGACCCCGTCGACCAGGTCCGGCACCTGATGCTTGACGGTGGTCGCTGGCCGCAGGCGATCCATGCCGTCGCAGCGCGAACGACCCTGCGGATCTGGAGGGAGACGTTCGAGCGATACGCGGATACCGTGCTCAACGCCGACCCAGCGGCCGACCGGAGCGACATCCAGCGGCACTGGGACGAGGCTCTCGGTCTGATCACGAGAGGAGAACGGGAGTCCGTTCTCGCCGATCCCCGGTATGCCGGGGATCAGTTCCGGGACGCCGTAAGGCAGGTGGCGGCCCTTCTGCTGGCGGGCGGAACGCGGAGCGCGGCGGCGGAGCATGCCGAGCGGCTCCGCGATGAACTGGGTCTGAGACCACCGGAGAACGGGGCGATCACGGACACGGCCGGTGGCCCGCTGTTCGCGGGAAGGGACCCCGCCGACGCACTGCACCACTGGGTCGAGTCCCGGCTCGCCGCCCCCGACGCGGAGCGACACGTTCCGCGGCTCGCCGGTGACGGCTGGGCAGGCGCGCGCGCCACACTGACCGTGACGGAACTGCGGGACGTGGGCGTCACGTTGAAGGGGGAGCAGCGCACGTACGCCGAGCTTGCGGGCGGGCTGCCGCCCGGGGATGTCGAGCTGTCCCTCGCCCAGAGATACCGCTTGCTGCGGCAGTGGGGCGACGGCGCGGCCGTTACGGAGGTCGCCGCTGGCCTGGTTGCGGCCGTCCTCGGCATGCACATCACGATCACATCACTGGACGGCACCGAGGGGCACTTCGCTCCAGGTCCGGCCGACGAACAGACGGAGCCCCTTCCGTGAGCACCTGGCCGCCGTCCTTCCCTGACCCGGACGACTCCGTGACTTCCGAACCCACCGCCGCTCAGACCGGCACCGGCACCGGCACGGGTGCGGCGCTCAAGGATGACCCGCCCGCCCCACCCGAACACGTCGGCGGACGCGCCTTCGAACGCCGGGCCACCGTCGACCTGTTGCCGCAACTGCGGCTGGACGAGTCGCGCACGCCACGGGAGGACGCCGGATGAGCAGGTGGAAAGGCCGTGCGCCTTGGCGCCGAGGCACCGCCGTGTCCTCCCGGGCCGAACGGGAGCGACTCACTCGCGCCAGGTCGGATCAGGAAACAGGCCGCGGAGCGGGACAAGGGCCACGCGTGCTGGTCGAAGACCACGACGGACTGTTGTTGCTCCGTCTGCCTACGGACGACACTCTGAGTCCCGCCGATGTCGCTGATCTTGCCCGCGCGCTGCGCGCGGAGAACGGCGAGACAGCCACGATCGTTGCCGCCGCCGAGGGCGCCGCGGAGACGACCGCACTGTGGCCACGGCTGAGCGAGACGCTCGACTCCCTTCGTGTCGCCGGTACCCCGTGCGTACGGCTGGTGATGTCCGGCGCCGGAGACGACCGCCCGGGCCGGCCTGCCCTGGCCCGCCGGATCGCTGAGGACTGGGGCCTGACGGTTGAGGCCCCCGATGGGCCGGTGCTCGTGGTGCCAGGTGGCTCGGTGTTCACACCGTCCGGGACTGGCGGCTGGCGACGGTTCGTCCCGGGGGAGGAGCCCGAGACACTCGGGCCGCGCGCCCCGGCGCCCGGCTGGCAGGCTGCGGTACGCCGTGCCCCCTCGCGTATGGCGGATGGCTGCGTGGTGGATCAGATTCCAGCCGGCCTGCTGATCCGCCCGGCGGAGGCCACCGCGCCCCGGCCCGGAGACTTGTTCCACGCGATACCCGTGGATCCCCGGCGACTCGCCGTGGTCGTCGGTGTGCCGTGGGGCGAGGATGTTCTGGCGACCGACGTCGCCGGACTCCTCGGCGCGTTGCCGGCCGTCGTACGCCATGGTGTCCGGCTCGTCCCTGGCGGGCGGCGGGACCTTCTGCCCCTCGGCCAGTCGGTGGCCGGCCTGCTGAAAGCCGAGGTCGAAGTCACCACCGGGCTGCCGCTCTTCGCGGCCGACGGCCCGCTGGGCACCTATGGAGTACGGTCCGTGCTGGTCGGCCCGGACGGTGACCCGCGCTGGATGCCCTTCGTGGACGCCGTGATGTGCCCTCCCCCCGAGGAACCGGCAGCGGGCTCGGAGGCCGAGGTGCACCGGCCCGAGGGCGCCTCGCCTCCTGGCTCGCAGCAGCCCGTCCCCGCTCCCAGGGTGCTGCGCTGGTCCTCGCCGGCGCGGGACCTCCACGCCACGGAGGACGGCGTGATCAGTCTCTCCGACGAATGGCGGGCCGTGATCACCAGGGCCGGGCTGTGGGTGCTGCCGAGCGACGGCACTCCGCCGCCGTACAACTCCCGCCCCGTCAGTATCGAGGGCCCCGTCTTGGAGGTCGGCCGCATCGGCGACCGCCTCGACGCCTCCCTCTGGCCTGTACTGAACCGCTTCGTCGGCCGCCTCGCCCCCGACGTGCGTGCCCGTACCACCCTCCACGTGCGCGCCGCCACGCCCGACGGCGGCCGCGCTCTGCGTGGCCTGGTCGCCGACCACGCGCTGCGCGTGATCAGCTTCGCACCACCCGCCTCGGCGCTGCATCCGGTGCCACGCCGCACCGCTCCGGCTCGATCCGGTGACCCGGCCCATGGCGCGGCCGGTTCCGGTGCCGGCGCTCCCTCGGCAGGCCCGGTGCGGGTGGCTGGTTCCGTCGGTATGCCCAGGGCGGCCGGTGGCGTGGGCGGTACGGCGGTACGCCGGGGTCGCTCGCCGGCGTCGGCGTCGCCCGGAGCGTCTGTGGCCATGGATGGAGGCGTCGCGACCGGCTCACGCTCCACCGCCCAGCCGCTCACCGCGTCCCCCCACACCTCGGGCGGTGAGCCCGGGGCGGCACCAACGTCGCCGTATGCCGAACTGTCCGCTGAGCCGGTCTCCGAACCCGCTGTCGGACTCGTCTCCGAGCCCGTGTCCGAGCCGGTTTTGGGGACGGCTGCCGGGTCGTCGGTATCCGAGACCGTGCTCTCCGGGTCCGGGGGAGTGCTGTCGGTCTCCGAGGGTGTGCTCTCCGAGGCCGGCGTTTCCGTGCCCGCGCTTCCTGAAGCGCCTGCTTCTGAGTCGTCGTCCGGGCCGGTCTCCGCGCCGCAGGCGCCTCGCCCGAAGGCCGTCGCCACTGGCGTGCCCACCGGTCCTGACGTACTCGCCAGTACGTTGCCGGCCGTCGGCAGCCCCGCCGCACTGCCGTCGGCGCCGGACCCGTTCCCGTCCCCGGAGTCCTCAAGGTCCTCGGACGGGGCGAACGGGCCTCCACAGCCCGTGACATCACGGCCGCCGGACGACGGTGCGGCCGGCCAGGCCGCCGCCTCCCGGCCCCCCGGTGGATCCGGCGCCAGGCGTCCGCGTTCCGCCTTGCCGGTCCAGCCGGGGCACCGCAGCACACCCAGGGAGCGGAGCGCCTTCCGGGCACTCGCCGAGCCGTTGTGGGAACGGCACAGTGCGGCGGTGAACCGCGTGCTGGCCCAGATGCCCACGCTGCGGGGCGACGAACAGGAAGCGGCGCGGACGGATCTGATCGCGCTGCGGATGTACCTGCACGACGGTGAAGGAGCGCTCGGCCACTCCGAGTTGACGCACTCGCTGCGGGTCGGCGAAAGGCGTCTCATGTCGTACGCCGGATGCCTGGCGTCCGGGCTCGGGCGGTTGCCTTCGTACCGCGGGCCTGTTCTGCGTGGCCTCGGCGGGGCGATCGGGCACGGCGACGTGGGGCCCGGCGATCTGCTGTGCGACCCGGCGCCGTTGAGCGGGCTGCCGCTCGACCCCTCCGGGACGAACCGGGTGGCGGGCGTCGCGTACGCCATCTGGTCGATCACCGGCCGCCGGGTCCGGCAGCTCCAGGAAGGCGGCGACGAGGTCGTCTTCGCGCCCGGCACCGCGTTCAGAGTGCTGGAGGTGCGCAACGGCACCCCCACCCCCCTGGTACTGCTACGCCAAGTACGTGGCACGAACGGCGCTTCTACCTCCCTGGAGGACGCGGACGAGACCGCGCTGGAGAGCCTGAGCAGTGCCCTGGCCGACCGGACATCACCTGGCACGGGCACCTGGCACGACCGCTGTACCGGCCCCATCGACGGCCACTGACGCCATCACCCCCACTTCCTCTCAACCAGGAGCAGCGCTCATGCCACAGCAGCACGAGTCATCCGCCAACGAGGCGATGCCCTCCGTCGCCGTTCGCCGCGCGGTTTCCATGCCCTCGCCGGGCGTAGACCCAGGCCAGGCCCTCGGACCGCGCACCCCTGACCCCACCCCGACACCGATACCGTCGTCTCAGGAACTCGCCCTCGTAGGGCGCTCCGGGACGACCGAGGAACCGGAGTCCGGTGATCAGGAGGAACGGAACCAGGCAGCAGCGGTACCCGACGGTCCGGAACCCGAGGCGAGGGCAGCTGTGGTCATTGCCGGAAACGACCACGGTGACGGCCGACAGCCGGATGAGACGGCATCAGGACGCCCGCGCGGCCCCATGCTGGCCGCGGCCGCCATCGCGGGAACGGTACTGATCTCCACTCCGTTCCTCGTGCTCGGCCTGGGCGGCGACGACGAGAAGAAGGTCGGCACCGCGCCCGTCGGCGGCACGACGTTCGATCCCGGTACGTCGGACGACCCGCCCGCCGTCCACAAGTCCGAGTCCCCCTCGCCGAGTGCCTCCAAGCCGTCCCCTACGGCGGCGACGAAGTCCGCGGAGGAGAAGCCCGCAGCCGGCAACGTCACCGAGCAGACGGCCACACCCAAGGTCACGGCGCCGCCAACGGCCGAGGTGAAGAAGGCCGAGGTGAAGAAGGCCCCCACGGCCCGAGAACTGGCCAACGAACTGTCCAACCGGGCGAACGTACTGCTGAAGAGCATCGAGACCGGCAAGTGCGCCGATATCCCCGGCTTCGGGAAAGGGACGGTCGACGGCCCGGTGAGGCAGTACGACTGCCGGCCCACCACCCAGGACAACCAACTCTGGGATCTCAAGGTGGTCGACCCGGAGGGCGGGCCCCACGGAGCGAGCCTTTTCGTGATCAAGAACCGTGTGGACGGACTCTGCGTGGACGTGGCCACGCCCGCTGCCGTCACCATCGGGACCAAGCTCTCCCAGAACCACTGCAACGACTCGACCTCCAGTCACCAGCGCTGGTGGCTGGAGCCGCGTCCGGGGGCCCTGTGGTTCCGCCACGCCTCCAGCAACTTGTGTCTGGCGGTGGACGGCGGCAGGGCCGCCGGAGACGACGCCAGACTCAAGGTGGTGGACTGCGGCGACTCGGCTCAGAGCGCGGAGCGCTGGTCGGTCGTCTCAGTCGCCAAGCCTGCCTCCTGAGAGAGGTTCCCTGGGAGGTCGCTTGAACGTTTCGATTTCTCCCCATCCGGGATCTTCCTCCCGACTGGGCCGGGGACACAACAAGGCGCCTCGGGCAGGTCTGGTATGCGGCCCGACCGCGCCGTCGGGGACCTTCGTGGTCGGTCCGCCACCGGATCGGCCCGTGGCGTGGCCGGCCGGTTCGCCGGGCGGGGCCCCTCTGTGCGGGCCCCGCCCGCGTGCTGATGAGTCCGCACGGTCGAGGAATCCAGCGGCACGGCCCAACCCACGTCCTCATCGGCCGGTCGGCGATGTCGTTTTCCTGTCCGCGCTACTCCGGTAGCTGATGGACGATCCCGAGATCACTTTCAGCGTCGAAGCCGACGCGCTCGTGCGGAAGAGCGGCTGGGCGTCCGATGTCGGCCCCCAGGTCGAACCCGGCGGCGGCGATCGCATCGGCTATGTCCGCCTCCTGGTGCTGCTGCTTCACCCGTTCATGATGTGCGCTGAGAAGATCAACGATTCTCCGGATCGGACCGTGACGGAGGTCAGCAGTCGGCGTTTCCTCGTTCATGGATGCTGATTCCCTTCCGTAGACCCCGCAGGGGTGATCGGTGTTGCGTTCGTGAGGAGCACGTCCCACGGAGTCCTGGCCACAGTGGATCGCGCCAGGGCTCGTCAGGTTGCCGGGACTGCGAATCCGGGCCTCGGTGAGGACGGCGGCAAGCTCAGGGGCGGGGGATGTTTCGCAGGTTGGCGCGGGCCAGGTCGAGCATCTTGCCGACGCCCCCGTCGAGCACGGTCCGGCCGGCGGCGAAGGCGAATCCCTTGACCTGGGCGGCCGATATGCGCGGCGGGATCGACAGCGCGTTGGGGTCGGTCACGAGGTCGACCAGGAACGGTCCGTCGTGGGCGAGCGCCTGCTTGAGTCCCTCGACGACATCCCCGGGGCGCTCGATGCGGATCGCCTCGATGCCCGCGCCGCGGGCGATCGCCGCGTAGTCCACCGGCTCGTGGTCGGTCTCGTGCTCAGGCAGCCCCTCGACCAGCATCTCCAACTTCACCATGCCCAGGGACGAGTTGTTGAAGACGATCGTCTTCACCGGCAGATCGTGCAGCTTCACTGTGAGCAACTCGCCCATGAGCATGCCCAGTCCACCGTCACCCGACATCGAGATCACCTGGCGGCCGGCGTAGGCGAACTGCGCGCCGATGGCGTGCGGCAGCGCGTTGGCCATCGTGCCGTGCAGGAACGAACCGATCACCCGGCGCCGCCCATTGGGGGTGAGATAACGCGCCGCCCAAACGTTGGACATGCCGGTGTCCACGGTGAACACCGCGTCGTCGGCGGCGAGTTCGTCCAGAACCGAGGCCGCGTACTCAGGGTGGATCGGTGTGTGCCGCTCGACGTCGTGGGTGTAGGCGGAGACCACCGTCTCCAGTGACTTGGCATGCTTGTGCAGCATGCGGTCCAGATAGGTACGGTTCTGCTTCGCCTCGACCAGCGGCAGCACGGCCCGCAGCGTCTCCCTGACGTCGCCGTGGACCCCGAGTTCCAGCACGGTGCGACGGCCGAGGCGGCCCGCATCGTGGTCGATCTGCACGGTCCGTGCCTGCGGCAGGAAGTCGTTGTACGGGAAGTCGGTGCCGAGCAGGACGACCAGGTCAGCCTCGTGCATCGCGTCGAAGCAGGCGCCGTAGCCCAGCAGACCGCTCATGCCCACGTCGTACGGGTTGTCGAACTGGATCCACTCCTTGCCCCGCAGGGTGTGCCCGATGGGCGCGGCAGCCTTCTCGGCGAGCGCCATGACCTCGGCGTGCGCGTCCCGCACTCCCGCACCGCAGAACAGCATCACCTTCTTTGCGGCATTCAGCTTCTCGGCCAGCGCCCGAACCTGTGTGTCCGGCGCGACGACCCGGCCGCGCTCCGTGACCAGGTCGCTGCTTCCCGTCGGGTGCGTAGCCGCGTCGTGCGCGACATCACCCGGTATCACCAGGACTGACACCGCGCTGTTGCCCAGAGCCCGCTGCATGGCGATCCGCAGAACCCGGGGCATCTGCTCTGGGGTGCCGATCATCTCGCAGTAGTCGCTGCACTCGGTGAACAGCCGTTCCGGGTGCGTCTCTTGGAAGAAGCCGGTACCGATCTGGTGGGACGGGATGTGCGAAGCGAGTGCCAGCACGGGCGCACCGGAGCGGTGCGCGTCGTACAGTCCCTGGATCAGATGTGTGTTTCCGGGGCCACAGCTTCCGGCGCACACCGCGAGCCTGCCGGTCAGCTGTGCCTCCGCTGCCGCAGCGAAGGCGGCGGCCTCCTCGTTCCGTACGTGCACCCACTCGATGCCGTCGGTACGGCGCACCGCGTCGACCACCGAGTTCAGGCTGTCACCCACCACGCCGTAGATCCGCTCCACGCCCGCCTGGCGCAGAATGTCCACAAGCTGCTGGGCCACCGTCAAATTACGTATCACCGGTTTCTCCCCTCGGACTGCACACCTGTCCCGAATGACTCTCGACAGCCTTAATGTAGTTGATGCATCCACTTTAGAAGCATGGGCATCTGGGACTTGCCACTGGGGATGGCTTACTGAGCCGCTTCAGCGTTGCAACTCCAGGGTGAGAACGGCCTTGGCGATTGACGTCATGCGGGTGGGGCTGCATCGGGATCTGCGGAAGATCCGCCATGACTTCAGGCGGGCAACGCCGCGTTCGACGGGTGCCCGTGCCGCGGCCAAGGCCCGATTGCGGGTTCTGTCGGTGGGGGTGAGTTCCTGCGGGGGCCTGCGTTTGATGCCCGTGGCAAGCCTGGGGCCGCCGCCCTGGTAAGGGAGATCGGCCACGATGGGAACGCCCTGGCGCTCGCAGATCCGAATGATTCGGTGGGTGCGGGCTGCGGTCAGGTCGTCGGTGCGGCCCGGCGGTGTGGGCGAGAGCCACAGCAGGTGCGTCAGCGGAAATGGTTGACGCATCATATATATGCTCCCTAGGGTGAGCCTAGCGAGGACGTCACACGCTGCACCGACGCCATCGCGCGTTTTCGCATTTCCCGCAATCTCCGCAGGAGATGAGGACCGGTGGGCGTCAACGAGAAGACCATCAGAGATGCCTACCTGGAGGCCGCGCTCGGCCGGTGACCTGGCCGGCCTGCGCAGGGCAGGCCCGGGTTTCCGCCACTCCTGTCCCGATCTGTGGTCTTCCTGCGTGCACGACTTTGTCATGGTCAACTCGCAACACGACATCGAAGCGGCCAAGCACGCGGTCCTGCTCGCGGTCGCCAGCCTCAAGGAAGCCCTGAGCACCTCCGCCTGACCCCTGCGGGCGGCCATGTACTCAGGTGCGTAGCCGCCCCACCCCGAGGACCCCGCAGCAAAAGCGGGCAAAACAAGGCTTTCTGCGCCGATGTGGCGTATACGTCTGCGCGGCCGCCACCCGCATCAGTGGCCCGTGGGCGCCGCGGCCCCAGGGGCCGAACAGCACCCCGCTCCCCGCCACCCTCTACAGACCTCCCTGCGCGCAGTCCGTACTCCGCCGGCCAGCGCCCCTTCGAAGTTGGAGCACATCCATGCGTTCACCGCATCATCCCAGTCCGGTCGCGGACGAGCCCTCCTTCAGCCCGTCCCGGCGCGGCCTGCTGCGAACCGCCACCATCGCCGGACTGGCGACCGCCGTACCGGCCGTCCTGGGCACGGACCTCGCCTCCGCCACCACCTCCGCCGGCGCCGTCGGCCCGCTGATCCTGCCGAAGGCCACCAGCCGGATCACACCGCTGGACCTGCGCGTCCCGGAGGCCCTGCTGACGGACCTGCGCCAACGGCTGGCCCATGTCCGGCTGCCCGAGCAGGAGACCGTCACCGACAACTCCCAGGGTGTCCAACTCGCCAAGCTGACCGGCCTGCTGCAGTACTGGCGCACTCAGTACGACTGGCGCCGCTTCGAACGGCAGATCAACGCCCTGGGCCAGTACCGCACGCGGATCGACGGCCTGGGCATCCACTTCCTGCACGTCCGCTCCCGGCACACGAACGCCACGCCGCTCATCCTCACCCACGGCTGGCCGGGCTCCTTTGTGGAGTTCGTGAAGGCGATCGGCCCCCTGACCGACCCCACGGCGCACGGCGGCAGCCCACAGGACGCCTTCCACGTGGTCGTCCCCTCGCTGCCGGGGTTCGGCTTCTCCGACCGGCCCGGCACCACCGGCTGGACCAACGCCCGCATCGCGGCGGCCTGGGCCACCCTCATGGAACGCCTGGGCTACACCCGGTACATCGCCCAGGGCGGCGACTGGGGCGGCGTCGTCACCACCCAACTGGGCAAGCTGCGGCCCAAGGGCCTGCTGGGAGTGCAGCTGAACTTCCCCGAGTACACCTTCAGCCCGCCGGTCACCGACACGACCACTCCCGCCGAACAGGCGGCACTCGCCCAGATCCAGACCTTCTCCAGCCAGCTCTCCGGATACTCCCTGCAACAGTCGACCCGTCCGCAGACCATCGGCTACGCCCTCGCCGACTCTCCCTCAGGACAAGCCGCCTGGATCTATGAGAAGTTGCTCGACTGGACCGACAGCACCGGCCGGCCCGAAGGTGTCCTGTCACTGAACGACATGCTGGACAACATCACCCTGTACTGGCTCACCGACACCGCCGCCTCCTCCGCCCGCCTGTACTGGCAGAACTACGGCGCCTCCGAGCTGACCAAGCTCGACCTGCCGGTCGGACTGAGCGTCTTCCCCCACGAACTGGTCCGCAGCCCGAAGATCTGGGCCGAGCGCGCCTACAGCAACCTGGTCTACTACAACGACCAGATCCCCTACGGCGGTCACTTCGCGGCGTTCGAGCAGCCCCAGCTGTTCACCCAGGAGGTCAGGAAGTTCGCCCGACTGGTGAAGTAAGCCGGCACCCCCCGCGGCGAACGGGCCGCAGCGAGGGCGGCGGCAGTAGATGTGAGGACACGTCCACCGTCGCCGCCCTCGTGGCATCTACGGGCTGCACAGCACCCGTGCCCGTATAGTTGATGCATCACCTTATTGACCCTATGGTGACTTAACATTGACCTTCTTCGAGGTGGCCACCGATCAGGTGACGGTTCGCGAGCCGCAACGAGCGAGGCCCATGGGCTGTTGATCGAGGTGTCTGACGTCTCAATCACCTTGCTCGGGGGCCCCGTTGGTCATCCGTCCTGCCGCACTCGACCTGCCGCATGCGCTCGTGGAGTGGGTCACCATGCTGCTCGTCACTCGTGAGGGCGACCGGCGCTGCAAGCTCCGTCCGTCTCATCGCGCGATGGTGGCGCTGGTGTACCTGCGCGAGCACACCACTCTGGCGAAGATCGCTGCCGGGTTCGGCGTCAGCGAGTCCACCGCCCACGCCTATACCAGCGCGGTCGTCGACCTTCTCGCCGCACGTGCATCGGGCCTGCTGAAGACGCTACGCGACCATGATCCTGACTTCGTCCTCCTGGACGGGACCCTCGCCGAGTGCGATCAGGTCGGCGACGGCCGGGCCGACTACTCCCAAAAGCGCCGGCGCCACGGCGTGAACGTGCAGGTTGTCACTGATTCCGCTGACGCACCTGCTGTGGCCCTCGCCCACACCGCCGGGCCGCACCCACGACCTGACCGCAGCCCGCACCCACCGAATCATTCGGATCTGCGAGCGCCAGGGCGTTCCCATCGTGGCAGCCCTGACAGACCTCGGCGCGCGCTCTGCTCGTCCTGACAAACCTTGAAGTCAACCGCTGACGGATGATCTTCTTCGTGGAACCCCGCCCACGACCAGATCCTGATGGCCAGCGCGTGATCGGCACACTCCACGGCATGAGCCCTGCCCTGCTTCCAGAACAACCGCGAGGCATCTCGCGAGATCTTCAACCGGATCTGGTTGCGCCGAAGCCGGCTCATTCCTCTCACATTGTGTGCCTTCATTACTAACCGGCTCACCTCAGTCAGGGCCTGGCGCCAGTAAGCGACATTTAATTACAGAGGGGTAAATATGGCCAGTGTGGCTGCTGTAACGGGACGACACGTTCACTGTGGGCAGCCCGGCGCGGCTCCCGGAGCGCAGGAACGAGGTTCCTGGGCTCCGGATCAGTTGGGTTCGCTGAGGGGACCTATGGCAGTGGCCATGGCGCCCGCTCCCCGTAAGTGGCGGGCCAAGCGAGCAGGGATGGTGTCGTCCCGCATGGCCAGATGCTTCGCGAGAGCAGCATGCAGCAGTTGTCGAGAAGATGGTGCGAGAGTGCTGAGGATCACCTCGCGAGGTAGTTCGGGCAAACGATAGCCACTGGTGGCATGCTCACTGGGTTCCGCCTCCCACACCAGGAGCCGGGCCGCGACCGCCATGTCAACAAGCGGCAGGAGCTCCCGCAGTGGCTCGTCCAGGATGTCGGCGAGCAGGGCGATGTCCAGCCACTCAGCATCCACCGCACCATACGTAAGCATTACTCGGACCGGTTCCGGCAGCCCGGCCAGCCGGCTGAGGATCGCGCTCCGCACGGCCGTGGGCACTCGGGCCGCCGCGCCCGTCCGTCGGTCGGGAGCCAGCTTGAGCAACTCAGTCAGAATGAACGGGTTCCCCGCGCTGCGCCGGTGCAACGCCGCCGCATGCGCCGGCGTGACGTGCTCGCCGGATCCTGTGAGCACCTCGGTGACGTCAGCGAGAGTCAGCGGATCGAGCCGGAGCCATGTCGCGCCCCGCCGGGCAAATGCGGTGAGCAGGCCGCTGGACGTCGGATCGTCGGCGGCCCGCATGGCGCACACCACCGCGATGGGGCCCTCTGGCAGTGCCTCGACGATGTGCCGCAACTCGGATTGGACTTCCGGTGATGCCTCGTCGAGGTCGTCAACAATGCAGAGCGTGGGCCGACGGGAAAGCGCCTGCAGAAGCTTCCCCGTCGTCGTCCGTCCGCTCACGGGCACACCAGGTTCGTATCCGTCCTGCCGCAGCGCGTGGAGAAGTTGTGCGGCAGGGGACGGCAACGAGCGGCCTCCGCTGCCGCCCTGCGCCTGGCCGCCCTGGGCACGGGCGACAGCGAAACCCGCCGACACCGCACGGGCCGCCAACTCATCCAGCAGCCGTGTCTTGCCGACACCGGGCTCGCCGGAAACGACCGCGCAGGCCGTACGACCCGGGGCGGCTCTCGACAGGACCGCCATCAGCTGTGACGTCTCCTCCGACCGCCCTGCCAGAGGTGGGGGCGCATCTCCCGGGCCTGTCCTCAGGACGACATCGGTTGAG
This sequence comes from Streptomyces sp. NPDC058001, assembly GCF_042886315.1. Classification (NCBI taxonomy): domain Bacteria; kingdom Bacillati; phylum Actinomycetota; class Actinomycetes; order Kitasatosporales; family Streptomycetaceae; genus Streptomyces; species Streptomyces sp. NPDC058001. The sequence continues at coordinate 91,492 of NZ_JBHVQT010000021.1, forward strand.
AATGGACTGAGGCCGTCGAGGACGCCGGTGTCGTGCCGCAGAATCGCGGTCTGCAGTCGTTTGAGCCCCGGGCTCGGGTCAAGACCCAACTCCTCGTCCAGCATGACGCGAAAGCGCTCGTACTGCTGAAGCGCTTCCGTCGGCCGCCCTCCTGCGTACAGGGCCCGCATCAGCAGCGCCCAGGACACCTCCCGCAGCGGCGAGCTGACGATGAGCCCTTCTGCGGCGCTGATCGCCTGTGCCAGATCCCCCTGCCTCAGTAGGGTCGTGGCCTGCAACTCCCTTGCTTCCTGCAGGATTGCGTTCAGACGATTCCGTTCGCGCACCGCGAAATCCTCTTCAGCGGCGTCTTGGAATGCCTTGCCGCGCCACAGGCCAAGTGCTTGGTCGAGTTCGCGGCGTGCCTGGGCAAGTCGGCCATGCCTGACCGCAGTCCGGGCGCTGTGCACGGTGTCCTCAAACACCGTGGTGTCCCGCGCCTCGCGAGGCACTCTCAGGGAATAGCCGGATGACTCGGCAAAGAGCACCGTGGACGGCCCTTGCCGCTCCGGGTCCAGCACCGAGCGCAGTCGGCTGACATGTGCTCGGACCGAGGAGATGGCTCCTGTCGGCGGGTTGTCCTTCCACAGACACTGGGAGAGGTCAGCCACGGTGACCGGCCGGCCCTCCTCAATGAGGAGGCGGAGGAGCAGCACCCTGCGTTGTGGCGGCCCCAGGTCGAGCGGTGCCCCGCCGCGCCACACCTGGACCGGACCCAGGGCACGGAACACTGCGGTGTCATCGTCGGTCGCATTCATGTGGCTTACTCGCCTTTCGGGGCGCCGTACTCCTGCATTGCCCGCGACGGAGCCAGCGGGTCATCCGGTCGTCGTCCCGTTCCCCGGTGGGGGTGCGGGCCGCTCACACGAGTCGTGGCGGGCTGGCCATTCGGAGGACGCGCACTTCCGCGGCGGCACATGACCAGCCTGTCGGCGGGCGTGGGCTCCATGACCGCTGGTCGGATCCACTTTCTTCGGCCGCGGTAGCGCGGCGCAATTGTGGGGCACCACGAGAACCACCATGAGAGTGGAATCCCACCACCACGAGGAACCCCTGTCCCGCAAGCAACACCACAGGTCAGGAATGCACGTGCGGCACAACAACGGTGGGTCACCCCGCACGAAGCATTCAATGTGAGACACGCCACTCCACTCGGGAAGGTCACCTCCCGCCTCCCCGGCAGGCATCAGTGAGGTCTTTCAGGGTGGCCACCGATCGAGTGGCGGGCGCCGGCCACAACGCACAAGGCTCCCGTGCCGTGGAGGGAGGTGTTCGAAGTCTCAACCCACCGGCGCAGGAGCCATGTTGGTGCCTCATCCTGCCGTACTCGACAAATGGTCGGGGATCGTGGTGAGGGTATCGAGCCCGGCTTGGGGGCGCCCTTGACCTTCACTGCTGCGATGACGTCCTGTTTGCCAGAGATCTTCAATGGCTGAGGTTACGGCGGTTGGAAGTCGAGGCCGGTCTTGGCGATGAGACCGTCGATGAGGCCGGGTCGGTACTGCATCCGTTTGAGCCGGTTCTTCACCAGCGCGGTGAGCTGGTCGAGGCTGTGTTTGGTGAGGTTGGCCAGCGACCTTTTCAGGTGCGACCAGACACCCTCGACCCGGTTGAACTCCGGTGCATACGGCGGCAGCTGGTAGACGGTCAGCCATAATCGATCACCGACAAGCTGGCGCATGCTGCGACTGACGTGCGTGTTCAAATTGTCCCAGACCAGGACGACCGGGCCGCCGAGCTGCTGGTGCGCGGCGTCGAGCAGGTGCGCGTAGTCGGTCTCGGTGAAGCCCTTGCGCCGGCCCTTGGCGGGGCCGCGGTCGAGGTGGATGCGATAGATCAGCCGGGGCCGGTGGCCGGGCTTGGTGCAGATCAGTGCCGCCATGGAGACGCGTTTGGTGCCTGCGGCGGTGACACGCACGAGGGTTGTGTGGCCCCGGCGTCCCCAGGTGCGGCCTATGGGCGGCCTCAGCCCCTGGCCGGCTTCGCCCTCGAAGCAGAGTCAGGCGCCCAGGTCCGCCGCCCTCCTTTTATGACGGGCCACTGCGCGTCCTTCCAGGCGGCGATCCTCTCCTCGTCGCGCTCGGTGGCCCTGCGGGAGGGGACCTGCACGCTCCAGCCGATGCGGTGCAGCAGCAGGTCCATCCCGGCCAAGGTGTACTCGACGCCGAACCGGGCGGTGCACGATCTCCGCGATTCTTGCCCGGGTCCAGCACTGGTCGCTCCAGCCCGCAGCGGCCGGGCCGGCATCCAACACCGCCTCCAGCACACGCAGTTGACTCGCATCGAGCTTGCAGCGGGCACCGCCGGGGCGCTTGGAGGCCAGAGCCGCCGCCCGCCCGCAGCCAATGCCCACCGCCGGCGGTTCGCCGACATCCGCGTCACCCGGAACTGCCGGGCCACCCCCGGTCGCTGACCCCCCGCCTCGATCAGATCAGCAGCCGCCAACCGGACCCGCTCACGCCGGACCCGCTCCTCAGCCGTCAGCCCTCCACCATCGGGATACCTCATCCCTCCGGCACACCGCAGCACACAACAGTCGTTACGACCCCACACAACCCACACCCTTAAAGATCTCTAGCTGTTCTTCTCCACCTGGTCGAGGAAGTCGAGGAGGCGGGGGAGGACCACGTCCGGCGTCTCCAGGATCGGGCTGTGGCCGATCTTCTTCAGGCGCCATAGTGTGGAGTTCGGCAGGTGCTCGGCCATCTCGTTCTGCCACGGGATCGGGCGCGGCTTGTCCTCCTCGCCCGACACGATGAAGACGGGGACACTGATTTGCGGAAGCAGATGCACAGCGGTGCCACGTTCGATGACACCCGCCATCGCGGGACGTAGGGTCTTCGGCACCTCTGCGATCCGCGCCTCCCACAGCTTGACGATGTCCCGCTTATCGGGATCGGCAAGAGTGGTGGCGCCGAACATGATCTCCATGGTCTCCCGGAGCACGTCACCGACGAAGCCTTGCCGCCCCACGTTGTCGACCCACTCCCGGAAAACCTGAAGCTGATCGGCGGGTTCGGAACAGGCCGACGATCCCAGGACGATCATCGACTTGATCAGGGAGGGCCGGGCGACGGCCAGCCGGAACGCCACGTCTCCGCCCATGGACTGGACGAGCAGGTGCACCTGCTTCAGATTCAGGGCTTCGGCCAGCGCGATGACATCAGCCGTCACCGTGTCCAGATGGATGAAATCGTCCTCCGCCGGTGCGCTCCGTCCCTGGCCGCGGAAGTCGGGACGGATGACGCGGTACCGGCCTGCGGCGGCGTCCTTGAAGCCTTCAAACATGCGTCCGTCGAGGAACAGTGAGTGTAGGGCAAGGACCACCGGAAGGTCTTCTTCGCCTGTGTCACGGACGAAGAGCTCCGTTCCGTTGACGTTGATTTTCTTCTCGGCTTCGGTGTTGGTCACGGGGTGCCTCTCAGAGTTGAGGAAAAGGGGAGGTTAGGCGTGGGGCAGACAGGAAGCGAGGAAGGCGACGGCCGAGTCGAGGGCTGCATCAGCCTCCTCCAGGTCCTCGGAAAACAGATGCCATACGTGCGGCATGCCGGGCCACACCTCAAGGTTGACCCGTACCTGTGCGCTGGCCAGGTGCTCAGTCAGGCGCACGGCGTCACTCAGCATGATCTCGTGTTCCCCGATGTCATCGATATTCAGGTAGTGACCTATCCCGACGCGGACGGGTCACCCCAGATTGGATCCATTTCACTGAGATGGATCGGCTGGCATCACGGTTCATCGCGGGGATTTCAGTGTCGTACCGAAGACAGAAGCAGGCGTCGGCTGGTGCTGCTCAGTGCGGTCGCGGCGACGAGGATGCCTCCCTGGAAGAGGAACTGCACGTACGACTCGGCGCCCAGCAGGGACAGCCCGTTGAAGGTGACGGTGACGATGAGTACGCCGACGAGGGTGCCGACGATGTGGAAGTCGCCGTCCTTGAGGACCGAAGCCCCCAGGAACACGGCGGCGAAGGCGTTCAGCAGATACCCGTCACCGGCCGTGACTTGGCCGCTGCCGATACGCGCCGACAGCACGATGCCCGCCAGTCCCGCGCACAGCCCGCAGATCACGAAAGCGATGAGCGTGATGCGGGTGACCCGTACACCGGCCATGCGTGCAGCGACCTGATTGGTGCCCACCGCCTGCATATGGTGACCGAGCAGCGTGAAGTTCAGCGCCACCCACAGGGCGCCGAGGACTATCACGGTCAGAATCACCGGGGCGGGTATGCCCAGTACCGAGGCGCGGGCGATGTCCGTGAAAGGGCCGGCCTTCAGTGTGATGGGCGTGCCGTTCGAGTAGGCGTAGTTGATCCCGAGGAGCATGGTGCTCGTGCCCAGGGTGGCCACGATCGGGTCGATCCGCAGGACCGCGACGAGCAGGCCGTTGACCAGGCCGATCGCACCGGCAGCAGCGAGACCGAGCAGAATTGCGGCGAGCCACGGCAGGCCGCTGCGCTCCAGCAGACCGACCGCCAGGATGCCCGCCAGACTCACTACGGATGCAAAGCTGAGATCGAACTTGCCCGCGACCAGAGGGAGAGTGAGACCTCCTGCGACGATGGCGAGCGTGGCGCTCTGGTTGAGGATGTTCAGCAGGTTCTGACCCGTCAGAAATGCCTGCGGGCTCGCTATGGCGAAGCCGATCAAGAGCAGGACGAGAACCGCTGGGGTTCCGTAGCGGCCCGTCAGGACCAGGGCGCGCTGTGCGTTGCCCGGCGTGCCGTCCCGCACAGTCGGCGCCTTCACGGCTTCCTCAATGGTGCCTTCCATGGCGGTTTCTCCGGATTCTCGATGGCGCGGCACGTCAGGCGTAGCAGAGGTGCAGCATGTTGGGGACGGTGATGTCGCCGGAGGTGAGTTCGCCGACGAGGCGGCCTTCGGACATGACCAGGACGCGGTTGCATTCGAGGAGTTCTTCGAACTCGGAGGAAATGACCAGGACGGCGGTACCCGCCGCGTTGGTTTCACGGACGCGGGCGTAGATGTCGGCGCGTGCGCCCACGTCTACCCCGCGGGTGGGTTCGTCCATGATCAGGATCTTCGGCTGGGTGGCCAGCCAGCGGCCCATGACGACCTTCTGCTGATTGCCTCCGCTGAGGCCGAGGACTGGTTGGCGGGGGTCCCCGGCCTTGATCCCGAGCGTGCGGCAGGTCTCCTTTGCGGCGGCCCGGGAGGCTCGCGGGCTGATGAACGGCAGCCATCTACTCGCGCGCCGGCGATCCCACACCGTGATGTGGAGGTTGTCCTCGACGGAGTGGGTGAGGAACAGGGCCTCGGAGCGCCGCTCTTCCGGTACGTACGCCACGCCACGGGCGATGGCCTGCGGGATGGAGCCAGGGCGGTAGGGCTGCCCCTCCAGTGTCATCGTTCCGCTGTCCGGGCGGTCGGCTCCGAAGATCAGTCGCGCCAGTTCTGTTCGTCCGGAGCCGACGAGCCCTGCGATGCCGACGACCTCGCCCTCGTGCAGGGTCAGGGAGACGTCGTGCACGGCCCTCCCTCGGCTGAGGCGGTCCAGCCGCAGGGCGACGGGGGTGTGCTCGGTCGTTCGGAATGCGGTGGCTCCTGCTCCGGGAGTGACCGCATGGCCCACGATGGCGCGGACGACGGCATCGCGTGTGAGATCGGTTCTGGGCAGGGTCAGCGACACCAATCCGTCCCGGAAGGCGGTGACCCGATCGCAGACTTCAGTCACTTCGTCGAGCCGGTGACTGATGAACACCACCGCGACCCCCGAGGCCGCCAACTCCCGTGTCACCTTGAGGAGTTTGGCTGCCTCCTGAGCGTCCAGGGATGCGGTCGGCTCGTCCATGGCGATGAGGGTGCGGTCCTCGACGAGTGCCCGCGCGATGGTGACCAGCCATTGCTGATGGACGGTCAGTTCGGCGACAGGGGTGTCGAGTGAGAAGTCGATCCCCACGCGTTCGGCGGCCTGGAGCACCGCGGGCGGCACTTTGCGGAGTCGGCGCAGGGCCAGCATTGAGCCCCGGTGGCTGCCGAGCATGATGTTCTGCGCCCCGGTGAAGGACTTCACCAGGTTCAGTTCCTGGTGGATGAAGGCGAGGCCGAGCCGGGCTGCCTCGGAGGGACCGTGGACGTGGGTGCCCTCGCCGTCGACGAGGATGTCTCCCTCGTCGGGCTGTTCCAGTCCGGCCAGGCAGCGGATCAGTGTGGATTTGCCGGCACCGTTGGCGCCCACCAGTCCGTGGATCTCGCCTCGCCGGAACGAGACGTCCACGCCGCGCAGCGCACGGATCGCACCGTAGGTCTTGACCAGACCCCGCACCTGGATCAGTGGCTCGCTCTCGTGGACGGCGGCGGTCCGGTCGGAAGGAGCTTCTGATGCTTGTGACCCCATGGTTACTTCCTCAACTCGGGGTGGTCGGCGAGGAAGGCATCGACGTTGGTCTTGTCGATGATCTGGTAGTCGCCGTCGATCTCGACCTGCTGGAAGTCCTCGGGGGCAGTCCAGTACTTCTCAAGGAGCCGGGCGATCTCGCGCCCCTGCGAGGGGCCGTCGATCCACTGGGTCGCCGTCAGCTTGCCGGCCTTGACCAGGGACAGCGCCTCGGCGGTGCCGTTGAGGCCGTAGGTTTTCACGTCGGTGCGTCCGAGCTGGCGAAGTGCTGCGACGGCGCCTGTGGCCGGATCGTCGAAGCAGGACCATACGGCGAGGTTGTCGCCCTTGGGATGGGCCTGGGCCCATGCCTGAGTGGCCTTGTCGGCGGCCTCGACCTGGCCGGGGATGGTGACCTGCTGGGAGACCGTCTTGATGTCGGTCTTCTTCAGGGTCTTGTCCAGAGCGGCCTCGCGGCGCTGGCAGGGCAGGCCGGGACGATATCCGAGGGCCAGCAGGGAGCCCTTGCCCTCAAGGTCCTTCACCACTCGTTCGGCCATGGGCTCGCCCAGGGACACGTCTGCGGCGATGGGGACGCCCGGCCCGAGGCCGCCGCCCCAGTTGGCGACCGGGATTCCTGCCGACTGGGCCGTGGCGACTCCGGAGGCGAGCGCATCGGTGGGGAAGACGGAGATGGCGATGGCGTCGACGCCTCGTGTGGCCAGGTTGGTCAGCGCGGTGTTGGCAGAGTCGACGCTGCCGTTCGCGTCCACCTCGGTGATCTTCCAGCCTTTGCTCTTGCCGTACTCGGCGATGGCGTCGAGGGCGCTGTTGGCGTAGACGTCCGAACCGGAGAAGCGGATCAGCCCAACAGTCTTCGCCCCGTCCCCGGACGTGCCGGAGGCTCCGGCATTGCAGCCGGCGAGGACGGCGGTCAAGGTGCTGGACACGGCAAGGGCCATGGCGGCGGCAGTGCGGCGTTTCACGGAGCGCTCCTTCGGGAGGGCGGCGAAGACGGCTGCCACAAAGAGGCACGGGCAAGACTTCGCGGCCTGCGGTTGGGGGTCCCGGGAGGGTCCCGGGTGTCGCGTTCTCGTCGGGTGGGGCCCGGAAAGGCCGAGGCGACAGCGCGGATGAGGTGATCCCCCTCGTAACCGAGGAGGCTTCAATGGATCCATCTGGAGATGTTCCTGTGATGAAGCCGAGAATCACCCCAGAGACAGCCCTAGTCAACCGGTTACGCTGACCCGACTGTATTACGGTTATGTAACGTGATCATTTGTATGGATCCACCTGGCCATATGCGGGACGCGGCTCGCCGAGCGCCGCGAGTGAGGGGGGGCACGCCGAGCAGGCGGGTCGCCTGCGATCGCGGCCCGCCTCGTGGAGGTGATGCTCAGGCTTGCTTCACTCTTCGTGGAAGAGCTCAGGATGGCGTGACAGGGCCAGGCGGGTGCGGCGAATATGCCCCACCAGGAAGCGCTCGGCGTCCACGGGGTCGCCCCGCTTGATCGCCTCGATGATCAGCCGGTGCTCATAGTTGATGAGCTGATACCCAGTGGGGTCGACGAGCCGCGCGTAGGCACGCCGGTAGTGCTGCGTGGTGTTCCAGAATCGCCGCACCATGGAGCGGAGCTGATCATCACGGCAGCCCGAGTACGTGATCAGGTGAAGCTCTCTGTCGAGAACGAGGAAGTGGTCGACATCCTGATTGGATTCGATCTCACTCTGAATCTCGTCCAGCCGCGCGATGTCGTCCGAGCTGAGATTCGGAATGGACTCGATCAGAGCGAGCGGCTCCACCCGTTCCCGCAGTTTGTACGTCGCCTGGCACTCCGCGAGGTCCATCTTGGAAACCCAGGCTCCGCTGTTCGGCTTGAGGACGACCAGGCCCTCCGCCGCGAGGATACGCAGCGCTTCACGCACCGGCAGCCGACTGGATCCCAGGGACGCCGCCACTTCCTCCTGCATGATCCTCGTACCGGGCTTCAGCTCCCCGGAGAGGATGTGTTTGCGCAGTGTGTCGGCGACCCTCTCGCTGGCTACCGAGGACGAACCGTCGAGGTCTGGCGGCATGCTGTTCCTTAATGTGGCCAATGTCCGGGCATCTCAGGTTGCCACAACCGCACCCCACGGCCCGCACTCTGGTCCAGTCCCTTCTCGTAAGCCTTGCCGTGCGGGAAGGAGACAAGTTCCAGCTGCATGCCCCAGGGGGTGAGGAAGTACACCCAGCGCTGCCCTTCACTCGGACCGGAGCTGTGGGTGGGCGCGCCGAGGACCGTCACCTCGTGCGCCCGCAGATGGGTGACAGCCTCGTCCAAGTCCTGGACGTAGAAGGCGAGATGATGGCCGCCGATGTCGCTGTTACGTGGCGGGACCGGATTCTGGTTCGGCGATTCGTACTCGAAGACCTCGAAGTTCGGGCCGTTGGCGCAGCGAAGGAAGCTCAGGCGGCGCATCACGGCGCGTGGGTGGACATTGAGGTGGTCGGCCATCCATGTGTCGTCGGCATGGAAGGGGCCCAGCGTGTACACGAGTTCGCAGCCGATCACGGTGGTGAAGAAGTCCGTGGCCTCCTCCAGGTCGGGCACCGTGAAGCCGATGTGCTCGACACCTGCCAGGCCCGGCAGGCCGTTCCGGCGTGCTGTCACCGCAGCTTCCCGGGGATCGGTTCGGAGGGCCTGCGGCGCTGTGGTACCTCGATCGCCTCGACGATCAGACCGACGCTGTCCTGGGTGTCGAAGTAGGCGAATCCGCCGTCGCGGTCCTCCCCGTAGCCGCTTCCGGACTGAAGCAGGGTGATGCCGCCGGCCGTCACGTGACGGACAGTCGCCTCGATCGAGGGCACCCTGAAGCCGAGATGGTGCAGGCCGTAGCCGTGCTCTGTGATCCATTCGGTGTAGATGCTGGGCCCGTCGAGCGATTCGATCAGTTCGATCTGCGGGGCGCTGCCGGTGAGCGCGACACGCATCCGGAAGGTACCTTCCCCGCCTCGGTATCCGAGGCGGGGAACGGTCTCGGGACCGTAGGTGTAGACGAGCCAGTCGTCCGTGCCCAGCAGGGCGGACCAGGTCGCGATGCCGGCTTCCAGGTCGGGCACGAGGATGCCGACCTGGGTGACGGGCAGTCCAGCCAGGGGAGCCGGCAGGAGGTGGGCCGACGGCACGCCAGGGGGAAATCCGGTCATCGCGAAGTCTCCCTGACGAAACTGCGGACGGTGTCGTTGAACTCGACCGGGTTCTCGATCATGGGGTAGTGGCCGGTGCCTTCCAGGACGGCGATCCGGCTGCCGGGGATGCGGCCGGCGACCTGCTCGACCATGTCCTGCGGGACGAGCCAGTCCGCGTCCCCGCGCAGCAGAAGCACCGGGCTCTTGATGCCGCCCACCTGGTCACGGCGGTCGAAGCCCGCATAGCCGGTGAGGTCCGCCGCGATCACTTCCGGGCAGACCCTGCGCAGCTGCCACACGACTTCGCGTGCGCGCTGCGGGGGAGTGCGGTGGCCGGTCATGGACTCGGACCAGCCTTCCAGGATCTGCGCGCCGTTCAGGAGCAGCATCTCCAGCAGGGTGTCGCTGACCGTCGGGGTGTAGTCGGAGCCCTCCGCCGAGATCACGGCTTGGTAGAAGTCCGGCCGTCGGGCGGCGAGTTCGAGGACCATGTTACCGCCCATCGAGCAACCCACGACAACCGGGTTCTCAAGCCCCAGCGCTGTCATGAACGCCTCGTTGAAGTCGGCGTGGTCGCTGATGGACCGGAACGCTCCATGCGGCGGTTCGAGGGTCTTGCCGTGGCCGGGAGCGTCGATGGAGATCACGCGGAACTCGTCGGACAGGCCCTCCAGCACGTGGCGGTACATCAGAGTGTCCTGGCCCGCCGCGTGGATGCAGACGATCGGGATGCCGTCCCCCGCCTCCTCGTAGTACGTCCGCAGGCCGGCCACCTCGACGTAGCGCCCCGTGATCGCGGTGTGGCGATCCGTCGCGGGGTCCGCCGAGTACGGGCCGGGTTCGGCCGTGGGCTTGCCGGCGACTGACAGCGCACCGAGCAGACGCCACATGGCCTTGACGTTACGCATGGCGGCGACGCCGTCGCCCTCCACGGTGATGCTGCCGAGGCCGGGCGAGGTACCCCTGAACCAGTCGGTGTCGCCGTCGATCACTCGGCGCCATTCCGCATCCGGGGCGGCGATGGTGATGTCGGCCCCCTGTGGGTGCGTGCCCCGTCGGGCGGAGACGGCCCGCCCGTCGCGGGTGTCGATGGTCCAAGAGGTCTGGTCGCTGCGGAATTCGATGCGGGCGGGGAAGTACTTGGCCGCCTCCCCCCACTGACTGTCCCCGTTGAGTTCAGCGAGGACCGTCTCCCACCAGGACTCCTGCTCGAACTCTTCGAGGGCGCTGGAAGCGCTCGTCACCTTCGACATGGTGTCACCCTCCATTGGATCCATTAGGCTCTTCGCGAAGACACTCGTTGCTGAAATCCAGCTAGTCAATGCCCTTAACGGCAATGTCTAGGTAACGTAAAGATAACGTAGACTTGCGTATGGATCCATTGAAGGAGAGTGTGGGGCAACAGCACAAGCTGGGTTTCCCGCCCGGCCGAGCCGCGCGCTCATCTCTGGAGGCGTCCGTGCCCACTTACAAGAAGCTCACGCCAGCATCCCCCTGGGTGAAGGTCGCTGCGACCAAAAGGGACTGGGACACCGCCGATCCCGCTCTGCTGATGTCGATGTTCAGCCAGACACTCCTCATCCGCACCTTCGAGGAGTACGTTCTGTCGCTCGCCTCTCAAGGGCTGGTTCACGGGCCCGCGCACTCCAGCATCGGCCAGGAGGGCGGCGCCGTCGGCTCGGTCCTCGCGCTCACCGGCAGCGACTATGTGAACGGATCGCACCGCGGACACCACCAGTTCCTGGCCAAGGCGCTGGGATATGTGGCGCCCGACGGAATCGACCCTCGGGTCCCTCTTCCCGAGGCGGTGCGCACCGTCCTCTCCCGCAGCCTGTCCGAGATCTGTGGCCTGGCCGACGGCTACTGCCACGGGCGTGGTGGATCGATGCACCTGCGGTGGCGCGAGGCGGGCGCCATGGGAACGAACGCCATCGTGGGCGGCGGCGTTCCACAGGCCACGGGATTCGCCTGGGCGGCACGCCACGCCGGTACGGACGCGGTATCCGTCTCCTACTTCGGTGACGGTGCGGTCAACATTGGATCCGTCCTGGAGAGCCTCAATCTCGCGGGCGCGTGGCAGTTGCCGGTGTGCTTCTTCATCGAAAACAATCAGTACGCGGTCTCGACCCACGTCGACGAGGTCACCGCCGAGCCGCGGCTGTCGGCCCGAGCCCTGGGATTCAACATCCCCAGCTGGCGCGTCGACGGCATGGATCCGCTGGCCGTCCACCTGGCCACCGGCGAAGCAGTGGCCCATATGAGGCAGGGCAAGGGCCCCACCGTCGTAGAGGCGGATGTCTACCGCTACTTCCATCAGAACGGCCCGTTCCCGGGCAGTGCCTTCGGTTACCGGACCAAGGAGGAGGAGCAGCAGTGGCGGGAACGCGACCCGCTGGCGCTCGTCTCCTCCCATCTGGTACGGCGGGGGATCCTCACCGAAGAAGAGGTGACACGGTGCACGCGCCGTGCGCAGGCTGAGATGGAAGCTGTCGGGAGTGAACTGCTGGAGCCCGTGCCGGGAGGCAAGCCGGGGCAACGGCAGATCAAGCCGCAGTTGTGGCCGGACCCTGAGTTCCGTGACGTCGGGCTCCGTGGCAACCTCAGCGAGTTCGAGGGGGCCCGCACCGCCGAGCTCTCCGACTTCGCCGGCGCCACGCAGGAACGCAAGTTCATCGACGTGGTGGCCGGGGTGATGCACCGGCGTATGTCCGAGGACGACCGCATCGTCGTGATGGGCGAGGACGTGCACCGCCTCAAGGGCGGTACGAACGGTGCCACGCGCGGCCTTCCCGAGCTGTTTCCCAACCGTGTCCTCGGCACACCCATCAGTGAGAACGCCTTCGCCGGCCTCGCGGGCGGTATCGCACTGGAGGGCCGCTCTCGGCCGGTGGTGGAGTTCATGTACGCGGACTTCATGTGGGTGGCGGCGGACCAGCTGTTCAACCAGATCGGCAAGGCACGGCACATGTTCGGGGGCGACAGCGACGTCCCCCTGGTTCTGCGCAGCAAGGTGGCCATGGGCACCGGCTACGGCTCGCAGCACTCCATGGATCCGGCGGGCATCCTCGCCACTGCGGCCGGCTGGCGCATCGTCGCGCCGTCCACCCCCTTCGACTACATCGGCCTCATGAACAGCGCGCTGCGCTGTAACGACCCCGTGGTCGTACTGGAACACGTCGATCTCTACCCGTCCACCGGGGAGGTCCCGGTGGACGACTACGACTATCACCTGCCCGTGGGGAAGGCCGTCGTACGCCGAACCGGGTCGGACATCACCGTGCTGACCTACCTGGCGATGACGCGTTACGTCCTTCAGGCCGTAGAAGGCGGTGACGTGGACGCGGAGGTGGTCGACCTGCGTTGGCTGGACCGGGCCAGCATCGACTGGGACACCATCGGTGCGAGCATCCGCAAGACCAACAACGTCCTGATCGCCGAACAGGGAGCCCTCGGCACCTCCTACGGCGCATGGCTGGCGGACGAGATCCAGCGTCGCTACTTCGACTGGCTGGACCAGCCCGTGCAACGGGTCACCGGAGGCGAGGCATCTCCGAGCATCAGCAAGGTCCTCGAACGAGCGGCCATCGCACAGACCGAAGAAGTCGCCGCACAGCTCAAGAAGATCACCGGTCGCTGAACCGCCGACACCTACGCAACACGGAGGAAACCATGGCTGACCTGCTCCGCATGCCGGAGGTCGCAGCCGGTTCGACGGCGGCGGTCCTGTCCGGTTGGCCCATCGCCGACGGCGCTTCGTTCAGCGCGGGCGACGCACTCGTGGTCGTCGAGACCGACAAGGCCGAGGTGGACGTGCCGGCCACCATGGACGGCAGTCTGCTCAAGACCCTCGTCCCCGCCGGCACCGAGGTGGAAGTCGGCAGCCCCATCGCGGTGATCACCACGCCGGGAGAGGAGGTGACGGACCTCGACGCCCTCCTCGTCAGCCTCGGCATCACACAAACCCCGGAGCTCAAGGTGGCCGCGCGCCGCGACGTTCCCGATCCCGCATCGGCGGCGCCGGCGTCCGAACCGCCGACACACCTCCCGCACCAGTCCCAGGACCGAATCTTCGCCAGCCCTCTGGCCCGCCGCCTGGCCCGCGAGGCCGGCATAGCCATCGAGTCGATCACCGGGACTGGACCAGGCGGGCGCATTGTCCGCGACGACGTCACCCGCGCTGTGGCTGCCCACGGATCGCAGCCGACCGCCGCAACACCGGCCCCGGCGCCCGCGACACCACGCACGACCGAGACCGCGCCGGCCCCCGCACACCGGACCGCGGCACCCGACATCGGTGGGCCGTACGAGACGCTCCCGCACTCCCGTATCCGTCGCGCGATTGCCACCCGGCTCACTGAGAGCAAGCAGAACGCCCCCCACTTCTACCTCAAGGGACAGGTCGACGTCAGTGAGCTCCTGTCACTGCGACAGAAGCTCAACGCGGCAGGTGACACGAAGATTTCCGTCAACGACCTACTCATCAAGGCGATCGCCAAGGCTCATGTCCAAGTCCCCGAGATGAACGTCGTCTGGACCGACGAAGCGGTGCGCCGTTTCCACGCTGTCGACATCTCGGTGGCCATAGCCACCGAGTCCGGCCTGGTCACTCCCGTGCTGCGGAACGTCGGCGGCCTCTCCGTATCAGCCATCTCCGCTCAGGTCCGCGCCTTCGGGGAGCAGGCCCGCAGCGGCTCTCTGCGCCAGAGCGACCTCGAAGGGGGCTCGATCACCATCAGCAACCTGGGTATGTACGGAGTCGAGGAGTTCAGCGCGATCATCAACCCACCCCAAGCCGCCATCCTTGCCGTCGGCACGACCACGCGCGCTCCGGTCGTCGCGGACGACGGAAGTCTCCAGGCAGCGGACCTGATGACCCTGACCCTGTCGGTCGACCACCGTCCCGTGGACGGCACCCTGGCGGCCCGCTGGTTCTCCGCGCTGCGGCAGCACATCGAGACGCCTATACGGCTGCTGACCTGAACGACGGTTCCCCTCCGCTACCCACTGGGACGGAGCACCGGGAAGCTCCGAGGCTTCCTGTGACGCGGCGTCACATGACGAGTCGCGAGAGCCTCTCGGTTCATTACGGGCCGCGAATACCGGAAGCCGCTGCGCGGAGGAACTACTCGGCAGAAAGGGAGAGTAACCATGTTCACTGAGAACCGTTGGCTCGTAGGATTCCGATTCCGTACAGCAAGCGGCCGGTTCGTACGCCACTTCTATCTGGTGGACGACTACGCCGACCCGCAGAGGGCCCATGAGGCAGCCCTGCACACGGCCGATGGTCCCACGGAGTGGGCTGCCCGCGGCAACGCTCCCCTCGACGGGGCAGGTGTCGAGATTCACCGGGTCGCGCCCGACTCCATGGGGATGTGGCGGCTCTCTGATCCTGTCCTTCTCAATACCGCATGACCAACTGTCCATACTTCATAGAAGGTTTGGCGGCTGATTCGGAACCGCCTCGGTCGGCCTGCGGATTCAGGGACGGTTCCAAGCCGCCGCATGCCCGTGAGCGGATGTGCGGTGTCTGGCGGCAAGCTCCACCGCTTCGCCCCTGATGGCACCAGGTCACATGTCACGGCCGGACGGGCGTATGACGGGACTGGTCAGACCCGGGCGATGAACTTGATCTCGACCAGCAGCTCGGGAAAGGCCAGCCGAGGCGTACCGATCATGGTACTTGCCACTTGAGGATCCGGCCGGCCGTAGGCTTCCTTGCGTGCCGGGCCTGCCGCCGCGTCACCCGCGTCGGCATCGACCACGTACAGGACCTCGTCAACGACATCGTCCAGCGATGCACCGAACCGTTGCAGTAGTTTCTCGGCGTTGGCGTAGCACTGGCGCATCTGCGTGCCCATATTGGTGAAGTCAGTAACGGTCCCGTCCTCATTGACCGGAGCGGGCGCAACGATCCCCTCCCCTTCGTGGGACACCTGGCCGGAGAGGTAGATGGTGTCGCCACTCTTGATGGCTTGCACGTATCCGTAGCTCTCTTCCCAAGGGACTCCGTGGACTTCGGCATGCTTTGTGTTACTCACGAGGGTGCTCCGATCGTCAAGGTTCGTACGTTGAAAGACGGTAACGAGCCAGGTCCGGGTGGACCAGGATCGCTTGTGCCACTTACAGCCAGGATCGTGGCGGGGCCACAGGACAGTTGTTGTACGGCCGCAAGTCTTCGAGGGCTCCTCCGATACGAGGTAGGAGTGACCCCGACCGCCTACCGGAAGGCATATGGTCCGGGTAGCGCGGCGGCTCCTCGCTTGGATGGCAGGTTGAACAGTGGTTGACGAGCCGGTCAGCCGCTGTCTCGCACCGCGCGAGCGAAGGGTCGGAGGCAACCGAGGTTGCTGACCTGGTGTAGAGGGCATCGCATGGGCCGGGTTGAGCCGACCGTACGGAAACGCTCACGGCAATGTCCTCCGGGGCGGCCGGTGGCGCGTCGAACCGCCTGGCCCACCGGTACCTACAGCCCTGAGAGGAGGGGATGCACGGTCGACCGTCGCGAGGGTACGCCCGTGCCCCCTCCGCCAGGCGAGGGAGGAGTCAACTGGGGTACTCAGCCAAGCTGTGCCTTCAGCCACCGCAGGATGCCGGGTGTGACCGGGTCGGTGATGTCCGCGAACTCGTCGTGCCGCTTGAGGAACTTGGCGACGTAGGGGCAGACCGGGACGATCCGCATTCCGGATGCGCGCACGTCGACGAGTGCCTGCTGGACCAACTGTTGGGCCAGTCCCTGGCCGGCGAAGGCATCGTCGATCTCTGTGTGGAAGAAGACTCGCTGCGCGCCCAGGTCACGGTAGGCGGTCAGACCGGCGCGTTGGCCGTCGACCAGGATCTCGTACCGGCGATCGGCGTCCACACGCTCGACGACCGTGGTAGTGGAGGACTCGCTCATGGTGTGCCTTTCGTAAGGGAGGTCAGCGGGCCGGTGGGTTCCGGCGCGGTGTGATGACGGCGTTCGGCAGAGCCGGTGCGGGAAGGCGGCCGCCGGGGGAGTCCTCGATGACGCCGAAGCGCTCGGAGGAGGCTTCCCAGTCCTCGCGGGCCTTCACCATGTCCTCATGGCTGCGACCGATGAAGTTCCACCACATGACGATCTCCTCGCCGAAGGGAGGCCCTCCGAGGAGGACGGCCCGCGCCGGGGCGTCGGTCTCGTTCACCATCGTCAGGGTGTCCACGCCGCGGGGGACGTAGCCGAGTTCGGCAGGGCGCAGCACCGTGTCGATCAGACGGATGTCCCCGCTGTCCACGAGGAGGCCGTGCTCGAAAGCCGCGTCCACGGCGAGAGGGAGCGTCACGTGGGGTTCGATGACGATCTCGGCGCCGAGCAGCGGCGTGAAGGCCCGGACCGGGGAGGTCCGGCCGGCGAGCGAGCCCAGAAAGACCCTGATGTGGGCTCCGTCGACCTGCGCGAGTTCGGGCACGTAGTGCTGGAAGTCCCGGGCGGCGCTGCGGTGTTCCTCGGGCAGCGCGACCCACAACTGGACGCCGTGGATGACCGTGGTGTTCGGAGTGGAGACCTCCGAGTGGGCGATGCCGTATCCGCCGGTCATGAGGTTCATCTCACCGGGCCGGATCAGGGAGTGGGTTCCGAGGGTGTCGCGATGCTCGAACTCTCCGCTGAACAGCCAGCTCACCGTCTGTAGTCCGGTGTGTGGATGCAGGGGCAGGTCCATGCCACCTGACGCAGCTACGTGGTCCGGGCCGTAGTGATCGGCGAAGCACCAGGCGCCGATGAGTGTGCGCTTCCGCTGGGGCAGCGTCCGCCGCACGCGCATCGCACGTGGACCCCCGAGGGGCACCTCCCGCGCCGACAGGACATCGACCTGCGGGGCTCCGGTCGGCCGGTCGCCTTCGTCGAGCGCACCGCAGCGTAGAGCCTCGACATCGGTTTCCGCGTTGCTCACCGGCACCTCCTGCACGATCTGGTTGTTACGTCAACTATGATGCCACGGAGACAGGCAGATGGCCAAAGCACCCGCACGAACGCGGGCCACTCCGACCGTGGCCCGAAGGAGGCCCCGACGTGAGCATCCACGACCACAGCTCCCCACCCCGCAGGATCTTCATCGACAAACAGAGCCCCAAGGCATTCCATGCCCTGGTGCAGGTTGCGGAGGCCGTCCGAGCAACCGCCTCCGAGGCCGGGCTCGACCGCACCACCGTGGAACTCATCAACCTCCGCGTATCGCAACTCAACGGCTGCGCCTACTGCCTCGACGTACACACCAGAGCGGCCCTGCGCACCGGCGAATCACCGCAGAGACTCGGAACCCTCAGCGCATGGCGGGACACCGGCCTGTTCACTCCCTCGGAGCGCGCCGCCCTGGCGCTGGCCGAGGCCACAACCGATCCGGCGAACGCCGCGATCCAGGCATCCGCCTACGAGGCCGCCCGACAGGTTCTCTCCGAAGACCAGATATCAGCCGCGATCTGGGTGGCGGTCACCATCAACGCGTTCAATCGCGTGTCGATCATGAGCAAGCACCCGGTACCGCTGCATCACGACAAGTAGCGGCGGTTGACCCGCCACGCCGCTGGCCTTCGGCGTAGCCGGCTCAGCGGAGACTTGGTTGACGAGGCGCGCAAATCTGGCGGGCCTGATTGTGGGCCACTTCTGGCCGCCGCTCGGTATCGCGGCGGCCGTCGGCTTCGCTCTCACCGTGATCGGCGCCGTGGGCTGTCACGTCTACGCCGACGTCAGCCCGGGACCCCGGGGAAACGCCATGGCTCTTTTCGTTCTCATCCCGCTCTCAGCGGCCACCGCGGCGACGCTCACGCCAGCCACATGACCCACGCCGGGTCGCCCGTTCCAGTCAGGATGGGTCCTCGTCCAGCTTCTCCACCACGCGCTCGGAGATCCGAGCCAGCAACCGCAGCTCCGACGGCGTGACATTGTCAAGGAAAAGCTTACGCACCGCCTCCATATGACGCGGGGCGGCGACTTCGATCACCGCTCGCCCCTGGTCTGTGATCACCACGAACGTGCCACGGCCGTCCTCAAGGCATTCGTCCCGCACCACCAGACCACGCTTCAGCATCCGGGCGATGTGATGGGACGTCCGGCTCTTCTCCCACTCCAACGCCCTGGCAATGTCCAGAAACCGTCGCCGCCCGTCCGGTACGTCCATCAGCTCGGCCAGCACGGCGAAGTCCGCAGGCGACACGTTGGACTCCGTCTGCAACAAGTGGGACAACCGGCCCATGAGCCTCTCATGCATGCGCACGAAGCTCCGCCACGCATGCTGCTCCTCCACCGTCAACCTACGCACCGCCTGTTCCATGAAGAGGCCGCGGCCGCTCGTCGACGGTCCGGCCCTCGGCCCACGACGGTTGGCTCACTCGACCGACCAGCGATGCCGTCCTAGCCGAAGGGACCCTGCCAACGGGGGAGCTCTGGGTACCACTGCATGTGCCTCCGCAGCGGCATGCCGTCGCGCCGCTGAAGACGCGTTCCCCTCACTCGGCGCCCCGGGGGTGCCCGCCGGAAAGGCGGCACCCCCGGAGCATGCGCTGCCGGCAGCAGCGGGTCAGCCCGCCTGGATGTTCGCGGCGTTCTCGGCGAGCCAGTCGTCGAAGCTCTTGAGTGCCGGGTTGATCTCCCGCAGGAGGTCCAGGTCGCGGGCGCCGGTGAACTCCTGGTCGAAGTCGCCGTAGTACCGGAACATGTTGGCGATCTCGTCGCCCGCCGGTACGCCCAGGGAGCGGAAGACGTCGTAGGGAACCGACTGGAAGCGCACCGGCTCGCCGATCGCGGCGCCGAGCTTCTGCGCGTACTGGGCGCCGGTCAGGTGGTCGCCGGCGAGGCCGACGGTCTGGCCGATGAACCGCTCGCCGGCCTTGAGGATGGCGAGTGCCGTGCGGCCGATGTCGTTCACGTCGACGCCGGCCAGCAGCTTGCCGTCCTCAAACGGCAGGGTCAGCGTCAGTACGCCGTCCTCGGCTCGCTTGGGACCCATCATCGACAGGAAGCCCTGGAAGAAGAAGGTGGTGTTCAGGAAGGTGGTCGGCACCCCGGCCTGCCGGAACAGCTCGTTGCCCTCGCCCTTGGCGTCGAAGTGCGGGACGTTGTACTTCTCCTGCAGGACGGGCATCCGCTCATCATCCAGCGGCAGCAGTTCGCGGGTGTCCTCCAGCGTCGACCACACCACGTGCCGCAGCCCGGCCTTCTTCGCGGCTCGCGCCAGAACCTCGATCTCCTCCATTTCCTTGGCCGCCGAACCGTGCGCCCAGAAGTTGGTGACGAGGAAGGCGCCGTAGGCACCCTCGAACGCTTGGTGCACGGTCGGCTCGTCATGGAAGTCCGTCCGCACGACCTCCGCACCGAGGTCCGCGAGTTCCTTGGCCGCGGATGAGTCGGGGTTCCGGGTCAGCGCACGCACCGTGAACTCCGAGCCCGGATCGGCGAGGATCGCCCGCGCGGTGCCGCCTCCCTGCGCACCGGTGGCTCCGGCGACCGCGATGACCTTCTTCTCACTCATGCCACTACCCCTACCCAACGAGAGATTGTTGATCCATCAACTGAAGCGCAATCCGGTTGATGAATCAACCTTTGCTCCAATATTGAGCCACGATCTCTGCGAAAGTCACCTGAGTGACGCAACGGGACCGGCCATACGCCTGGCTCGACGGGAGCGGCATAGTTCACTCCGATCCACCTGCGGGCGGCGTCCAGGGCCGCCAGGAGGCCGTCCGGGGGGACAAGGAGTGACTCCGTGGCACCGGCGCGCAGGTGCGGGCTGTCTGCCGTGGTGCCTGACACCGGTCGGGCTGCCGCGACCACCGGACACGAGTGGCCGCGTTTCATGATCCGGTAAATGACGTCAGACAGGCGGCGCTTGAGTACCTGGCGGGCCTCGATGGGCGCGCATCGGTGGACCTGATCGTCACCTCACAGCCGTACTCCGCCCAGCGCTCCTACGGCGGCGACGGCGAAAACCTCGCGGGGCAGATCGGCTGCGATGCCTCGCCGGAGGAGTACCTGGGAGGCGATGTGGGCGTGCACCGCGGAATGGGCCCGCGTCCTCAAGCCCTCCGGGTCGAAGTTCGTGCTGCCCGGCGACAAGTACCACGGGGCACCCGGCGGCGCCGTCCAGGGCGGCGCCTGCGGGGTGCCCCTCCGGGCGCGACCGCACCCAGTACGCCCCCAAGCGGCACAAGTTCACCACGAGCGTGCCGAACAAGTCGCTGTTCCGGATGCCCTGGAGGTACGCGATCGGCTGCGTCGACCGCGTCGGACTCATCCACCGCGCCGATGATCTGGCACAAGCCCAACCCCATGCCCGAGTCCGTCGCCGACCGCGTCGTGCGCCACGACGTACTGGCACGACCCCGAGCACGCCCGACACTCCGCAGCCATTCCCGAGGATCTGGTGATCTCCGGGTGCATCAGGCGGAGGCGGAGGCGGAGGCGGAAGAGGACTTCCTTGGCTGCGGCGGAGTCGTGGGGATCGGCGGGGGTGACGGTCACGAGCAGCGGCAGGCCGCGGGTGTCGACCACGAGATAGCGCTTGGGGCCATTGTCTTTTTGCCCGAGTCGTAGCCTCGGGAGTCCTTGCCGACGGTCGAGGCCGCCTTCACGGACTGCGAGTCGATGATAGTGGCCCCGGCTCTGAGTCCTTTGCCCATCTCCCGTCGGATCCTGCCGGCGAGGACGTCGCGGATCTGTCCGATGATCCCGGCCGTCGCTCAGCGGGCCATGAAGCCCCAAACTGTGCGCCAGGGAGGGAAATCCATAGGTAGGGGCCCTCCATGTGCAGCCGGTGTCGACGACGTAGCGGATCGCGTCGACGCTCTCGCGGCGGGGATGTTTCTCCGGCCGCCCGCCGCGGGAGGTCTTGCAGGCCGGCGGCGGCAACAGCGGTTCGATCAAAGCCCACTCCGCGTTCGAGGTGTCCGAGGGATAGCGGGGGCGACGCATCTTCTCCTCCGCATCTGACCCGTGGAGGGGGCCGACCTCTACGTGTGGGGGAGGGGAAAGAGCGGCTCCCCTAGCGGCAGCGGACCCGCCACCCTGCACGGCTGCCGGCCGAAGCCGAGGCGCTGGCCTGCGAGATGCGCCGGACCCCCGCGGTGGGGAGCCCGCCGGATCGCCCACGAGCTTGATCGCGCTGGGGTGCCCTCGGCCCCATCGCGGGCGACCGTTCACCGTGTACTGGTCAGCAACGGCCTGGCCCGACGTCAGGAACAGCAGCACCGGGGCAAGTACAAGCGGTGGCAGCGCGAGGCTGGTCAGACGCTCTGATGGCTACGTGGGTACGGCGGGGCGTTGAGGGTTCATGGCGCAGGTGATGCTCCCGTTGGCGCAGACTCATCATCGTTGACGGCACCCTCATCCCCACCGAGCGCATCAAGGCGGACGAGCCGTAGTACTCGATGAAGCATCGCAAGCACGGCATGAACGTCCAGGTCGTCGCAGCCCCGGACGGCATACCGCTGTGGTCTCCCGCGCGGCCCGACCGCACCCACGACCTGACCGCAGCCCACGCCCACGGCATTGTCCAGGCATGCCTGACCGGCAGATCCTCATCCTGGCCGACCGCGCCGACCAGGGCGCCGGCGCCACCGTCCGCACCCCCTACTACCACCACAACGAACAGCCCGCGCACTACCAGCAGTTCAACCGCGACCACGCCCGGCTGCGAGCCCCCGGCGAACGAGCCTTCGCCCGACTCACGTCCTGGCACATCATGCGACGAGCATGCTGCTCCACCCCGCCGCATCAGCCGCACCGTCCAAGCCATCCACGTACTGCTGTCCTTCGACTATTCAAGATGAAAGAGGTTCAGTGACTGCCGCTGCGGCTGCAGGATTTGTACCCACTGGAAGTCCGAGCATCCAACACGGTGCGCATGTGGCCGTACTGAATGACGAGCGCGATCAACCCGCCTGGACGGCGGGCGATATGCCAGGCCAGACTGCGGCGGAACCGTGCCAAGCCGATGGTTCCGTGCGGGTCCTCGGGGTGATCTGCTCGGACAGATCTCGGGCTTTCGCCTCCTGGTTCGCCCACGCCACGATGTCCTTGATCCGTTTGTTCAACGCGAAGTACTTCAGGACTCCGGGGATCAGGTGCCGTCCGGGTGCACCGGCGGTGACGGATTCCGGATCAGGGCAGCAGCCGGACCGACGTCCCTGCACTACTGGCGGAGGGAGCTTATTCCAACCGTGCGCTGTTCTCCCCTCTTTCGGCACTCAGGAGCGATCCTTTTGGATGTCGCCTGGCCGCTTCGCTGTTGAGTCCTCCGTGGCGGCAAGGAGAGCTTGTGCCTGTTCGCGGGCATGGCTGATGGGGTCCGCAAAGATGTTCAGGCCGTGGGCGACGAGCGCTCCTTCGTGAAGCAGCATGAGCGTCCGGCCCAGATGGCTGCCCACGTCCGGGGTGATGTCCCCGGCGAGGTCCGTGAACAGGGCGAGCATCCACTGCTTTTGCCCGGTGATGATCGGGTAGGCAGGGTGGGACGGATCGCTGATCTCGGCGTGAGCGTTGACCATGCTGCACCCCTTGGAACTGTTCTTCGCCGACCATGCGCGTGAGGCATCAAAGACGGCCAGGACGCGCGCCGTCGACGCCGGCTGTGCGGCGTCGAGGTGCTGGGCGAGGAAGGCCCGCCAGCGTTCATCACGATCCGCAAGGTACTCCACGACGATCTGCTCCTTGGAACCGAACCGGTCATAGAGGGTCTTCTTCGTCACCCCGGCCTCAGCAGCGATCAGGTCCACCCCGACGGCATGGATGCCGCGCTCGTAGAACAGCCTCGCAGCGGCCTCCAGGACGCGCCGTGCGGCAGGCGTCATCGTGATCCGTCGCGGCGTCTCGGTAGTGCCCATACCTCAAGAGTATACCGATCTGTATAGTGACTGATGGGTATACCGATATGTTTAGTGGAGGTGAGACGTGAACTTCCTGCTCTCGATCACCTTCGTGCTGTGCTGGAGTTCCGGGTTCATCGGGGCAAAGCTCGGCGCGGGCAGTGCGTCCGCGGTCACGATCCTGATGTGGCGGTTCCTGCCGCTGGCCCTCATTCTGATCGTCATTGGCACCGTCTCCAGAACGTGGTGGCGGGGCCTCGCGGTGCGGGTCGTCGCCCGGCAGGCCGTGATCGGCGTGCTGTCGCAGAGCGGCTATCTGTTCACTGTCTATTACGCGATCCAACTCGGGGTCTCCAGCGGCACCACAGCCCTGATCGACGGCGTCCAGCCCCTCGTCGCCGGAGCACTTGCCGGACCTTTGTTGCGTCAGTACGTCTCGAGTAAGCAGTGGCTCGGTCTGTGCCTGGGGGTGGGCGGGGTCGTCATCGTCACCATGGCCGATGCCGCGGCTGGCACCGGCGCGGCCCGGTGGGCTTATTTCGTCCCCTTCCTCGGCATGTTCTCGCTGGTGGCGGCCACGTTTCTCGAAAGCCGTTCCCGCGCGCGGGTCGCGCCCCTGGTGTCGATGACCGTCCACTGCACCACCAGTGCCGTCATCTTCACGGCACTTGCCGTGAGCGCCGGAGTCGCGAAGCCGCCCGCTGAGATCTCGTTCTGGGCCGCCATCACCTGGCTCGTGGCCTTGTCGACCTTCGGCGGATACGGGCTGTACTGGCTCATCCTGAGGCGCTCTGGAGTTACCAAGGTCAACACGCTCATGTTCCTCATGGCCCCGGTCACGGCGGTCTGGGGAGCGCTCATGTTCGGTGAACCGTTCGGCCCGCAGACCGCTCTCGGCATGGCCGTCGGCCTCGCAGCGGCCGTCATCGTCTATCGCGGTGACATCTCATCCGCCAGGGTGTGTGCGCAGGATATGGATACGGGCGAGGCCGCGAGGCCAGTCAAGTACGACGCCTGATGCCTACCGGTAGTTCGTTAAATCCGGCAGTAGAGAGGTCAGTGCCGTGTCCGGTGGTAACCGCGTCGGTCAGGGCCTGAAGGTCGGGGGGTGGGTCCTTGTCCGTCCAGGCTCGCGTCAGCGGCGTACCGGTGGGGGAGCGCATCCCCACCGACGTGGTGCCCTCCCCGTACGACGGGGTGCGGCGTGCGATGGCTGGCAGCGGCTCGATCATCGTGATCATCGCGACCGACGCCCCGCTGCTGCCACACCAGTGCGAACGGCTGGCCCAGCGCGGCGCCCTGGCCATCGGACGGACCGGTGGCACCGGCGAGAACAACAGCGGAGACCTGCTGCTCGCCTTCGCCACCGGCAACGACGGGCTGCCCGCGGTCGGCCTCGGCACGCCGGCCGAGGACGAGATCGGTGTCCGCACGGTCAGCGACGTGGTGATCGACCTACTCTTCGACGCCGTCATCGACAGCACAGAGGAGACCATTGTGAACGCGATGGTATCGGCGAACCACCGTGGTCGGCCGCGACGGCATCACCACGCACGCCCTCGACCACGACCTGCTGCGCTCGGCGCTGGTCGGCCGTTAGGGTATGTGCCGGGCGGCGCGGTACCCGGCAAGATCCGAAAGACGGGCCCTCGCGCTCAGGCGCCGTCGTCCTGGGCGCCGCCGCGTTTGGCGACCTGCATGTCACCTGGCCTGCACGTATGTGATGTCGCCGCACCACTTCTCGTTCAACTGCCGGGCGGTGAAGTCGCGTTGGACGACGTCCGGTGCCGGTGGCGCGAGCCGGTCCGGGATAGTGGTGCGCTTGCGGCGCCCCAGATGACGGCCCTCGACCCCGTTGGTCGGCATGAGCCGCTCGACGCGTTTGCGGTTGACGGTGTGCCCGAAGCCGCGTAGCTCGGCATGGACGCGCCGGACCCCGTAGTGCCTTGGTGGCCGGCGTGTATCTCGCGTATCTCGCCGACGAGTTCCTCCTCGTCCCGCCGCCTGGCCACCCTGGACTCAGCCGAGGTCAGGTGTCGGCACAAGCCGGACCGCGACACCTGCGGCACCCGGCACAGCCACTTCACGCCGAAGTCGGCGCGGTGGGCGCAGATGAAGTCCCAGCGACCGGTGATGCCTTCATCTCCGCAGCGAAATACTGGGCCGCCCGGCGCAGGTTCTCACGCTCGGGTTCCCATTCCTTCCCGGCCTTGCCAAGGCGGTTGTTCACCGCCCGCAGCCGGGCCAGTTCCTCGTCCCGGCTCTCCAAGGCATGTCCGCCGCGCGTGCCGCGGCCGGCCGGCTCGTCGGCCTGGCGCACCCAACTGACAACGTCCCGCCGGTCCCCCCACATCGGCCGCGACCGCCGCGTACGTACGCTTCCGGCCCGTCGCCCGATACAGCGCCACCGCGTCGTTCCTGAACTCCGCCGGATACGGAGACTTGCGTCCCACCAGGACACCCTTCCTCGGATCTACGAGATCTATTGTCAGAGTGTCCACACCATGGGAGTCACCTCAACAACTCGTGCACACCGGTGGCTCGGGCACACAAGCCCGAGCCACCGGTGATCGCCGGGAGGACTTCGCGCACACGGCGATGCCGCTGGCTCAGTCCTGAAGGTTCACGGAGCAGGAGACCCCGCCCTTGGCATCTGGCTTCCGCTGCTCGTCCTTAAGCTTTCCGTCAACGTAGATACGGCACGCGGTGCCCGGCTCCGCGTCTGTGACGCTGACGTCGTTGAAGCCGAAGCCGACGTTCTGGGACCTGCTCCAGGGCAGCTTCTGGCCGGTCTCCGACTTACCGTCGTTGTCGCCGGAGAAGGCGTAGCTGATGTTCCCGCTGCCGCCACCGACCACTTCGAGCTTGACGTCCCAGCTCTTTCCGAACACACCGCAGCCGGTGACGGCAGTCAATGACAGGGCTCCGGCTGTGAGCAGCAACTTGGCGAAGGGGCCAGCCTTGGAGGACGTCACGGCAACTCCTGTTGATAGATGGTTCGCTCCTCTTGCGTGAACCATTGTTGGCGGCAAACAACCGGGCCGGTTCGGTCAGAAGGCGGAATTCGCCGTGTGGGGGTCGGCCGAAAGTACGAAGCCGAGACCGGCTACACCGCGTTCACGTCCAAGCCGAAGAAGCAGCAGGTCACCACCCGTCTGATCGTGCGATGCGTCAAACGCCTGGGCACTGGCACCCTCCCCGCCGGACAGGGCACGCTGTTTGACACCTGGCGCTACCACGCCGCGTTCACCGACTCCCCGCTCTCCTTGAAGGACGCCGAGCGTGATCAACGACGGCACGCCGTCGTCGAGCAGGTGATCGCGGATGTCAAGAACAGCGCCTTCGCCCACGCGCACAACCTGACTCGCGCCGCCGGTGCCCTGGCCGGCACGTTCCATGCCAGAGCGACCACCGCCACCATCCGTGACCACCTGATCAACGTGCCCGCCCGCCTGGCCCGCTCGGCCCGCCGCCTCACCCTGCACCTGCCCGAACGCCGACCTTGGAGCACGGACTTCACCCCGCTCTTCAGCACGGTGCATGCGCCACCAGCCCTCTGACGCTGCCCGACCGACCTGCCCGAAAGGGCCCGAAACCTGCGGACAAGTGGAAGAGCTGGGCAGACCAGCGGCCACCCCACGCCCGAATCCGCCACTCAATCCCGACACGGCCCGTACAACCCCAACACGGCCCGCACAACCCCGAAACGACCACCCCGAAATCAGCCGGTGCATCCGGGCTAAGCTCCTCCTCATGCTCCGCATCCCCCACCGCCCTGCTGCCGGGCCGAGCGTCATGATGGGCCTGAGCGCACTGCTTCTCCTGCTCGACGCATCCGTGGTGAGCCGCACGCATGTCGGCCTGGCGGTCTTGGCGAGCGGAGCTCTGGCTTTGGGTACTGCGGCGGTGCAGACAGGGGTGCACAGGACGGGTCGGCACGTGGTCGCGTGCGGGCTGACCGTCCTCGTGGCGACCTCCTCGTTGCTGACCACTTCCTTGGTGCAGGGCACGTTCCTCCAGCGCACCCCTGGCTGGGCGGAGCTGTGCGGCCTTCTGGCGCTGCTGTGCCTGACCTGCCGCTACGCACGACCGACACTGCTCGTGGTGTCCTCGATCCCGCTCTTCGCCGCGGTGATGCGGACGGAGGAGCGTGCGCCGGTACTGTCGGACCTGCCGGTGTTCAGGGAGGTCAACGGCCTGTTCATCCTCATGCCAGTGGCCTTCGCGCTGCTGGGTGGCTACCTGCGGAGTGAGGATGGCAGACGCCGGTCAGCGGCGCAGGACGTACGGCGAGCCGAGCGGCTGGACCTCGCCCGCGATCTACACGATCATGTGGCCCACTACGTCACCGCCATCGTCGTTCAGGCCCAGGCCGGTGAACACACCGCGGAGAGGGATCCCGCGACGGCGCGGAAGCTGTTCGCCAACATCGAGCAGACCGGCCAGGAAGGTCTGGTGGCGATGAACCGCATGGTCGGGCTTCTGCGCACGTCGGAGACCGCCGCGGCGCAGGCGACGGTGACGCCCGTGATGACGAGCATCAAGGAACTCGTGTGGCGCGCCGACTCGGCGGGACAGCGCACCTCGCTGGAGATCGTCGACGAGGTGAAAGCCGATGACTGGCCGCCCCAACTCGCCAAGACCGTACAGCGTTTGGTCCAGGAAGGACTGACCAATGTCCGTAAGCACGCCCGCAGCGCGACCGCCGTACAGGTGCGGCTGGAAGTTGAGGCAGGCCGACTGGTCATCCGCGTTCGGGACAACGCGACCGGCCAGCAGCGCGGTCCGTCCTGGTTCCGGCCCAGCGGGTTCGGCATGGTCGGCCTGACGGAGCGCGTCGTCGAACTCGGCGGTGAACTCAGCAGCGGCCCGATGCCCGAGGGCGGCTGGGAACTTTCCGCCTCGATACCCGTGAAATGGGCAGACAGGAAACCGCGGTGAGTATCTCCGTAGTGATCGCGGACGACCAGGAGATGGTGCGGACGGGCTTCCGCCTCATCCTGGAGGGGCACGACGACATCTCCGTGATCGGGGAGGCGCCCGACGGGGTGCAGGCGGTCGAGATGGTGCGCCGGCTACGGCCTGATGTGTGTCTCATGGACATCCGCATGCCGAAGCTGGACGGGCTGGAAGCCACCCGGCGACTGCGGCAGGCACCAGGGAACGTGGCGGACGACACAAAGATCGTCATCGTGACCACCTTCGACCTCGACGAGTACGTCTACGGTGCACTCCGCGCCGGCGCGAACGGATTCTTGGTCAAGAACTCCGGCCCCCGGCTGCTGATCGAAGCGGTACATGCTGCGGCCGCCGGCGACTCCCTAATCTCACCGTCCGTCACAGTGCGGCTGCTGGAGCACCTGAGCCCGCCCCAGCACGCCGAGAAAGCAGCGGCCGCCGCGCAACGGCTGAGCCCTCAGGAACACAAGATCGTCCGCCTAGTGGCCCGCGGGCACACGAACAACGAGATCGCCGAGCAGCTGACCCTCTCCCTCAGCACGGTGAAGACCCACCTCAGCCGAATCCAGGACAAACTGCCGGCCCGCAACCGTGTGGAGATCGCGGCCTGGGCATGGGAACGCGGAGTCGTCAGCTGAACCGAACAGAAGGTGCCACCGGTCACATGCGAACTGCATCAGGTCGTCGAACCGGCTGGGACCTCGACCAGTGGCGGTACTTCTCCCTGACCTACCCGGGCGAGGCCGCGGCATTCCTGCTGATGGCCAAGTCCCGACATAAGCAGACGGAGAACGTCCGTTGTTACCGAGACTCTTGCAGAAAGCCCCGGCGTTCACACCGGGGATGAATGCATTTCATGGGTGCTCTGACGTGCACTTCAGAGCGGATGTTTTGCTGCTCGATGTACTGGCGGACGATTGTCAAGGGTGCTCCGCCGCACGATGCGGAGAAATACGAGGGCGACTACAGGTGCACGTGCATGATGGCGTGGTTGATCCGGCCGGTGAACTCCTCTAGTGCTCCGAGTCAGGAATTCTATTCAGATAACTGACGAGGCGTTCGAGGATTTCGTCTGCGGTCTTCGTCCAGACGTAGGGCTTCGGGTCGGTGTTCCAGGTGGCGATCCAGACGCGGATGTCCTTCTCGACGGCCCGGACGGATCTGTGGTGGACACCTCGCCGTATCCGTTTGTTGGTCAGTTCGGCGAACCATCGCTCGACGAGGTTGAGCCAGGACGAGCCGGTTGGCGTGAAGTGCAGGTGGAACCGGGGTGGGTCAGCAACCACTTCTTGATGGCGGGTGCCTTCTGGGTGGCGTAGTTGTCACAGACGAGGTGGACACCCAGGTCACCAGGCACCTCTTTGTCGAGCTTGACGAGGAACTTCTTGAACTCTTCGGCCCTGTGTCGGCGGTGCAGGGAGCCGATCACCTTGCCGGTGGCGACCTCAAGGGCCGCGAACAGTGTGGTGGTGCCGGCGCGGTCGTAGTCGTGGGTGGTCCGCTCGGGAACACCGGGCATCATCGGCAGCACGGGCCGGGACCGGTCCCGGGCCTGGATCTGCGACTTCTCATCCACGCAGAACACCAACGCCCGTTCGGGCGGGTCCAGGTAGAGACCGACGACGTCGTGGACCTTGTCGACGAAGTACGGATCGGTTGACAGCTTGAAGGTCTCCGAGCGATGTGGCCGCAGGCCGAACGCCCGCCAGATCCGGGACACCGACGACTGAGACAGGCCCATCTCTCTCGCCATCGATCGCGTCGACCAGCGCGTCGCGTTCCTCGGGGTGGATTCCAGCGTCTTGGTGACGACCACGGCGACCTGGTCGTCCTTCACCGTCCCGGGGCCACCCGGACGTGGCATGTCACCCAGACCTGCGATTCGATGGTGCACGAACCGGGCCCGCCAGCGGCCCACCGCTCGTGGTGTGGACCCGAGTTGAGTGGCCACGTCCTTGTTGGAAGTGCCTTCGGCGCAGGTCAGGATGATCCGACGCCGCAATGCCCACGCCTGCGGCGTGGAACGACGCCGCACCCATCCCTCAAGTGCGGCGTCGTTCCTCATCCGACAGAGTCAACTCGGCCTTCGGCCGCCCCATCCGCGCCATAGAACAAGGCTACACATACACACGGAATTCTTGACTCGGAACACAAGCCGGCCAGTAAGGGACGTGGTAAACGGTCAGATGCAATTCGCCGACCCGTAGTTCGAGGGCGGCTCGGGCTCAGCAGTCCGGGAAGTACGGCGCGTTATGGCGGTCTGACCCTTCTGGTATGCCGCGGCCCTACCGTTCCCAACTCCCTGGCGTTCGGACTGCCTGGACCCAGCTACTCCTTGAACATGTCCGGACTCCCGTTCACTCACTCGGCTCCGCCGCGCAGGCGAGGTCCTGCGACGGGCGTTGCCCAGTGGTCAGGAACGCCGTCACCGCGTCATTCGCGCACGTGTTGGGGCCGAACGGATACACGCCGTGTCCGCCCTGGTCGGCCGTCACCATCGTGGCCCGCTTCCCGAACGCGTTCCGCAGCTTCTGGGCGCCGGCCAGCGGTGTCCCCGGGTCGCGTTCGTTCTGCACCATGAGCACGTTCGACGGGCCCCGGTCACCGATGCGTACCGGCGGTTCGACCCGCTTGTCCGGCCAGAACGCGCAGGGTCCGATGCTGGCCGTGGACCCGCCCAGCATCGGGTACTTCAGCCGGTCGACCGCGACGTTGCGCTGATAGTCCCGGACCGTCCCCGGCCAGCGTGTATCACCGCATATCACTGAAAGGCGGGAGGCCAAGCTGTTCTCTATGTTCTCCGGCAACGGCAGTGTGGGCGGAGGCCGGTCCTTCTCAAGCGCTTGCCAGGTGACGGCCAGCAGGTGCATGGTCGCATCGCTGTAGAGGTACTCGAACGTGATCCCGCGGAACAACGTCCCGTCGATGCCCTGGACCGGCTTCGCCTCCAACCGCTTCGCCAGGTCGAAGAACTTCGCGGTCACCTGCTCCGGCGTGGTGCCCAGACCGTACTCGGGACGCGCGGCCGCGAACGCCGCGAAGTCCGGGAACCGGTCCTCCATTCCACGGGCGAACAACCGCATGGCCGTAACGTCGTACCCGCCCGGGCCCAGGTTGCTGTCGAGCACGACCCGGTCGCTGCTCTTGGGGAACATCGTCGCGTA
This sequence comes from Streptomyces sp. NPDC058001, assembly GCF_042886315.1. NCBI lineage: Bacteria > Bacillati > Actinomycetota > Actinomycetes > Kitasatosporales > Streptomycetaceae > Streptomyces > Streptomyces sp. NPDC058001. The sequence goes on from NZ_JBHVQT010000021.1 coordinate 122,971, forward strand.
CACCGCACCGAGGTAGGTGCCGTACGAATGACCGAGGTACGAGAGCTTCGGCTCGCCCAGCGCCACCCGGATCCGGTCCATGTCGCGCGCGGTGTTCGCGGTGGTGGTGTGCGGCAGCATCCATGCCGTCCGCGAGGTGGCGCACTGCTCGGCGACGGTCCGCGCGTACCTCGCCTCCCGCGCGACATCGGCCGCGGTGTGCGCGTACGGCGGGAAGTTACGGCGTGCCTGCTGCTCCGGCGTCAGATCGCAGGTCACCGGCGCGCTGCGGCCGACGCCGCGCGGGTCGAAGCCGATCACGTCGTAGGAGTCCAGCACCTTCTGGGGCAGCCCTGAGCCGGCGAGAAGGGCCGGGTAGTCGAGTCCCGTACCGCCGGGGCCGCCTGGATTGGTCAGCAGCACGCCGCGGCGCTGCGAGGGGTTCTCGCTTGCCAGTCGCGAGATCGCGATCTCGATCTGCCGGCCGTCGGGATCCCGGTAGTCCAGGGGGACTTCGAGCGTCGAGCACTGGAGACGGGGCGAGGCGATGTCCTCCGGGCACGGACCCCACCGCACGGTGTCCGGCGTCGTCGCCACCGACACTCCCGGAATCGCGGTCACCGCAACCGCGGTGGCGGCAAGGGCGAGGGAGAGGGAAAGGGTTCTGCGCATCTGATGTCCTTCCTGAAGGGGCGCACGGGGGCGCCGGAACGAGGGCTCGGAACGCCCGCCGTCAGGTCCTGCCGGCCCGTGGAGGCCGGCCGGACAGGACCTGACCGCGTGCCGGATTGCGTCAGGCCGTTTCTCGGCAGTGGATTTCTCCGGAATCACCGGGCCGCCCGGCGTCCGGTTGCCGGTGGGTGTGTGCCCAGCCACCGAGCACCGTCGCGACGAGCGCGATGGATCCGAGAAGAGTCACCCGGCCGGCAAGGCCGCCCGGGACCCAGTCGAAGATGCCCCACAGCAGCTCGGAGTCCCGGTTGAGCAGACCGTGGATCACCGCTTGGGCGGCCAGGGCCGTGACCACCATCCCCACCGCCTCAAGGGCTCCGAAGCCACCCTCGCGCATCGCGCTTCTCCGTCTCGTGTCCGGTTGTCTCGGCACGTGAAGGAGTCTGTCCGTGCGGCGCGGCCTCCACATCAGCCCGACGGCTAGAAGGGCTTCGACCACAGGCGAGACGGTCATTCGACTTTGGTCCAGGGCGTATCATCCCTCGGTCCGACTCGCCGGACATGCGGTGTCGCGATAATGGCCAGGTGGACACGGACGTTGCACCATGGCTCGGGTGGTGGCCGCAGACCTGGCGGCTGGCAGCGGCCGCGGCTGTGGGCATACCGGTCTGGCTCGCCACCGGTGTGCTGCTGAAGTGGCAGGCGGCCGGGACGGGCTCCTGGTTCCTGATCGGTGATCCGCTGGTGGCGCTCGGCTGCTTGACGGCGCTCGTGTGGCGGCGGCGGTTCCCGCTCGCCGTCGCCATGACGGTCGCGATCGCGTCGACCGCGTCTGCACTCGCCACCGGCGCCGCGCTCGTGGCGCTGGGTTCGGTCTCCACCCGTCGGCGTCCGGTGGAGATCGGGGTCGTCGGGCTGGCCTACGTGACCGCGTCACAGTTCGCCGTCGGGCTCTACCCGGTTCAGGGTCCGAGCCCGCCCGGCCCGTGGTGGGTCCAGCTCGCGTTCTCGGCACTGACCGCGGGCATCGCGGCGGCCGTGGGCATGGCCATCGGCGCGCGGCGTGCCGAAGTGCGGTCCCTGCGGGACCGGGCGGAGAGCGCGGAACGGGAACAGACCGCGCGAGCAGCGCAGGCACGGGCCCTGGAACGCAACAGGATCGCGCGCGAGATGCATGACGTGCTCGCGCACCGGATCTCCCTGGTCGCCATGCAGGCCGGGTTGCTGGGCCACCGCGGCGACCTCACAGCCGAGGAGAACCGCGTGCTGGTCCGCTCCATCGCCGACGGCTCCCATCAAGCCCTGGAGGAACTACGGGATGTCCTCGGTGTTCTCCGGGCCGACCCGACCCGCCCGGAACCACCACAGCCCTCCCTCGACCGCATCCCCGAACTGGCAGCCGACGCCCGCGCATCCGGGCTGGACGTCACACTCACCACCAGCCTGACGGCAGATCCGCCCGATGTGGTAGGGCGAACCTGCTACCGGATCGTCCAAGAAGGACTGACCAACGCCGCTAAACACGCCCCGGGCGCACACATACACATCACCCTGGAAGGAGCAGAAGGCGACAAACTAGAGGTCAGTGTCCGCAACTCCCCAGCCATCACAAAAGACGTGCGACCGCCGGCGTCGGGATTTGGCCTGCTCGGCCTCGGCGAACGAATCACCCTCGCCGGCGGAACACTCGACCATCACCCCACACCCGACAACGGATACGTCCTCACCGCACGACTACCCTGGCCGAACCCCACCCACGAAAAGAGAACATGAGTGGACAGCGAGCGGGAGCCGGTGCGCGTCGTCATCGTCGACGACGACCAGCTGGTACGCGTGGTGCTGCGGCTTGTCGTCGACGGCGAACCGGACCTGACCGTCGTCGCGGAGGCCGCCGACGGGGACGCCGCGATCACCGTGGTGGATGAGCAGCGGCCGGACGTCGTGCTGATGGACGTGCGGATGCCCGGCCGTGACGGTCTCAGTGCGACCCGGGAAATCCTCACCCGCCGGGCGCCACCCCGGGTGCTCATGCTGACCACGTTCGACTCCGATGCTCTGGTGCTCGGCGCGCTGGAAGCAGGAGCACTCGGGTTCGTCCTCAAAGACACCCCACCGCCGCGGATTCTCGACGCGGTGCGGACCGTCGCGGAGGGCAACCCCGTACTGTCTCCAGCGGCCACGGCACGGGTGATCGCCGCAGCCACCGGTCCACGGTCCTCCTACGCTCGCGACTTGACCCGCGAAGCCGCACGGAAACGGCTGGCCGCGCTGACCGACCGAGAACTCGAAACCGCCCGGGCCATCGCGGACGGGCTGGGCAACCCGGAGATCGCCCGGAGGCTGCACATCAGCATCGCGACCGTCAAGGCGCACACGGGCAACCTGTTCGCCAAGCTGGCGGTCGAGAACCGGGTACAGATCGCGCTCCTGGTCCGCGACGCGGAAGAATGACGGCCCCCTTGACGACGTGAAACCTTCCGGGTGACGCAGCGGGCGCCGGCCTCGCCCCGAAGTTCCGGTGCATCGACTCCGGCTAAGCCGGTGACTGCTTCGGCTTTCTGCCACGGGCGGTGCGGATCGACAACCGATGTCGGTGGCCTTCCTCCGGTCGGCCGGCGTTCGCGTCGACCAGTGCGAGAGCCCGGAATCCGCGGGCGGGGACATCCTCGTCAAGGCGATCACCCGGGCCCGCGCCCGAGGCGGCACCTGGGTTCGTGGCCCCCCGGCGCTTGTCCTCCAGACCGGCAACACCCGGCTCAGCATGACGCGCTTTGCAGCGGTCCACCGTCAGCGGTGCCACACCGGCGAGTTCGGCGATGTCCTTGCGCCGCCGCCCCCCCGGCCGACCACAGCACGATCCGTGCGCGAAGAGCCACGACAGCCGGCACATCCCGCGAACCCGCCAACTCCCGCAGCTCAGCCATCTGTTCAGGGGATGAGATCCATACCAGACCTGTACGGTCCCAAACCGCGTGACATATCGATCTTCGTCGGCCTGGGATTTCTCGGTTGTCTCATGACGGTGTCACCTGGATCGAGTCCCAGATTCGTGGCATTTCTCCGCAGGCGCGGATCGGGGCCAGTGGCGCCGCGATGCCGGGATGAACCTGGGCCTGTCCCCGAGAGACCGGGGTCAGTCCGCCGTCGGGGACGCTTCCAGGGCTTCGGCGGTCAGTTTGCCGCGTGGGCCGATGGCGTCGGCCACGCTCAGGCAGGTGCTGTCGTGGAAGACACCGAGTTCGTAGTGCACGGAGTAGGCGTCGACGGAGCGGACCGTGAGCCCGATCTCGTAGTCGCCCGGGTAGGTCACCTCACCGAGATACTGGATCTGATACGACGAAGGGGGCAGATCTGGCACCGGGCCCGCACCACTTGTCCCCATCGAGTGCGAAGTGAAGGTGGCGACGGCCTCGTCGTACCAAGTGGCCAGTGCGATGAAGTTGACGTGCTGGTTGGAGTCGACGTCTCCGATCCGGGAACGCAGCGTGGCCCAGTACGAGTAGTGGGCACGTTGCAGGCGCTCAGGGCGTGGACGGGCAGCTGCCGACGTTCCTGTCTCCGGTAGTTGCATCTCGTCGAGATCGGCGATCAGCTCGTCCGGAAGCTGGAGCGGTCCCGAGTTGTCGGCCAGCACGACGGTGGCGTCGCCACTGCCCACATGCCTGCTATCGACCATGATCACCTGTTCGAACGTGAATGAGGAGCGCCCGACCCGGCGAACGCCGGTGTGCACTTGCACGCGGGTACCGGTCGGGCCGGCCGGAGCAAGTCGGTTGACCCGCTGGCCGACGAGCAATATCTGGAACGGCCCGAACTCACCCTTACCGATGAGGCGTTCGAAGCGGTGCAGCCGCAGCCGGATCCGCGCGTCTTCCAGCCAGCGGGCCATGCCGATCGTGCTTGCCGAGCCATCTCGACCAAGATCGGCCTGCCGCACCCGGACATCGATCTGGATACCGAACCTCTGACCGTCAGGAGTGTTCATGCATGATGACCTTAGGGCAGCGCCAACTCCGCCACCAGGTCGGACAGGGCATACCACGCGACCAGGTCCCGTTACTCCAAGCCGCACCGCGACTGTGCGCAGCACTGACGGTCTTGCCTTTGCCGACGCGCCACCAGCTCCGCCAAGCTCGCCCGGCATGCCTCCAAACACGTCTCATCTCCATGTCCCATGGGCTCCGCTCCCTCGCCGCCGCCTGAGGGATCGTCGGCGCGCTCTCGGCACCCCATGGCGGCGCCTGAGCGCGGGCCGACGGGCTCTGCTCACCCTCGCTCACCTCCGCAACGGCCGGCCTTACGCCCAGCTCGCGGCCGGATTCGGGGTCGGCGCCACTACCGTCTACCGGTACGTCGCCGAGGCCGTCGAGCTCCTGGCCGCCCTCGCCCGCACGCTCGCCGAAGCGGTACGGGCCGCGTCGATGAAGGCGTATCTGATCCTGGACGGGACGCTTATGCCAATCGACCGGATCGCCGCCGACCGTCCCTTCCACTCGGGCAAACACAAGAAGCGCGGCATGAATGTGCGGGTCATAGCCGACCCGAAGGGGCGTCTGCTGTGGGCTTCACCAGCCCCTGGCTGGTGCCGTCCACGACGTCCGGGCCGCACGCGAGCACGGCATCGTCGACGCTCTCGCCGAGGCCGGCATCACCTGCTGGGCGAGCTCCTGGCGGACGGGCGATCTTGGTCTTGAACCCGTTTACCAGGAGCTTCTTCACGTCCGGACACCGCCTACAGGCCCTACTACCCACCCAGCCTGCCAGGTTGGAAAATGCTCAGTGTGAGCAGCAGGCCAGTTCACGACCCTCGATCCGCCAGCGGCAACCATGCAGGAGCCCGTTAGCCTACTTCTGGGCCTATCAACGAACTCTGCGGCTGGCGGACGGACCCGGCGAGGTGCACAAGCGGACCCTCGCGGCGGGCGAGATCCGTCGCCGCCGTGCCAGCTGGCGGGATGGGGTGAGCATGAAGGCGTGGCAGCCCTGCCGTTCACGCCGGGTGTCGAGCTGTGGGGCGAGGTCGCCGCTCCCCGTCGCGTCGCTGGCCGGGGCGTTCTAGAGATCAGGCAGACTGCTCGTTGCTGTAGTCGTATGCACGATGATGCGACTGGATCGCGTCCATGTTCTCCACGGTCCAGTTGTACAGCTCGCCGAATGGGCCCTGCAGGGATCGGCCGAGCGGCGTGAGTGAGTACTCCACTCCGAGTGGCCGTCCGGGCAGGACTCGCCGGGTGATCATTCCGTTGCGCTCAAGGCGGCGCAGCGTCTGGGTCAGAACGCGTTGGGTAATACCGTCCAGGCGGCGCTTGATCTCGTTGAACCGTCGTGGCTCGCTGAGCACAGCCAGGACCAGCATCGACCACTTGTTCGCGATCTGGTCGAGGATGGCGCGGCTCGGGCAGTCGGCCCTGTAGACGACATCGTCAGTCATGGGTATCCCTGTGCATCCCTAGGATGGTGAAGGTGCGTAGTTGACGTTCCTGGCTGTCTAATTCAACATAGGTATACATCAGGAACCTGGAGAAAATCAAGCACCTGTGTTGCCTTTTGGCGGCCCGCGTGCGGAATTGGATGGCTGGCGTGTCCGGAGCATTTCCTGCGGCGAAGAATTACCCGACGTTGCGCGTTTCGGTGGACCGGGGTGTGGCGAATGCCGTGATCGACAATCCGCCGGTAAACGTGCTGGACGTTCAGCTCATGACTGACGTGCTGCAGTTTCTCAAGGCGATTCGCGATGATACCTCTGTGAGGGTTGTCGTCTTCAGCAGCGCTGATCCGGATTTCTTTATTCCTCATGTCGACATGACGCTTATCGACGAGCCTACGGCTTTTGACGAACTGGCTTCGGAGGCGCCGGAGGGGCTGAACGTATTCCAGGCATTCGGCGAGGCGGTGCGGCACCAACCCCAGGTCACGATCGTGAAGCTGGCAGGTATCGCACGCGGGGGTGGCGCCGAGTTCGTGACAGCTGCCGACATGGCCTTCGCTGCCGCAGGGGAAGCGCGTCTCGGTCAGGTCGAAGCGCTGATGGGCATCACGCCCGGCGGTGGCGCCACCCAGTACCTCGGCCGGCGACTGGGCCGTAACCGCGCACTGGAGCTGCTGCTGGGAGGCGACCTGATCGACGCGGAGGCCGCCGAACGGTACGGCTGGATCAACCGAGCACTACCTGCGGACGAACTCGATGCGTTCGTCGACCGCCTCGCCCGGAACATCGCAGCGCTGCCCGATGGCGTCATCAAGGCTGCCAAGGTGGCCGTGCCGGCCGTGGACCTGTCCGAGGGGTTCGTCCGCGAACACGAAGCGTGGGCCGGCCTGTTCGTCCTACCTGCCGCCGAGAAGCTCATCAGGGGCGGACTCGAACGCGGCGCCCACACGCGAGAGGGTGAACTCCGACTGGAGGACCTGCTCCGTGACTCGTGGCAGGAGCTGAAGGGGCAGCCGAACGTCTGACGCTCCTGGTCGGGGGTCTGTCAAACGAGCGGTGTAACTGGGGTTGTTGATGGTTACTGACGGGCCGCTGAGAGTCGGCCGTCGAAGGTGATGGCGAAGGCGTTCAGCGCTGTCTTCCAGCGCTGTCTTCCAGCGCATGGTCCAGTGGGTCTGTCCCTTGCCGGTGGGATCGAGCGACGTGATCGCCATGTAGACGCACTTCAATGCGGCCTGCTCGTTCGGGAAGTGACCGCGGGCCTTGACCTTGGAATCCAGGGGTCGTCGCAACACATGGTCGGTTGGTCAGGCAGCGATCAGTTTATGCAATCGCTCGGCTGGGGTGTCCCAGTCGAGTGTTTTGCGTGGACGCCTGTTGAGTTCGGCGGCGACGGTGTCGAGGTGTTCGCGGGTGTGGGCGGCGAGGTCGGTGCCTTTGGGTGCCTCTGTGTTTCTCAAGCCGCATGGAGTGGGTGGGCTAGGCTCGCTACTGGCGGGTCCGGGAAGTGACTTGTCCGAAGAGTCGGCTGTTGGGGTTGGGCCGGCCGCGCTGGATGCTGTAGTCGCCCCCGCCTGTCCTCCTGGGCCCGTCATCCGGGCGCGACGGCGCTCGTCGGCCATCATGGTGCGCCAGACGTGATCAGCGAGTCGGCGTTTGAGACAGCGTTGCGCTTCACGGGACGTCTTTCCTTCAGCGAGTTTGGCCTGGTAGTAGGCGTGGCCTCGTGTGCCGGGCATGCGTATCTGCGTGATCGCCACCGTATGGAGCGCGCGTTGAGCTGGCGGTCCCGCGCCGGGACAGGCGATGACGTGCACGGTCCGCGCTGGCGATCTCAATGGGAGCGGTGCCGGAGTACTGAGCGAAGGCGCTGGCGGTAGGGAAGCGGGTGGGGTTCCCGGTCCGGCCCAGGAGGCGGGCGGCGGTCACAGCCCCGATTCCTGGCGTGTCGGTCAGCCGGCTGTCGGACTCTGTGATCAACAAGGCCATGGCCTTGGCATTGTCCTTCAGCTTCACGTCCCAGGTCCGGACCTCGGAGATCAGATCGGTGGCGAGGGCGTGGCGGGTGAGCTCGGCCGGACCGGCAGGGGCAACGGACTCCAGCAACTGCTCAGCCTTGGCCGCGGACAGGTCGCGCGGTGCGCCGCCGGGCAGGAGGGCGCGCAGCAGCGCGTGGAGCTGGTTCACCGCGCGGACTCTGGCCTGGGCAAGGTTGCTGCGCCGCTCGTCCAGCAGCGCCAGTGCGTCCGTTGAGCCTTCAGGTTGCACGGGCCTGGCGTCGCCCTGGAGAGCGGCGACGCATGCCGCCGCAGCTGCGTCGATGCTGTGGTATCGCCCCGCTCGGCGGGCTAACGTGACCTTTACGGGCGCGTTCGGCTAGGCGGCCAACTCCTGGGTGAGCGGCGGCTGTTCCGCCTCTTCGACGGCGAGCTGTCATCGCATCTTCGGTCTGTGAGGTAGGTGCACCGGTCACCGGAGAACGAGGGCAGTCACTGGATCGGTTCTCGGTCCCCCGTTGAGCTGTTTGTCATCGTCTATACGGCCGGCACGGGCCGCGGATCAACGAGTTCGTTCGCGTAGCGCTCCCGCTCGGCCGCCAACCGCATCGAAGCGCAGGACATCCAGGCTTCGGACAGCGGCACGACGCGGTCGTTGTCCAGCGTGTGTACGTCGTCTGGGCAGGGGTCGGCGAGGCCGCCTGGTCCGCTACTGGTCCGGGAGAATTCGCTTGAGCCTCCAATCGTGGCGCGAGCTACTGAGGTGATCGCGGAGAGTAGCGCACGTGCAGGGGTTGCCTGGAGTGGAACGGAGCCTCCAGGCAACCGACTTGAAGCTCTAGAAGAACCCAAGTTTCTGAGGGCTGTACGAACAAAGAACGTTCTTGGTCTGCTGGTGGTACAGGCGTCACGCGTCGCTGACCTGCGTAAAACGTGGCCGCGAATGGCTCGTTGGAGGCGTCGGCCCGGGAATGGTCCGGATCTCGTCCTCAGCGAGACGGGCCTGGTCATCCGTCGACGCCGCATCCCTCGGCTCGTGGACTGCTCCAAGCGGATGTGCCGGCCCGTCGAGTGCTACATCGAGGTGGGCGGGTGCGGGGAGCGGAGCACGAGCAGGGTGATCTCACTGGGGGCGAAGACGCGGAACGGCGGGCCCCAGAAGCCGGTGCCGCGGCTGGTGTAGAGGAGGGTGCGGGGGCCGTGGTGGCTGAGGCCGGCGAGGGCGGGCTGGTCGATGCGGACCAGGTGGTGGAAGGGCCAGATCTGGCCGCCGTGGGTGTGGCCGGAGAGCTGGAGGTCGATGCCGCCGGCTGCCGCCCGGTCGATGAACTTGGGCTGGTGTGCCAGGAGCAGGACGGGTAGGTCGGGGTCGGCGCCGTTCAAGGCTCCGGCGAGGTGGGCGCCGTGGCCTGCCAGGCCGGAGGACTCGGCGGTGACGTCGTCCACGCCGGCGACGACGAGGGTGTCGCCTCCGCGTTCGAGCAGCAGATGGCGGTTGCGCAGCGGTTCCCAGCCCAGCTCGTCCATCAGGTCGACCCAGCCCTGGGCCTCGCTGTAGTACTCGTGGTTGCCGGTGACGTAGACACGGGCCCGGGTGGCCCGCACGGTTCCGAGTGGGACGGCCTGGGCGCGGCGGCGTTCGGCCGTGCCGTCCGCGATGTCGCCGGTGTGGCAGACCAGGTCGGCTTCGAGGGTGTTCACCGTCTCGCAAACCTGTGCCGACCAGCGAGTGCGATCGAGGGGACCGTAGTGGGTGTCGGTGATGAGGACGACGCGGGTGCCGTCCAACCCGGCACCCAGCCGCGGGAGTTGCACGTCGAGTCGGCGCACGCGTGGCACGCGGCGGGCTTCGATGTACCCCCAGGCGAGTAGTACGGCGGTCATGCCGAGGACGGCCCAAGTGGCAATTCGAGCCCGGTCCTGACTCTCGTCGACGCCGGCCACGGTCAGAACGAGCCGCAAGGGAACGCCGAGCAGAATGGACCAGGTGAACAGAACCCAACTGGTGCCCAGCAGGGTGTCACCGACGATCGCCGCCCGGTCCTGCTGGCGCCGGCCGTGGCCGCGCACCATCGCGAGCGGCATACCGACGAGGCCGAAGGCGAACAGGGCGGTGCCGGAGAGCGTGACGGGCAGCGGCCAGTGCTGGCCGCTGTGCAGGAGCACCCAGCAGGGCACGGCCCACAGCAGGACGGGGGCGATCAGGGGGATGTAGCGCATCAGGCGGTGCAGTCGGCTCTGCCGCGGCGCTTGCGCTTCACTGTCGGCGGGTCGGGTATCGCTGGTATCGGTCACGCTTCCCCTCGCAAACCAGGCTGCCGTCTTGCGCACTGTATCCGGTCGCCCTCGGGCCGGCCGGACCGGCGTCCATGGCCGCGGCCTGGGTCTGTTTCGCGAAGCGGAGGTGTGCTCCAGTTCGAAGCGGCGGAGAAATGCCTGACAGAAACGGTCCACATCGTCCGGCGTAGCCCGGTTCTCGAAGACCATGACCACACCGGTGGGGCGTCCCGTTCCTTCGATGGGTGCTCGACCTTCAGCCGGATCAACGTTCCCTCGACCAGTGGGAGTTCACCATCGTGGTCGAGCCATGAGGAGCGGTGGGTGTGCCTCGGGTGGGCCCGGTCCCGTGCCTGGGCTTCGGCGTTGCCGTAGGTGGTGGTGTCCGTGACCGTGGTGATCGCGGGCTCGGGCCAGGTTTCCGGCTTGGTTGAGCGGAATTCCGGGCCGTGCTTGGGCGGCGGCCGTTGACGCCGTGCATCCTCGGTGGTTTCGGTAGACGCATGACGTGTTCGGAGTGGCCCCTGAGGGGCCCCGGAGTTTCCGGACAGGCACCCAATAGGCGGGTGAGACCCGAGCGCTTCATTCGTGCAGATCCCAGCCCGTGCCGGCACCTCGCCGACGGCCGCGCAGGCACCCATCAGAAGCAGAACACGGGCCTGCCCGTACGACAGCCGCACGAGGCTGGTGTCCGGGCAGACGTCGCGCGGCTGACGATCTTGCCGGGACCGGGGCGACCGTGGGTGAGGGACACCGGCCGCGCGTACGGCCCTTGATCAGCCGGGGCAGGAAGCGGGCGGTGCCGGCGTCCCAGTACGCGGTCTCCAGCACGAACTCATAGCGCGGGGCGCAGCGGCGGCGCGTACGCGGCCGAGCGCCCTTGGCCTTCACCGGGGCCCGGCGCCCGGCAAGGTCCAGCTCCTTGATGTTGACGCAGAGGAACTCTTGCGACAGCGTGACCGTCTCGTACAGCATCTTCTCCCGCAGGTGGACGTTCGCGGCGGATAGATCGGCATCTTCGACCGGGCCGGGGTCTCCGAGTCCGGCGGGGGGCATCCGCTCCACCCGGGTCGGCACGGCCGGGCCGTCGTACCGCCAGTGCCTGTTCCTGATGCGGTCTACCGTGACGGCGGTGGTGATCCTGGGTTCGTTGCGTGCGTTCGTCAGCCGTGGTTGGCTCGCCCGATGGAGCTTCTGTTGACGGCGAGTGGCCTGCGCAACGAGACATTGCGGGATGCACTGCGGGACATGCTGGGAAAGCCGTTCAGTTCGGCGAACGTCGTGTTCGTTCCCACGGCGTCTGTTGCCGAACCAGGAGATCACGGGTGGTTCGTCGCGGACATGAGCCGGCTGCACGGCCTCGGCTGGCGGGAGTTCGATGTCCTGGAGCTGAACGGCCTGCCCAGGCGGATGGTGCTCGACCGGCTGCTCCACGCAGACGTCATCTATGTCGAGGGTGGCAATCAGTACCACCTTGCGCGCAGCATCACCGGCAACGACCTGGCCGACGGCTTCCTGGAGGCGCTGGAGAGCCGGGTCTATGTGGGGATGAGCGCCGGATCAATGATCTTCAGCCGGAATCTCACCGAGCACTCCGCCGACGTCATCGGGGACACCACGGATCTCCACGTGCTCGGCGCGACGACCGTGGAGCCGCCGTTCGGCCTCTTCGACTGGTATCTCAAGCCCCACCTGTACTCGCCGGATTTCCCCGAGCGGGACGACTCCTGGGCTGATCGCATCGCTTCGCGGGCGGACTTCCCGATCTACTTCATCGACGACGAGACGGCCATTCGAGTCAGGGACGACAAGGTGGATGTCATTTCTGAAGGGCGGTGGCGGTTCCACCCGTGACTCAACGCGTGGTGGGGGAGTCCCGGTCTGGGCTGTGCGGCCCTCAGGGGCGCGCTGGTGTCGAGCGGTCGGGGTGAGTGCCTACGCCGGTGTCAGGAGCGTGAGTTGGGCATGGTCGGATGCTGACAGCAGCCACTGCCCCCCGTACACGGCTCAGTTCTGACCGGGCCGCGTCTCGTCCCAGAACCAGCCGTAGGCAGCCATGCCTTCCCGCGTCCACTCCCACAGCGGTCACGCGCCCTCCTGCGATCGCGATGTGTTCCGGCCGCCGCCGTCCGCGAGTAACCGGATCAGCGCGCCGTCCGCAGGCTTGTCCGAGTCGTGCGCCCCGTTCACCCTGCCATGCAAAGAGTCCGCCAAGCCTCCTCGGGCAGCCGACGTGTCGATGACATCACCGTGGCCCTCTGGACACCGGTTCGCTGACCGCACCCGTGAAGAAGCACGCAATCGTGCACGCGCTGCTGGCCGAGGGCCACAGCAGGCGAGCCATCGGCCGCCAGCTCCACATCGGATCTCGTGAGCGCGGGCGGCCCCGAGAGCCAGCCAGATATGTACTGCAAGGGCCTGGCACGAGAAGTGCCAGGCCCTTGGTCGTCAGATGGTGAGGCGTATTCGCCCGATGTCGGAGACCGGCTTGCTCACGAGCGTCCGAGAACCTCCGCTGCCTGCTTGGTGCCTTCGACGCGGGCGCGGACCTTGGCGAACGCGACCTGGCGACTGGTGGATTGGTCGTCCGCAGCTGGAGAGAATCCCGCATCGTCGCAGGTGCCCAGCTGGTCGACTGCGACGTAGCGAGCCGCCCGCAGGACGCGGTCGCGGACCTCTTCGGCGGTCTCCACACGCGGGTCGTTCGGGTCGGTGACGCCGACGAACACGCGGATGCCGGGGCGCAGCTGGTCGGCGATCACCTTCAGGGCGCGGTCCGGGTCCGGCTCGCTGGCGAGGGACAGGTAGAAGGTGCCGGCCTGGAGGCGGAACAACTGGGGCAGCAGGTCCGCGTAGTCGATGTCGAGGCTGTGCGTGGAGTCTTGGTCGGCGCCCGGTCCGCAGTAGACGCCGATTCGGGCCCGGTCCTTCTCGGTGAAGCGTTGCAGGAGTTGGATGTTGAGTTCGGCGAAGTCGTTCAGCACGCCGCCGCTGGGGTCGAGCTTGAGCGAGAGGCGGGCCTCCTCGAAGTCCAGCTGGACCTTGTGCGCGCCGGCGTCCAGACAGGCGCGGACGTCCTTTTCGGCCTCGTTCAGTACGTCCTGGATGAACGCCTCACGCGCGTATCCGTCGATGCCGGACGGCGGGTAGAGCAGACTCATCAGGGACGGGGTGGCCACGGCCTGCTTGACCGGGGCATTCGTGTACTGCTTCGCGGTCTGGAGGTACTGCGCGGCGTTGGTGCGGTAGCGGAACGGGCCCGCCGTCAGGCAGGGAAGCTGGCGCTGGTGGCCGTCCGCGTAGGGGATGACCACGCCGTCCGCAGTGAGGTTGTCCGCGCCGGCGATCGGGTACGTCCAGGCACTGGACTTGGTCTGCTCGCCGTCGGTGACGACCTGCTCGCCTGCCGCCTCCAAGGACTGGATGGTCTCTTTGACTGCCAGCGATGCGATCTCGCGGCAATCCACGTCGCCGAGTTGGCCTGATTCATGGGCGGCGAGCGCGGCGAGCAATTCCGGGGAACGGGGGATACTGCCGATCGACTCAGAAGGAATGTCCACGCCAGAACCCTAGGAGCCGGGCTTCACCCCAGCGCCAGACACGCGCACGATGCCACACCAAACCACCCTCGGGGGTGGATGCGACTCGCCGGGCCGGACGCCCGCAGCCACGGCCGCCGTCTCGCGAGAATGCTGTCGAAACTCGACTTCGGGAAGCTCTACGGTCGGCGACTTTTCGATTCCGGGGGTTGCTCCGGTCACCGCCGGTGCGTGCTTCGTGGTTGGTCTGATTGCCGATCGGTAGCCGGCCTCGCGTGTGGGACGAGAGCAGGGGCCGCTGCTCGAAGCAGGGACGACGACGTCCCGCCGCCGGCTGCCGTGGCTACCGTCAGGGCGGGGCGTCGTGCCATAGGTGCTGTTGTCGCTGAGATGTCGGTGGACCCGGCGGGTGTCCGGTCAGGCCGACACGGAGGCTGTCGGGCCCGCCGGGTGTGTCGACATGTCTGTCAGTCGGTGATCCTGGCGTACTGATACCAGGTCGGGCCGTTCTCGTCCCCGGAGTGCTGCCGGCCGACCAGGACCTCGTTGGGCGGAGCCGAGAAGTACGAGTTGCTTTCCCGCTGGGAGTCGATCCAGGTGGGCGGGCTCACCTTCACCTGCTGCCCGTCGATGAGGATGACGCCGCAGTAGTACGTGGTGTTCCCTTTCTCGTGGCCGTGGTGCTCCCGGCCGAGCAGAACCTGGTTGGTGGGACACGTGAGGGGGCCTGGCCGCTTCCTTCACCGTCTGGGTGTATCCGTCGATGACGATGATCTCTGAGGCATACGCTTCGGTGGCCGTCGCCGTAACCATCCCACCGGACAGCAGCGCGGTGCTCACCAGAGCCAGGGACCGGCGGGTGAGGCGCGAGAAGCAGTTCATGGACATCCCTTACGTGGCAGTACGTAATTGCGAGATCAAGGGCTGGTGGGGTGGTGAACCGGATCGACGCAGCCTGCGTACCTTCTGTCTGAGGGCGGGAGCCGAAATAGTCGGTGCCGCGGAAGTCCCGATGAATTCCGGCGCAGGACACTCACTGGTTCACCCGCGGCCGTGCTCCAAGACATGGGCGTCGGCCTCCTGTCGCAGGACACGGTTTGAGGTCAGGGTAGGCGGATGTTGTCGTACCTGGTGTTCGGCTCCCCGTTGGCGTACACGCGCGGGGAGGTGAACACCCCGGCCAGTTCCTCGCCGACAATTGTTCTCCGGGGAAGGCTCAGCCCGTAGTGTTCGCCCATCAGCCGGTACACGTCCCGGACGTCCGGGACATGCAGCCCCCACTCGTCCGGCTCGTCGGGGAAGTCAGGGTCCGGGTCGACGCTGCCGAGCCCGATCTCGGCGATCATCCGCTGGGTGAGGGGGTGGTCCGTCCTGACCGCCTCGTGAACCTCGCCGTCGAGGTAACTCCAGTTCAGCTTTCCGTCCACGATCACATCGATGATGGGTGGGTCCATGGTGGTGTCCATGATGGTCAGCCATGTGCGGCCCTCCCACAGATGCTTCACGTGGTCAGGGCGCTGCATGTAGAAGCCGTCGTCGCCCCCGCACAGGGCGAAGGCCCACTCTGCGTGCTCGCCGAACCTGGCCCAGTCGGGGATGTTGCTGGACCGGTGCAACGCCGTGTTGAAGGTGTCAGGAGACATGATGCCGAGGCCGGATCCGCCCCCCGCATCGCTGCCAGCTCCTCGACGCTCACGCCTTTGACCATCTCCAGGTAGAAGCCCGAGGAGGCGAGGTCTTGTTGTATCCACTCGAATACGAAGCCACCCCCGCCCAAGACCTGGTGACCTCCCACGTCAACTCCTCGGAATCACGGGCGGGACATGACACAACCGTCGCCCGCTCTCGGACTCACGTGATCATTCCGCGCCGATCGTGAGAAGGACGGAGCCCCGGATCTTGGCCGCCCTGCGAAACCTGGCCAGCCCGGCGCACTCCGGCTCTTCAGCCACACCAACATCGCCGCCGTCCTCCGCCCACCACGCCCGCGACATCACCCGACCACTCTCCATCCTGGGCGTCACGTGATCAACGGACTTTCCGCCAGAACGGCGCAGCGCTGTCGGCTAACGTGAACGGGTGAATCAGGTCTGGGCGTCATTGATCGGTGTCGTAATTGGCGGAGGTCTTTCCTACCTGGCCCAGTTCACCACCGCGCGCCAGGCCGCTCGTACCGAGGACAAGCGCCAGGCCGTGCGGCTGGCGGAGGCCCGCCGCGCTGAACGGCTTGAGGTGCTGCGGGAGTTCATCCAGCTCGCGCAGCAAGGGATACGCCTCGCCGAGGAACGCTACGAGGCACCTGAGTGGTCCTCCGGCCGCACACCTCAGTGGCTCGCCGACGAACGGGCCCTCATCGAGCGCCTCTGGGTCTGCGAGCGGATGATCCTCGTGCTTATCGGGCCGCAGCCCTATCAGCTCGCCTGGGACTACGCGAGCGCGGTGAACCATGTTCTGTGGGAGGCCCTCGGCCGGCCCGAAGCGGCGTGGGACCATCTGCGCGGACCCATGAACACCTTCCTCAACGCGGCCCACGAGAAGCTGGGCTGACCGGCCCAGAAGCCTGCCAGCCTCCGTCCCATCCTGGGCACTCAACCTTCAGCAGTACGAGCTATCCGATCCCTCATCAAACCGAACTCTCAACGAGGGCCCTGATCTTGATGGGCGATGATGTGACGGTGAGCCTGGACTGAGTAACTACGAACTCCTCTGGCCCGCAGAGCTACTCGCGTCCGAAGGCGAGCGCATCCTTCGCGCCTCGGATCGTACCTCGGACTCTTCATGGGTAGACCGAGGTACCTGGCTCACCACCGAGGCCCCTGGCCGGCAACCACCGCGGTCGCGGACTTCGAGGAGTTGTCGCTCGGGGCAGCTTTGCCAGTGCTGCCAGGACGGCATGGAGGACCAGATCGCCGTGCTCGGCTTGGTCCTCAACTCCCTGTCCTTTTCAACACCCGTTGCATAGACGCCGTCCTCACGCAGCTCCGCGACGAGGACATCGCCCGGCTGTCGCCGTTCGTACGACACCACATCGACGTGCTGGGCCGGTACTCCTTCCAGCTCCCCGACTTGCCCGGCAGCCTGCGGCCCCTGCGTGAGGAGCACGCCGCCGGCGATGAGTGAGCGCGGTCGGCCGGGGAAAGTCGCACCGGACCTTGCCCGGCCTGACGTCACGCCGATATGACCCGGCCTCAGCGCGGCTCAAGGCTCCGCCAGTATTCGAGGTTGGCGCGGAGGACGTCGATGTCTGTGTCGTCGAAGGCCATGGCGTGCAGGTCATGCTCCAGCAGGCCGGCGTAGGCGGCAGCGGTTCCGGACGCGTCTCCGGCTTTTGCTCGAAGTGTGGCGAGAAACCACCGGGTGGTGAGGGTGTCGGGGTGCCCATGGCCGAGGCTGCGCTCCAGGTGGGCGAGCCTGGCCTCGTAGGCGGGAAGCGTGTTGGGGTGGTCGGGGCTGAACACGGGAGCGTGGGCGATCCGCGGCCCGCTGGGGACGGCCGTGGCCTCTTGCGGCGGGTTCGCGCTCTCCCGCCGCCACTGGGCGAGGCTGTGGCGGGTCATTTCGGTCAGGACGTGGTCCTGGCCCAGCAGACGCTCCTGGTCCGCGAGCAGTGAGGTGAAGGCGGCGACGGCTCCCGCCACGTCGCCCTCCTCCCCTCGCAGATGGGCAAGCTCGTAGCGGGTGTCCAGGACCTCCGGGTGGTCGGGGCCCAGCACCCGTAACTCTTCGAGGAACAGTGTGACGAAGGCTGCGGTGGCTCCCGCCCGGTCCCCCGACTTTCGCCGCACCTGCGCCAGGTTGTGGCGGGCGGCGAAGGTGGAGGGGTCGCCGGGCCCCAGGGCCTGCGTCATGTCGGCGATCACGACGCGCAGTTCGGCCATGGCCGCGTGGGCGTCGCCACCGGCCGCGAACCGCATCATGACTACGGTGACCCGGGTGGCCAGGGTGTTCTGGTGGCTGGGCCCCAGCTCGCACTGCAATGCCGCGAGCTGTTCCTCCAGCACTGGGAGGGCTGTGGCGGCGCTCGCCGGGTCCTGCCACATCTCGTCCGGGGTCGGATAGCGGTCGGCCAGGTCGGGCGGGTGCGTGGGCCGGTGGCGGCTCGTCTGGGGCAGGAGGTTCTCCATCAGGTGCAGGCGCCAGCTGTGCTGTGCCTTGCGGTAGGCGACGTCACGTTCGGTCCACATGAACGGCCCGTATCCGGGCACCAGCATCTTCTGCCGTACGTCCTGTACTGCATGCTGGATATAAGGCAACCGCATGCCCGTGGTCTGGAGACGGCGTGCCGTGTCCTCGTCACCGCCGCGCTCGGTCAGGTTCGCGAGGAGCAGGACTGCGGAGTAGTACGCCTCGCACATCTCGGTCGCGCGGATCGCGCTCTTCCAGGCCATGAGATTCCACTGCCGCGTATCCGTGTGACCTTTCCGGGACTGCCCGGCACCCTTGCGGAATTCCTCGGCCCAGTCCCATGTGGCGAGCAGGTAGTTGAAGCACGTGGTGAACGTCGAGGCGTCCGCGGTGAGTTCCTCGTTCTCCTGGTCGGAGACCCCCATGAGGGGGGCGATGCGCTGGTCAATGAGCAGCGGACCCGTGCTCTGCCCCTCCCCGGACGACAGGTGGCCCTCCCGGACGTGGGTCAGTTCGTGGGCGAGGGCGAAAATCATGGCCGCGTCGTGGAAGCTCCGCGGATTGGTCGAGGCAGGGGATTCGGCAGGCTCGATCCGCTCGCTCGCGGTGTTGAGCATGCTGAATGGCACCGGGGCCTCGCCGGGCCTCTCCACTGCGCGCACGAACTGGAAGACGGTGAGCGCGAATGACTCCTGTGCGTGCATCGTGGCCGTCTGCCACCCCGCCGGGAGCGCTTCCGGCGCATAGGGGTGCGCCATGTGCAGGCCCCAGGCGATTTCGGCGCTCAGCTGGACGACGAGCGGCGAGATGCCGATGAGGTGTCCGACGGAAGGCCCCGGGCTTTCGAAGACCCGCGACTCCACGGCGGTGGACGGAAGGCAGAATGCCTCGACCGCACCAGCGAGCTGGATCGCCGTCCCACGGTCCTCCGGCGGGAACGTCGCGAGCAGCCCATCGAGAACCGCTCTGACCTGCGGTTGAGTGCGAGCGAAGTAGCCTTCCCAGGCGCGCTCCGGGTCGTTGTCGCCCGTGACCCACCGGAGGTAGGAGAAGTCGGCAAAAGCCCTGCTCATCTTCCTTGCCTCGGCGGCGAGTTCGTGATTTTGCTGCCGAGCGAACAGGCTGCTGCGTCCCACATCAGGCACCGTCCGGGCCTCCGACGTTCGTGCTGCCATTCCCGCGTGAGGGCAGCGCCCCCGCGATGACGTCGGTCAGCCCGACCCCGTCACGAACGGTCACCTCACCCGATTTGGAGCGCACGACGACCAAGCCGCGCGGCAGCGCCGGGTCCTGTCGAACCGTGAGCTGCTGGCCGAGCGCGTCGATCACGACGCCCTTGCTCCACGCCTTACGCAACGTGTTGACCAGGTAGGCGAGGGCGTGCGTCGCGACCGAACCGATCAGCAGGACGTCGCCGAGGGGTACGGTCCCACGAGCGTCGATGCTCCTTCCGACGCTCGCGGCAGCCGCGAACGCCTCCTGCGCGCCGACGATCAGATCCGGATCCGCGGGCACGAACACGTTCACCCTGACCTGATCGGACTCCACACCGTCCACCCGAACCCCCGACCCACTCTGGACACTGGCAAAAAACCGTAGAGCAAGATGTGTGGCGGCGTCAGCCGGGAGAAACTGGCCAAGCTGACCCCGGTTCGCGCACCGCCCAATCGCCAGGCGGGGTCGGCGTCGGGCCTGGCGCATCCAGTGGTCGGTTCCCCAGGGCTCCACCCACAAGCAATGCATGCCCTCAGTCTCGTTGTTCACGCTGGTCTTCGACACTCGGAACGGGACGGACAGGCTGCTGGTCGCGGAGCTGGTGGGGCTGCTCACGACGCCGAGCACTACAACGGCCCCGGCTCCACACCCGACAGCCGTTTGGCCTGCCTCGACCGCCGGGCGCGCTGCTGCACCGGCTTGTCAGCGCCCTTGGGTGACGACTTCTCCCGCTGCCTCGCGCAGGACGCCGAGGACCGGGCCGAGGACGTACCTGCCAGGGCCGAAGCCCTGGCACGGGAGTGCGGCGATCCGCGGCCCGCACCGCGCCGGCCGCGGTGAGCGGTCAAGCGCCGAGGAAGAACTGAGGCAGCCCGGCCGGCATCTCGAGCGCTGCCGCGTAATTGGTCCGGGCCTGCATCACCGGATTGACGTCCGCGAGCAGCTCCGTGTACAGCTCGCGGGCGCCCTTGCCCCGATTCTCGTACAGGGCCCTCAGGTACTTCTCCGCTTCCTCGACGCCGGGGTGCTCAGGCCGCCGCTCCCGGGCCGACCGGAGCCGGTTGGCCTCGTTCGAGTAGCTCAAATGAAGGCAGGTTTCGGCTTGGAGTAGAGCATGATCTACCGGGTGATGAGGGAAGCGGATGCGGGTGTGCGTGTCGATGGTGCCGACGCGTGGCACGAGCGGCTGGGTGGGGGCGCGGCGCCATGCCGGGTACGTTCTCTGGCCACTGGACCGTCCCGAGGTGCCGAATACGTGTCACGTCTGGCGGACTTGGTTGGCGGCGGCATCCAGAGAGTGAGCACGGGCCGGCGCCGCTCGGAGACGGGTTTCGGGGCCCCCCTGAGTGGTGGACACGCTGATACTGGATCTGCTTGATTCGGAGGAAGCGAGAAGACCGCCGATGGCGATGAAGGACTACTCGGACGAGTTCAAGGTCGACCTGGAGGCGGATCAACGTCCCCTCAAGGATGGGAAGTTCACCGTCGTGGCCGATCCAGGCCGAACGGGTGGTGAGCCGGGGGTGGATCCGGTCCCAGGCCATCGTCTGCGCGGTGCCGTAGCGGTCGGTGACCTGCACGGTGGCCGTGTCGGGCTCGCCCCAGGACTCCGGTTTGGCGAAGCGGAACTCCTTGCCGTGCTTTGGGGGGCCGTCCGTCCTGCGGCGGCGAGACCCACGGTACGGGGACGGACTTGCGCATCACCCGGTCCGACCGCAGCCGTCCCAGCATCTCGATGGGCAGCCCGTGAAGGAGGCGTGCCATGCGCGGGGAGTCGTATCCGGCGTCGAAGACGATGAGGATGTCCGCGTCGCCCTGGCGCCACCGCCCGCTCGCGATCAAGTCCTGGACCACGCGGCGGACCTGGACGGCGGTGACTTCGGCGACATCGTCGGCGGGGCCGAGGCGGACCGCGTCCAGCAGTTGGCACCAGGACGTGCGCCCGGATTCGAGCGCGGCGACGAAGGAGTACGGCCAACCGGGGATCATCAGGTGTTGGTCCTTGCTGCGACCGTAAGTGTGACAGAACAGCCGCTCTGCACTGCAGGATGCGTCCGGCCGCAGCCAGTTGGACGCGTCCACGGCCAGGACGAGCCGCCCGTCGGCCGCCTGGGGCTGGGGGAGCACGGCCAGAGTTCGCCGCAGCCGATCGGCATCGATCCGGCCGTGGTTCAAGGCGTCGTACAACGAGCCGTGCCCGCGGCGCTGCTCGGCCAGGAGCGTCAGGTCCACCGGTGTCGTCACCGGCCCGTCGGCGCGGAGCAAGGCGTCGGTCAGCTCGAACAGCTCGTCGCCTCGAACGGTCAGACATGCGTAGAGGTGGTCCCGGAAGTGTGATGCCACAGCGAATGGCTCACGGTGGGCATCGTGATGCAGCAGGCTCAATCTCCCCCGGCCTTCGTGCGGGTCAGGTGCGTCTTTGGTCGGAGCACAAGATCAGGCGAAGGCTGTGTTCACGTCGGCGGAATCCCCGTACGGACGATCAAGTTCGGAGCATCGTTCGAGACCCGAGGCTCTGTAGACAAGCTGACCCCCAGCGCCACTCACGCGCTGCGGTCACTGGGAGCCAAGACACCCGAATCTCGTACTCGACACATGGTCGGCGCAGATGCTTCACTCGTGACATGGCATCAATTCGTCTTACACGGCCAACACTTGAAGTGATCAAGGTGTTGCTGGCATCCACTGCCGACGATCCCGCGTGGGGGCTGAAGATCTGCGAAGAAACCGACCTCGGGTCCGGGACCGTGTATCCCATCCTTGAGCGCCTGGTCGACGCGGGATGGGCCACCCGGTATGAGGAGACGGGTGAGCACCCGGGGCGGCCGAGGCGGTACTACTACGAACTCACCGCCGTCGGTCAGCGTGCAGCCCGGCAGGCCAGAGAGCGGAAGCCTCGACTCTTCGGGCTGCACGCAGCGGCCGAAGGGGGAACGGCGTGAGCACCGACGGGCGTCCCGCTGAGGTCGCCGGCGCCGGGCTGGTTGCTGTTGTCGCCGTGCTGGCACCGATATTGTCCGGCGCACTGGCAGCAGTATTGCTGCTTGTCGGCTACATCCTGAAGATGCTCGTCCCAGAGCCAGCGATCGCCCAGACCGTGCTCACCGGCGGCTGGGTGTTTGGCGCGGTAGCGGCGGTCACGCTCCTGGTTGCCGCGGCCGGTCTGCTGCTCACCGCCCTGCGCAAGGGCACTCAGGCAGTGGAGGAGGGGCCTGAGACCGCCCCTACGGGCACTGCCCCGGGCAGCAGGGCTGGCCTTCGGACTGTGGATTTCGCTTCTTTTGTCGCCGGAGACCGTAGGGCACACCTGCGAGAGGAGTGGGCCGCAGTCCTTGCCGGCGACCCCGGGAACGGCATCGTCCTCTCTTCACGCCGCAGGATGCGCTACGCCATCGGCTTCCTCCGGGCGGCGCTCCGGATGCGGCTCAACGACCTTGCTGCTCCACTATGGATGCCGGTGGACTGGCTGCTGTCGCTGGAGTCGCGTACGCACGGGCTCATCGCGCTGGCCGTCGGTGCGCAGATCGTGTACATCCAGCACGAGGACGGTTTGCACGCGCTTGTCACCGAGGGCTGGGGCTGGTGCGCCGGGTGCGGAATCGCGCTCCGGCTGTTCCTCGGCTGGCTCCGCAGAATTCGCGGCATCGAGCTCGCGTCGGCCCGTAGCAACTCCGCAGACCAGTAGCAACCCACCATGACATGGGCAACCATCAGACCGACCCAAGACGCTCGAATGAGACCGGGCTCCCGACACCGGCCAAAACGTTGAAGAACAAGCTCAGCTTGTTCTTCAACCTCGATCGGCGGCAGTCAGGTTGTGTTCCCAGGTGAGTAGGTCGTAGGTCCGGCCCTTGTCGGTGACGGTCTCGGGGGCCGAGCTGGATGGGTGGAAGCCGGCCGATCGTGCGACGGCGGTGCTGGGCTGGTTGTCAGGTTCGATCTCAAGGATCACCTTCGGCAGGGCGAGGGTGGTGTGCGCGAACTCGGTCATCGTTCGCAGAGCGCGTACTGCCAGCCGTTGCCCCCGGTGGGCGGCGCCGACGATGTAGCCGATGCTGCCAGTGGCACGGTTGAGCAGGACTTCTCCCAGCGCTTGGTGCCCATCGGTGGTGATGGCCAGGTGGATCCGGTCGTTGTCCCGTCGGGCTCGTTCCGCGCTGTGCAGGTATCGCAGTGCGGCGGCCTGGCCGAACGGTGACTCCAACGGGGTCCGGTATGCGACATCGGGGTCGTCGAACAGCTGTTGCATGGCGGCGAGGTCGGCGCTCGTCCATTGGCGAAGTACGAGGCCGTGGGCGGTGAGCTGGAGGAGATGCGTGTCCATGACGACGTCATTCTGCTCTGAGGCCGCCCGTTGCGGGCGGGCCTCGAACAATACGCCGAACATGATCGTCCGTACGGGGGTTTCCCGGACATGAACAGGGCCTTCGTCTGATCCTGTGCTCCGACCAAGGTGCACCGATCGAGACGAAGGCCGTGAAGGTGAGTCTGCTGCCTGACGCCGGCCCCGGGGAAGCGTTCGCGCAGGCGTCACGCTTCCGGGAGGACTTATTCGACTGCCTGACCGCGCGTGGGGACGAGCTGTTCGAGCTCGTGGACACGTTGCTGTGCGTGGACGGTCCGGTGACGTCGCCGGTGGACCTGACGCTGGTGGCCGAGCACCGGCGTGGGCACGGCGCGATGTACGAGGCGTTGAACCACGGGAATGTGGATGTGCCCCGGCTGCGGCAGGTGCTGGCCGGTCTGCCGATGCCGCGGGCCGCCGACGGGCGCCTGGTCCTGGCCGTCGACGTCAGCAACTGGCTCCGCCCCGACGCGCCGACCAGCGCGGACCGCCTGTTCTGTCATGTCTACGGCCGCAGCGGACGCTCCTCGGACCAGTCCATACCCGGCTGACCGTACTCATTCGTCGCCGCCCTCGAATCGGGCCGGACGTCCTGGTGCCAGCTCCTGGACGCCGTCCGTCTCGGCCCCGAGGACGACGTCGCCGAGGTCACCGCCGCCCAGCTCCGCCGGGTGGTCACCGACCTCGTCGAGATGGGCCGCCGGCACGTCGGCGACCGCGACATCCTCATCGTCTTCGACGCCGGCTACGACGCCCCGCGCATGGCCCACCTCCTCGACGGGCTCCCCGTCGAGGTCCTTGGACGCATGCGCTCGGACCGGGTGATGCGACGGCCGACGCCCTCGCTCAAGGAGTACGCCCTGGCCTACCCCAGGGCGGGCGACCGCCGAAGCACGGCAAGGAGTTCCGCTTCGCCAAGCCGCAGACCTGGGGCGAGCCGGACACGGCAACCGTGCAGGTCACCGACCGGTACGGCACTGTCCGCGCGATGGCCTGGGACCGCATCCACCCCCGCCTGACCACCCGCTCCGCGTGGATCGACCACACTGGCGAACTCCCCATCATCGAAGGCACGCTGACCCGCCTCCAGGCCGACCGCCTGCCCGGCGGAGGCGACCCGCTCCCGCTCTGGCTCCGGTCGTCCGCCACCGCCCTGAACAGCGAGGACGTCGACGTGCGCTGGCAGGCGTTCCTGAGGAGATTCGACATCGAACACCTCTTTAGGATGATGAAACAGACCCTCGGGTGGACCCGTCCGAAGCTGCGAACCCCTCAGGCCGGTGAGCGCTGGACATGGCTGATCATCGCCGCGCACACCCAGATCCGACTTCTGCGCGACGCCGCCGCCGACTTGCGACGGCCGTGGGGGAAGCCCGCCGAACCCGGCCGGCTCACCCCGGCCCGAGTCCGCCGAGGGTTTCGGAACCTCCGCCCGCACCCGCACTGTCCGGCCCATGCACCCAGACCCTCAACTCCCGGACCTGGAAGACCACTTGGCTCAAAGAACCGGCGGCCCGCCACCCGCTACGACGTGGACAAGACCGTGAAACGACCCGAGCGCATCACCGAACGAAACCGACTCGGACCATAAAGGACAAGCTCATCGGCCCGCGCCGCCGACTCGTAGAGCAACTTCCGGAACGTCTTCTCCCGCAGGGCGACGTCCAGGCGCCACAGGGCGGCGATCTGGTTCTCGGCCAGGGCCTTGGTGCGGTCCGGCGGTGCTGGCCGCTCGATGCCGATCGTCGGGTTGCCTTCGATCCAGCCCTGGCGCTGCACCAGCCGATCGCTTTGCGCGCGATGGACAGTTCCCGGTTGACGGTATCGGCGTCCATCTCGTCCGCCCGCGCCGCCGCCAGCTCGGCCATCACTTCCGGCAGCGCCGGGTCGTTGATCGCGGCGACGGGGAAGACGGGCGGCTTCGCGCCCTGGCGGGCGGGCCCGGTCGGCGCCGGTTCGCCGGCGAGCATACCCCCACGTCGTCAGCGAGATCCGGTAGATCCGCGCGGAGGACTCCGCGATGCCCGCACCGGTGAGGTACCGCTCGACCGCCGCGGTGTACGACGAGGGCGGGGCGGACAGGGGCACCACCCGGGCGCGCGGCAGCCGGAGCGCGCCCCCGCTTCCGAGTTCAGTCACCGGTTCGATCGCCACGCTGGCCCCGCTCTTCCGGCACTGCCGCAGTAAATGCGTACTCCTCGCCTGCGGAGGCCGGAGAATCCGCCGCAGGTCGCGATGATCACGGTAGGGGCTCCGCCGCAGTAAATCCGGTATCCACTGCGGCAGTGTGGCCTGACCGATGAGTTTTGCGCGCCGTGCTGGTCTGTACGCCGAATACCGACTCACAGGAGGCTGACGCCATGCGGAAACT